>NZ_SMKH01000016.1 GCF_004348515.1 Actinomadura sp. KC345 | reverse complement strand
GGGGAGTGGTCGCGGCCGGGGCGGGCGTCGAGCTGGGGGCCGGGTTCCGGTCCGCGCGGCTGGACGGGGCGCGCGGCGACCAGCGGGACGCGGTCCTGGCGGCCCTTCGGGTCGTGGGCCTGCGGGGCGCGCGGCGGCTGGGGGACCGGGCCGGGTTCCTGGTGGCGCTGTTCGGGCCCGCGGTCACCAGGCGGGTCGGCGCGGCGGCCGGAAAGGCCGTGGAGGAGGGGCGCTGGGCCGCGCTCCATCTGGCGGTGGCCGCCAGCGACGTGCTCGGGCCCGAGCAACTGGAACGGGTCCTCGCGCTGGACGAGCCCCCGGACGCCGACGTCGTCCCGGGCGGCCTGCCCTCGGTGCTGGGGCGGTACCTGGGGCAGGTCCTCGAAACCCTGCCGCGGCCTCGCAGGCTCGACCTGATCCTCGACCTGTGGGAGCGCGTCCTCGAACACCACGAGGGGATCGCGCGGCGCGCGCGGCGGCTGGCGACGCAGGGCCGCCGCGACCGGGTCCCGGACCTGCGCGAGCGGCGCCGCCATGACGACGACGAGCAGATCCTGCGGCTGCTGAGGCGGGCCTACGGCACGGCGGAGAACCCGTCCGTCGCCGACGCCGCCCGGTGGACGCCGCCCGAGGAGTACTGGCGCGACCGCCTCGACCGGCTCTTCCAGGACGCGCTCGGCGCCACCGCGCTGCTGCGGACCGCGACGGCGGTCGCCGACCACGGACCGAGGGACGGGCTGGAACGCTCGGCCCACCTCGTCCGGGCGGCGGCGGCACAGGTCGTCGACGGGGCCGCGACCGCTTCGGCGCGGCGCGTGCCCGGCCTCACCGGCCTTCCGGCGCGCCCGGCCGCGCACGTCCGCGGCATCGACCGCGGGCTCTCCGGAGGGCTGCCGGACGAGGCGAGGTTCGCCACCTACTTCAAGCCCCGCCTCACGTCCGCCCGCGCCTACGCCCTCCTGGTCATCGAGGACATCGAGCGCGTCATGGACGACATGCTCGGGAGCCGCGACGGGACGCTGCGCGAGTGGGCGGCGGCGGGACTGGCGGACTGGCGCGAGGCGGCCGGGTACGGACGGGTCCCTGACGAACGGACGGGCATCCCGCCCTGGTCGTCCACGCTCCTGGCGGGCGCCGCGCCGCTCCACGAGCGCCTCGCCCCCGGGGAGGACCCGGCCGCCGTGGAGACGGTGGGCGACCTGCTGTGGTACGCCGACCTGGCCGACGCGCTCGCCCGCCTGCACGGGCACGACCGGGCCAAGGGCACTCCCGGTGCTCGGCTCGGGCCCGGCCGACCTGGCCGGGCTCTGGGCGGCGACCGGGGTCCGCCCCCTCGGCGCGGCGCTGGAAGGTCTGGACCCGGCCCTGCGCGCCCGCTTCGACCAGCTCCCGCTCCTCCTGGAGGAACCGCCGCTCCCGAAGACCCTGCGCAGGCTCATCAGGCTTCCCGCCATCGCCGACGCCTACGACCTCGACCTGGCGGCTCGCCGGACGCGCCGGGCGATCGGGCGGCTCGCCGTCCAGGACGATCCGGCCATCGCCCGCGCCCTCGCCCGGCGCGCGACCGAGCCGCTCCTCTGCGCGCTCGCCATCACGGTGACCTGCGACGCCCCGGACATCGAGCTGGCCCCCGTGACGGCACCCGAGAAGACCGCGGTCCCCGGTTACCCGGCCACCGCGCTCGACGACGGCGCGTGGGGGAGCGCCATGCCCCTGGCCCGGGAACTCGGCGCCGACACCACCGCCTTCTGGGACCAGATCGCCGCGCACGGCTTGCGCGTACCGGCGTCCTGGCTAGCCGCCGGCGGCTGGACGGCGCTCTGGTCCCGGGCGCACTCCCACCGCCGCTGACCCGGGAGCTACGGGCGGCGGAAGATCGTGATGGAGTGGCCGACCTCGCCGACCCGCTCGCTGGTGGCGGTCAGCGGGGTCAGCCGCGGGTCCGCCTTGGCGATCCAGCTGTTCGACACCACCAGCAGCCCGTGGACCTCGCCCGGCGGCACGAGGAGAGGGTCGGACGCCTCGATGCCGTAGTAGGACGGGACGCCGCTGCCCTTGTAGGCGAGCCAGACCTTCTCGCCGGGGTACCGGTCCCGGAGCCGGTCGGCGAGGGCGCCGAGCTCCTGGCCCCAGTCCGCGTTGGAGTCGTGCAGGTGCAGGTGGGTCTTCGGCGGGCCGCCGAACGCCTCGTTGGAGTAGGGCAGGTAGTACGGGGCGGCCCGTAGCGAGCTCACCGCGACGAGGAGCACGAGCGCTCCGGCCGCGACCTGTGCCCACCGCCATCGGACGAGGGTCGCGCCGGCCGCGGCCACGGCCAGGAATATCGGGATGAACATGGCGTACCGGACGCCGAGGTCGCGGGCGCCCGTCATGGCCGCGGCCAGCAGCACGGCCCCGGGGGCGAGGACGTACGGCGCGGCGGGACGGAGCCGGGACAGGCCCAGGAGCGCGGTGATGCCCGCCGCCCACAGCGCGAGCATCCCGAGCGGCGTCTTCACCAGCAGTGCGGCGGGGAGGTAGTACCAGAGGGAGCCCAGGTAGACGCGGCCGAACAGGAAGCCCGTCCACTGCCTGTCCTCGAAAGCGAACTGGACGCGCATCCCGTCCCGGAACGCCTCCGGGAACGGCAGCCAGCCGGTCGCGAGGCCGCGCAGCCCGCCGACGGGCGGCACGTCCCCGGGAGCCGTCCAGCGCAGCCGCGGGTCGACGGCCAGGTAGCTCGCCCACACGACCGCGACGGCCACCACCGCGACGCCGGCCGCCGAGACTACGCAGAGGACGAGGAGACGTCTCGTGGGGACGGGGCCGCGTGCCCGCCCGGACGCCCACACGGACAGGGCCACCAGGCCCAACAGGACCGGGACCGCCGCCAGCGCGCTCATCTTGGTGGCCACCGCCGCGCCGAGCGCCGCCCCGGCCGGCGGCAGGTAGAGCCGTGGACGCCGCCGTGCCCGCCACAGCAGCCACACCGCCGTCAGCAGGAACCCGGCCATGGGGACGTCGAGCGTGGCCAGCGATCCGTGCGCGATGACGTCGGGGGAGAACGCGTACAGCGCGAGCGCCGCGACCCCGCCGAGGGGCCCGGCGAGGTCGCGGGCGAAGGCGAACACGACCAGCCCGAACAGCAGCGTCAGGATGATGACCGGGACCCGCGCCGCCAGCAGGACCCGCTGCGCGTCGTTGCCCGACGCGTACAGGAGATGCTGCCCGACCTCCTGCTGGTCGCCGGTGAAGGCGGTGTCGAGATGCGCGCCGGCGAGCGCGGGCCCTGCGCCGATGAGCAGCTTGCCCAGCGGGGGATGCTCGGGGTTGTGGCGCAGGTCGTGCTCGTACAGGTAGACGACGCCCGTCCCCACGTACACCGGTTCGTCGATGGTCGGGGACTGCCGGACGGCCGTCGCGAGCATGGCGGCCGCCATCTGGGCCAGCAGGGCCGCCGCGGCGAGGGCGGGCAGCCACCGCCGGGGCCGCCGCAGCGCCCGGAAACGGCCCGCCGGCGTCTCACGGGGTGACGCCGGCGGCCGTCCGGGCTCGGCGGACAGCGAGGTCACACCACCACCCTGGCACCGTGACGGGTCATGTCACCACGGTTCTGTTCACCACGGTTCTGTTCACCACGGTTCTGTTCACCACGGTGCTCGTCATCACGGGGTCAACCCGATCGCCGCGGAGGACGGATCGCCGTCGTGGACGAGGGACTCGAATCCGCCGACGTCGTCGAACGGGAACCCGTAGGCCCGGCCGTCGGCCATGTTCGCGTGGACGATCCGCGAGTAGTGGTTGGTGATGTCGCGCGTGTAGAACTGGCCCGCGTCATAGGTGGGCTGGGTGTGCAGGTATCCGAGCGTCGAGCGGTGGAGCGCCGCGCACAGCGTCCGCGCGATCGGGCCCACCACGGCGTCGTTGGGCGCGTGGAGCCTGCCGTCGCAGCCGAACACGTCCTTCGTCGTCGGTCTCTGGAACGAGGCCACGACGGCGCCCGTGCCGTCGGTGAACCGCATGACGCCGTCCGCGCCGGTCCGGCCGGAGAACCGCTTTCCCGGCTCGTGCTGGAACGGCACGACGGTCAGCGTCTGCGACCTGTACGCGTCCCACGCGCTGCCGATGTAGCCGTCGAGGTAGGCGGAGTCGAAGACGCCCGCGTCGATGCCCTTCGCCGGTGACAGAACGCGCAGCCGCAGCCCGTCCGGACGCGTGGTGATCAGGCCGGACCAGCCTCCTGCCTGGCCCTGCACCGCGTTGAAGACGCGTTCGCGCCCGTCCGGGACGAGCACGCCCGTCCGCGTCGTCGCCCCCGCCGCGTTCGTGACCGCGACGGAATGCGGGACGCTGAACATGTCGACCTGCGAGCTGTTGAGCCAGAGCCCGTCGTCGTTGTAAGTGAACTCGCTCCAGTCGAACAGGAGGTCGTGGTTGGCGTCGCTCGGGTTCCACGGTGCCGGCTGCACGAGCCCGTCCGGGGTGAGGAAGAAGTCGATCTTCTCCCCGAACGAGAAGTAGACGCGTCCCGAGATGCCGCGCGGGACGCGCAGCGTGGTGGTCGCGCCGTTCGCGGGGCCGCTGATCGAGACGTCCGGGGCGGGGCTCGGCGGGAGCGACCCGGCCGGCCACGGGGTGAACGTCCCGGACGCGTCGACGTACCCGAGCCGGCCCGTGTTGGTGTTCACGCCGACGACGTAGAGGTGCACCTGGCCGGGACGCCCCGAGTCGTTCGTGACGTTCAGCGGCAGCACGTCCGGCGCGGCGGCCCGCACCGGCGACAGCGGGGCGAGCGCGACGACGCCCGCCAGGACGACCGCGAGGAGGCGGAACGCCTTTCCTGATGCGCGCACCGTCATCGCCTCCCCGCCGTGGCGCCGCTCTGCCAGACGGCGACGTGGTCGACGAGCATGGAGCGGCCCGACACCGTGGTCGCGGTCGGCGTCGCGTGGCCGGCGACGCCGTTCGGGAACGCGCCGCCCATCGCGAGGTTCAGCAGCAGGAAGTAGCCCCCGTGGCCGGTCATGTCGTTCCACGCGGCGGCGCCGATCCGGTCCTCGCCGACTCTGTGGTACTGCTCGCCGTCGACGTACCAGCGCAGCCGGTTCGGGGACACGCTGCGGTCCCATTCGAACCGGTAGGTGTGCATCGCCGACTGGCACGCCGAGCCGGGGCAGGCGCGGCTCGCGCCGATCCCGCTGGTCTCGTTGCAGGGGCCGCCGGGATTCGTCCCGCAGTGCAGGACGCCCCAGACGGAATTGATCCCGTTGACGTTCTCCATGATGTCGAACTCACCGATGGACGGCCAGTTCTGGTAGTCGCCGCGGTAGGGGGAGCCGAGGGCCCAGAACGCGGGCCAGTAGCCGAGCGCCTCGGCTTCGGTGACGTTCGGCATCTGGAGCCGTCCCTCGATCCGCAGGACGCGGCCTTCGGCCGGTTTGAAGTCCGTTCGCCGCGTCTCGATCCGGGACGACGTCCATTCTCCGGACGCCCCCTTGATCGCGGTGATCTTCAGGTTCCCGGTGCCGTCCAGGCTCACGTTCGCGGGGTCGGCGGTGTACCGCTGGATCTCCCCGGTGCCCCAGTTCGGCGGGCCGCCGGGGTACCCGTGGCCGGTGTCGATGATCCAGTTCTGCGGGGACGGCGGCGAGCCGGCGGCGCCGTCGAAGTCGTCGCTCCAGACCAGGCTCCAGCCCGGCGGGGGCGGTGGCGGCGACGAGGCGGCGGTCGTGAGGAGCGCGCCCGTGGTGAGAGGGCCCGTGGTGAGAACGGCGGTGCACACCGCCGTGACGAGCGTGCGGCGGCGGGCTTTCCGGGGCATGCGGGAGCGCCGCCGCAGGGGTGGGTACGGCATTGTGAAGCCTCCACAGGAGTTGGCGGGGAGGTGGGTCGGCACCTGCGGAGCTGATCAGCACTGGCGGAGCTGATCAGCACTGTCCATTCCCGGAATGCCGTCCCGCCAATCGGGTCATCCGCCGAAAGCCGTGAGGAACCGGTCGCGGAAGGCGTTCATCGGCCAGACGGGGCCGTCCTTCGCGGGCTTGAGTCCGTCCTGCCAGCCCCACCCGGAGATCCGCTCCAGGACCGCCTCGTCCTTGGCGACGATCGTGACCGGCACGTCGCGCCCGGCGCCCGGACCGGTGAGGACCGGCGCGGGCTCGTGGTCGCCGAGGAAGACGAGCACGGTGTCCTCGTCGCCGTAGGTCTCCATGAAGGAGATGAGCGCGTTCAGCGAGTACTCGACGGACTTGCGGTACTCGGTGCGGATCCGCCCGGCCGGGGGCCAGGGCGCGTCGTAGCCCTTGCCCATGCCCTGGAAGACCGACCCGTCCCCGACCGCGTCCCACGGGATCATCTCGGGGATGGACGCCCACGGCGCGTGGCTCGACACGAGGGCCGTCTCCGCCATCACCGGGGCACGGTCGTCCGCGGCGAGCTCGGTGCGCTGGAGGACCGAGAGCGTGTACTGGTCGGGCATGGTGGCGAAGCTGAAGCGCGGCCCCCGGTAGCCGAGGTTGCGGTTGTCGTACACCTTGTCGTAGCCGTAGAACCCGCCCTCCGGCCACGCCCGGGTGATGGCCGGCATGAGCGCGACCGTCCGCGCGTCGGCGCGGCGGAACGCGTGGTTGAGGGTGAAGCGGTCGCTGTTGACGAGGGTGCGGTAGCGCTGCTCGTTGTCGACCCACAGGCCCGACAGCAGGGTGGCGTGCGCCAGCCAGCTCCCGCCGCCCGCCGTGGGGGAGGTGAGCCATCCGCTGCGCGCGGAGAACCCGGCCTCGCCGAGGTTCCGCGTGCCCGCGTCCAGCACGGAGCCGATGTGCGGCGCGTACTCGGGGGCCTCCACGGCCGAACGGCCGTAGCTCTCCACGAACGCCAGGACGACGTCCTTGCCGCGGAGCCCGGTCAGCAGCCGGTCGGGCGGCGTGTCCCGGAACGCGTCGACTGCGGCGGCCTTGGCGAACTCCTCCCCGTCGTTCAGGCTGGACCGCACCTGCAGCGTGTGGTCGTAGGCGAGGACGGCGGCGCTCCGGGACGCGACCGGCACCCCCTGGACGAACTGGAGACCCAGCGCGGCGCACACGACCCAGGCGATGCCCAGGACGGCGGCCGATCCGGCCGCCGTCCGGCGGTGGCGGGCGGCGGCGCCGGCGAGCCGCAGCGCCGACAGCGACATGAGCGCGACCACGGCGACGGCCAGCACGACCGCCAGGACCACCGCGCCGACCGCCCCGGCCCGCCCGGCCGACCCCTCGACGAACTCGACGGCGGGGCCGAGCAGCGGCCAGTCCAGGACGAGATCGAACCGCCTGAACATCACCGCCTCGAAACCGATGTCCATGACCTTCAGCACGGTCAGCACTCCCAGGACCGCCCCCGCGGCCCCGGCCGCGTACCGCCTGGCCCTCGCCGGCGCGGCGAGAATGAGGAGGACGCCGGCGACCCCCTCCACGGGGATCCGCGCGAACGCCTCCGGGACCAGATGGGAGGACTCGACCGGCGCGACGAGCGCGGCCAGCACGAACAGGAACGCCGCCGCGGTGACCGCCCGGCCCGCGACCGGCCGCCACCGCCGGCGCCCCGGCTCCGCGGCGGCTTCGCCCGCGAGGCCGGTCTCCTCTTCTTCCGGCGGCCTTTCTTCTGCCCGCTCCAGGCGGCTATCGGTGGTCAGCACGTCCTCCCAGGTCCGGTCCCCCGTCGCTGACGCGACACCCACAGCACGTCGAACCGGCGGCGTCCGGTTCAACGCCGCCACCCTTTCAGCCGGAGGCGGTCGTCACCGGGAGGCGGGGCGGTGCGGGAGGACCAGCGGCCGGCCGGTGCGCGGATGCGGGAGGACCCCGACGCCGTGCCGGTAGACGCCGGTGAGGAGATCGGCCGTGAGGACGTCGCCGGGCGGGCCGCAGGCGGCCACTTCGCCGTCGGCGAGCGTGGAGACGCCGCGCCCGACGAGCCGGTCGCCGAGGCCGAGCGAGTACACGATCGGCCCGGCGTTCGGCCGGTACACGGTCGTCGGCGAGCTCACCGGCATCGACCGTCCCGCACGGTTCACCGCCCACACCTCCGATGAACGAGATCGTCGCCGCGAACATCGGGCAGTGGCGGCGCGTCCGGGGGCATGATGAACGGAGGCCACCCGAGGAGAGAGACGTGACCTTCCCCGAATTCGTCTCAGCCCGATCCGGACCCGCCGAGCGCGGCCGGGAGTTCGGCGTGCGCTGGAGCACCGAGATCGCCGCCGCGCACACCGGCTACATGACGCTGTTCGAGACCCTCGGCGGCGGCACCGCACGGGTACGCGCCCTGAGCGAGGAGGCCCTCGCGCAGACGACCGCGTGGGCGCCGCCGCTCGGTGCCGAGATCCGCGCCATCGCCGCCGGTGCGGGCCTCGAACCCTGGCGGATCGCGTCCGTCAACGCCCGCACCGAGATCCTGGCCGCCCTGAACGCGCCGGTCCGGAGCGAATGCAGCACGGCGGTCGTCCTCCCGGACGGCGCGCCGCCCCGCACCGTCCAGACCTGGGACTGGCACGACGTGATGCGCGACGTCCCCGTCGTGTGGGCGTACGAGCCGCGCCCCGGCCACCGCGTGCGGACCTTCACGGAGTTCGGCGCCCTCGCCAAGGTGGGCGTCAACGGCGCCGGGCTCGGCGTGCACTTCAACATCCTGGGGCACGCCTCCGACGGCGGCGCGACCGGCGTTCCCGTCCACATGATCGCGCGCCGCGTCCTGGACGAGGCGGCGACGCTGGAGGACGCCGAGCGCATCGCCCGCTCGGCCCGTACCTCCGCGTCCACCGCGATCACCGTCGTCACCTACGACGGCCGGCGCGGCCGAGCCGCCACCCTGGAGATCTGCCCGGACGGCGTGGGCGTGGTCCCGCCGGACCGGGACGGAGTCCTCCTGCACACCAACCACTTCGAGGATCCGGGGCTCGCGGCGGGCGAAGCGGGCGGCGACGAACTCCCCGGCTCGCGTGCCCGCCTCGGCCACCTGCGCTCCCGCACGCGGGCGCTGACGGCGCCGACACCTCGGGAGCGGGCCGACGCCCTGATCGGTCACGCTCCCGGCGACGCGCCGGTGTGCGCGCATCCCACGTCCGCCGACCCGTCCCGGCCTCGCTGGGAGACCCTCGCGACGATCAGCCTCGACGTGGACGCGGGCGCCCTGGACATCCACAAGGGCGGACCGTGCCTCGCCACCCAGGCCTCCTGGCGGCGGTACCCGAGGGACGTGTGACCTCTGGGCGCTACCCGGTGGCGCCTTCGGCCGAGTGGGCGAAGGCGAAGCCCGCGGCGCGCAGCTTCGCGGAGGTGACGGGGACGGCCGGGGTCTTGATCTCGCCGCGGAAGGTGAGGCCGGGCAGGCCCGCGGCCGCGCAGATCTCCCCGAAGGCCTCCGCGTTCGTCGGCGGGACGGTCTCGTCCGGGACGGCGTTGTACACGCCCGTCAGGTCCCGGGCCACGACGAAGTCGAGCGCGGCGTCGGCGTCGGTGGTCGCCGGGGTCCCCTCGTCGATCAGGGCGCCCTCGCCCGCACCGTAGACCGAGGACGAGCCGGTGAACACCACCCGCGGATGCGCGGCGACGGCCGTCCGGGCGCTCGCGGTGAGCGTGTCGGCGCACCCGGTGACCGGCGGACGTCCAGCGCCGCGCCGGCTCCGTGCCGATATGGCCACAGCCGATGATCGGATACCGCACGGGCGACCTCCTGAGGGAAACGACGTTTCCATCCTCTCATGCCGGGGGAGCCGGTCAGGCGAGATCGCCGTGAGGCCGCCTGGGGCTAATCTGCCTGCATGCACCTACCGAGGGAGCTGGTGCCATGGGAATCGTGTTGGGCCCCAACCAGTACGGCAAGGCGCAGATCAGGGTGTTCCGCGTCCACCGCGAGACCGCCCGGCACGAGGTGCGCGACCTGAACGTGTCGACGTCGCTGCGCGGCGACTTCACCGCGGCGCACGATCCGGGCGACCAGTCCGGCGTGCTGCCGACCGACACGCAGAAGAACACGGTGTTCGCGTTCGCCAAGGAGGGCGTCGGCACGATCGAGGAGTTCGGCCTGAGGCTCGCCGACCACTTCGTCGCGCAGGTCCCGAGGGCCGACGGCGCCCGCATCGAGATCGAGGAGTACGCCTGGGACCGGATCCCGTCCGGCGGCGAGGGGCATGACCATTCGTTCGTCCGGCGCGGCGGCGAGACGCGGACCACGATCGTCACGGTCGCCGGCCAGGGCGCCGCCCGGCGGGCGTGGGTCGTCTCCGGCGTCCAGGACCTCGTCATCGCCAAGACGACCGGATCGGAGTTCTCGGGGTTCCTCAAGGACGGGTACACGACCCTCGCCGAGACCGGCGACCGCGTCCTCGCCACCTCGCTCGTGGCCCGCTGGCGCTACGACGGCACGGACGCCGACTTCGACGAGCGCCACGCGTCGATCCGCTCGGTGCTGCTGGAGCGGTTCGCCGAGGTGCGCAGCCTCGCCCTGCAGCAGTCGCTGTACGCCATGGGCGAAGCCGTCCTCGAACGGCATCCGGAGGTCGCCGAGATCCGCTTCTCCGCGCCGAACAAGCACCACTTCGAGGTGGACCTGTCGCCGTTCGGCCTGGACAACTGGGGCGAGGTGTTCATCGCCGCCGACCGGCCCTACGGCCTCATCGAGGCAGCCGTGACCCGCGACGACGCACCCGGCGCCGGGCAGGCCTGGCTCACCGTCCCCGGTTTCTGCTGAGGCTCCCGTGAGCCACGTGATCGTCGCACCGGACAAGTTCAAAGGCAGCCTGTCCGCCCGCCAGGCGGCCGCGCATGTCGCGGCGGGCCTGCGCGCCGCCGCGCCCGGCGTGGACGTCGTCGAGCTGCCGGTCGCCGACGGTGGGGACGGGACGCTCGAAGCCGCGCTCTCCGCGGGGTACGAGCGGGTGCCGGTGACCGCCGTCGGCCCCACCGGGGAGCCGGTCGCCACCGCGTTCGCCCGGCGCGGCGGGGTCGCCGTCGTCGAGATGGCCGACGTCTCCGGCCTGTCCCGGCTCCCCGGCGGGCGCCTTGACCCCCTCGGCGCCGGCACCTACGGCACCGGCCAGGTCATCCGGGCGGCACTGGACGCGGGAGTGCGCACGATCGTGCTGGGCGTGGGAGGCAGCGCGTCCACCGACGGGGGCGCCGGCCTCGCGCGGGCGCTCGGCGCCGGCGTCCGCCGGGGCGGCGGAGGCGATGCCGCGCCCGGGGGAGCGGGCCTGCTCGACGTCGCGGACGTCGACCTGCGCGGCCTGCACCCCAGGATCGCCGAGACCGAGTTCATCCTGGCCAGCGACGTGGACAACCCCCTCCTGGGCCCGCGTGGCGCCGCCGCGGTCTACGGCCCGCAGAAGGGGGCGGGCCCCGATGACGTGGCGCTCCTCGACCGCGCGCTGGCGCGCTGGGCGGCGCGGGTGGCCCTGGCCACCGGCACCGACCACTCCGCCACCCCGGGCGCGGGCGCCGCGGGAGGCGTGGGGTTCGCCGCCCTGGCCCTGCTGGACGCGGAACCGCGGCCCGGCATCGAGATCGTCCTCGAACTCGTCGGATACGCCGGCCTGCTCCGGGAGGCCAGGCTCGTGATCACCGGGGAGGGGTCGCTGGACGAGCAGACCCTCTGCGGCAAGGCCCCCGCCGGGGTCGCCGCCGCGGCCGCGGCCGCCGGCGTCCCCGTGGCGGCCGTCGCCGGGCGCGCCTCCCTGTCCGGCGCCGAGCTGGCCGCGGCGGGGATCGACCGCGTCTACACCATCACCGACCTCGAACCCGATCCGCTGCGGCGCATGAGCGAGGCCGGGCCGCTGCTGGAACGGCTGGCCGCGCGGCCGGCCGCCGACTTCGGCCTCTTCGCCGCCGAGAGGGGCGACGCATGACGGATCTCGATCTCCTCATCCGCGCACGGCGGGCGGTCACCGGCTCCGGCGAGGCGGCCCGCTGCGTCGGGGTCAGGGACGGACTGATCGTGGCGGTCGAGCCCCCGGACGCGCCGCTCCGCGCGGCTCGGGTCGTGGACCTCGGCGAGGACGAGGTGCTGCTGCCGGGGCTCGTCGACACCCACGTCCACGTGAACGACCCCGGCCGCGCGGAGTGGGAGGGATACGCCACCGCCACCCGCGCCGCCGCCGCCGGAGGCGTCACCACGATCGTCGACATGCCGCTCAACAGCGTGCCCCCGACCGTGAACGCCGCCGCGCTCGACGTCAAGCGCGGCACGGCCGCGGGCCGGGCCTGGGTGGACGTCGGGTTCTGGGGCGGCGCCGTTCCGGGCAACCTCCCGGACCTGCGCGAGCTCCATGCCGCCGGGGTGCTCGGCTTCAAGTCCTTCCTGCTGCACTCGGGCGTCGACGAGTTCCCGCCCCTCACCGCCGGCGAACTCCAGCGCGCCCTGCGGGAACTGCGCGACCTCGACGCGCCGATGATCGTCCACGCCGAGGACGCCGGCGCCGTCGAGCGGGCGCCCGCCGCGCACGGCCCCCGGTACCGCGACTTCCTGGCGTCCCGTCCCCGCGCCGCGGAGAACCTCGCGATCGCCCAGGTCATCGGGCTCGCCCGCTCGACCGGCGCGCGTGCGCACATCCTGCACCTGTCCAGCTCGCACGCCCTTCCCATGATCCGCTCGGCCCGGCGCGACGGCGTCCGGCTCACCGTGGAGACCTGCCCCCACTACCTGGTGTTCGCGGCGGAGGAGATCGCCGACGGCGCCACCCAGTTCAAGTGCTGCCCGCCGATCCGCGAGGCGGCCAACCGCGAGCCGCTGTGGCGGGGCCTGGCCGACGGGACGATCGACATGGTCGTCTCCGACCATTCGCCGTGCACGCCCGAGCTGAAGTGCCTTGACACCGGCGACTTCGGCCAGGCCTGGGGCGGCGTCGCGTCCCTCCAGGTCGCCCTGCCCGCCGTCTGGACGGAGGCGCGCCGCCGCGGCCACACGCTCACCGATATGGCCCGCTGGATGGCCGCGCACCCCGCCCGGCAGGCCGGCCTCCGCCGCAAGGGGCGCATCGAGGTGGGCCGCCACGCCGACTTCTGCGTCTTCGCCCCCGACGACACCTTCACCGTGGACGTCCGGCGCCTGCACCACCGCAACCGGATCTCCCCGTACGACGCCCGCGAGCTGACCGGCGCCGTGCGCGCCGCCTGGCTGCGCGGCGCACCGGTCGACATCGCCGGGGAACCGCGCGGCCGGCTTCTGACGAGAGGAGAAGCATGACGTCCGGCTTCACCGCCCTGCCCGACCTCGCCTGCCGCGACCTCGCCGCCGGAGTCGTCTCCGCCAACGACGAGTTCTTCGCCGAACGCGAGAACCTCATCAAGCCCGGACCCGCCGCCTTCTCCGCCGCGGACTTCGGGCACAAGGGCAAGACCTACGACGGCTGGGAGACCCGCCGCCGCCGCGAACCGGGCGCCGACCACGCGATCGTGCGCCTCGGGGTCCCCGGCGTGGTCCGCGGCGTGGTCATCGACACCGCGTGGTTCACGGGCAACCACCCGCCCCACGCGTCGGTGGAGGCGACCGGCGTCGAGGGCTACCCCTCGCCCGAGGAGCTGCAACGGGCGACCTGGGAGACCCTGGTGCACAAGTCGCCCATCGAGGGCGACATGCGGAACGCCTTTTCCGTCACCGACCCGCGCCGCTTCACCCACGTCCGGCTCACCATCTACCCGGACGGCGGCGTGGCGCGGTTCCGCGTGCACGGCGAGCCGGTGCCCGACCCCCGCCTCATGGACGGCACCGTCGACCTCGCCGCGCTGGAGTCCGGCGGGGACGTCGTGGCCTGCTCCGACATGTTCTACAGCTCACCGCGCAACATCCTGCTGCCCGGCCGCTCACGGCTCATGGGCGACGGCTGGGAGAACGCCCGCCGCCGCGACGACGGCAACGACCACGTCACCGTCGCCCTCGCCGGCCGCGCCCGGGTCCACCGCGTCGAGATCGACACGTCCTACTACCTGGGCAACGCCCCAGGCTGGGCGTCCCTGACCGGCATGGACGGCGACGCCCGGGTGGATCTCCTGCCGAAGACCCGCCTGCAGCCGGACACCCGGCACCACTTCCGCGCGGCGGCCGCGAGCCCGGTCACCCGCGTCCGCCTGGACGTCTACCCCGACGGCGGCGTAGCGCGGCTCCGCGTCCACGGCAGCCTGACCCGCGAAGCCCGCGCCGCCGCCATGGTCCGCTTCCTGGACCTCCTCCCCGAAGACCAGGCCGCCGCCGTCCTCAGCCTCTCCGGAGGAGCCGCCCCCGACGAGGCCCGGGCCCTCCTGGGCGCCCGCCCCTTCGGCGCCGCCGACGCACTGCCCGCCCGCGTCCTGGAACGGCTGCTCGGAAACCCGTCCGGGGGCTGACCTGCGGCGCCGCGGCCTCAGAGCAGGTCCGGGACCATCGCGAGCTTGTCCGGGTTGCGCACGATGTTGATCGCGGTGATGCGCCCGGCGTCCACGGTGAACGCCATGACGCCCAGCCCGCCTCCGGCGTCCCGGACCAGCAGCCCCGGCGCACCGTTGACCTCGGTGGGCAGGGTGTCCAGCGGGCCCGCCATGCGCGCGTAGGCGGCGAGCACCATGGAGGCCACCCGCGCCGCCCCCCGCTCGATGTGCTGGAGCGTGCGGACCTTGCCGCCGCCGTCGCCGCGGATCACGACGTCCGGGTCGAGCAGCGCGATGAGCCCCGGCAGGTCGCCGTTCCGGCAGGCGGCCGTGAACGCCCCGACCAGCTCCCGCTGCTCGGCCTCCGTGGCCGGCGTCCGCGGCCGCCCGTCCTGGACGTGCCGGCGCGCCCGCGAGGCGAGCTGGCGCACCGCCGCCGGTGAACGGCCGACGACCTCGGCGACCTCGGGGAAGGGCACGCCGAAGACGTCGTGCAGCACGAACGCCGTGCGCTCGGCGGGGGAGAGGCGCTCCAGGACGACGAGCAGCGCCATGCTCACCGACTCGTCCAGCGTGATCCGGTCGGCGGGGTCGGCGGAGGGTGTCTCGACCAGCGGCTCGGGCAGCCAGGTGCCGACGTACTTCTCGCGGCGGGCCCTCGCGCTGGTCAGGGTGTCGAGCGCCAGCCTGCTGACGGTGGTCGTCAGCCAGGCGCCGAGTTCGCGGATGGACGCCGGGTCGTCGACCCCGCGCAGCCGCAGCCACGCCTCCTGGACGCAGTCCTCGGCCTCGACCAGCGAGCCCGTCATCGTGTACGCCACCCTCAGCAGCCTCGGCCGGTCGTCCTCGAAGGCCCGCGCGAGCAGCTCCTCGGCGTTCGGATCAGTCGTTTCCACGTCATGGAGACGACACGGCGGGCCCGGATGTGACACGGCCGGCGCCATGTCACACCTCGGCGGGCCGGGTCGTCACATGGGCGCAGAGGCCCAGGACGACCTGCGGCACCAGAGGACACCTCCGGGAAAGAGATCATGACACTTGCCGAGCTGAACCGAGACGAGGACATCCGGCCGCCCGCGCGGGGCGGGGTGTTCGCGCGCGTCGCGAGCTTCGCCCATCGCCGCAGATGGCTCGCCCTGCTGCTGTGGGTGGCGGTCCTGGCCGGCGTCTGGACCGCGGCGGCGGCCGCGGGCGACGACTACCGCAACGACTACTCCCTGCCCGGCACCGAGTCGCAGCAGGCGGCCGACCTGCTGGCCGAGCACGGCGCCGCCCACGCCGGGGACACCATCGAGATCGTCCTGCACGCCGAGGGCGGACTGCGCGAACCCGGCGTCCAGCGGCGCGTGGGCGCCATGCTCCGCGACGTCGCCGGGCTGACCAACGTGGGCCAGGTCCAGAGCCTGTACGAGGGCGGGGGCGCCATCTCCCAGGACGGCACGGTCGGCTACGCGTCCGTGACGCTGGAGGTCCCGTCGCAGGACATGCCGAAGGCCGACACCCAGCGCATCTACGACACCGCCCAGAAGGCCGCGGGCCCCGGGCTCCAGGTCGAGCTGGGAGGCGACGCGGCCCGGTTGCTGGCGGAGGGCGGGACCAGCGCCGCGGAGGGCGCGGGCATCCTGGCCGCGCTGGTCATCCTGGTCCTGATGTTCGGCTCGTTCATCGCGGCCGGGCTGCCCATCGTGATCGCCCTGTTCGCCGTGGGCTCCACCGTCGGGTGCATCATCGTGGCCTCGCACGTCTTCACGATCGCCGAGTGGACCCCGCCGGTGATGATCCTGGTCGGCCTCGGCGTCGGCATCGACTACGCGCTGCTGATCTTCGCGCGGTACCGCGCCGAGCTGGTGCGCGGCTCGGACCCGGAGCGGGCCGCCGTGACCGCGATGGACGCCGCAGGCCGTTCGGTGTTCTTCGCCGGCTGCACCGTCCTGCTGGCCCTGCTCGGCCTCGTCGCCCTGGGCATCGGCTCGATCCAGGGCATGGCGCTCTCGGTCGCGCTGACCGTGCTGGTGACCATGCTCGCCTCCCTGACCATGCTGCCCGCGCTGCTCGGGATCTTCGGCCCCCGCTTCGCCCGCCAGTTCACCCGGCGCGCCGAGCGGCGCAGGGCCAAGGGCAGGACCGATGACGGCGCCGGCTGGCGGCGGCTCGGCGCCGGTGTGCAGCGGCGTCCGCTGGCCGCCCTGCTGGCGGGCGCGGTGATCCTCGGCGCCCTCGCCCTTCCGGCGCTGGGGATACGGCTCGGATTCTCCGACGCGGGCGGCGACCCTGCCGGCAGCACCAGCCGGCAGGCGTACGATCTGCTGTCCGAAGGCTTCGGCCCCGGGTTCAACGGCCCGCTGCTGGTGGTGACCGACGGCGGCCCGCAGGCCGCGGCGGCGGCGGCCACGGCGCTGAACGACACCCCCGGAGTCCAGGCCGCCGCGAAGCCGATCCCCACACCGGACGGCGAGGCCGCGACCATCCTGGCGTTTCCCGCCTACTCGCCGCAGGACGAGAGGACCTCCGAACTCGTCGGCACCCTGCGGGACGACGTTCTGCCGGAGGTGTCCGCGCAGAGCGGCGCGCAGTACATGGTCGGCGGGGCCACGGCCACGCTCGAGGACTACTCGGCCATGCTCGGTGACCGGATGCCGCTGTTCATGGCCATCGTCGTCGGCCTCTCGATCCTCCTGCTGACGGCGGTGTTCCGCTCGGTGCTCATCCCGCTGAAGGCCGCGGTGCTGAACCTGCTCAGCATCGGCGCCGCGCTGGGTGCGATGAAGCTCGTCTACCAGGACGGCATGTTCGGTATCGAGGGCGGCCCGATCGAGGCCTACCTGCCGGTGATGCTCTTCGCCATCGTCTTCGGGCTCTCCATGGACTACGAGATCTTCCTGATCTCCCGGATGCACGAGGAGTGGACGCGCTCGGGGCGCAAGGACCCCTCCCACGCCGTGCGGGAGGGCCTGGCCCACACCGGCTCGGTGATCACGGCGGCCGGCGCCATCATGGTCGTGATCTTCGCCGCCTTCATGCTCAGCTCCGACCGGATGCTCCAGCAGTCCGGGTTCGGCTTCGCGGTGGCGATCTTCGTGGACGCGGTCATCATCCGCTGCCTGATCGTTCCGGCGGCGATGGAACTGATGGGCCGCCGCGCCTGGTGGCTGCCGGCGCCACTGGCCCGCCTGCTGCCGAAGGTCGAACTGGAACGCCACTGAGCACGCCCGGGCCGGGGCCGGTCCCGGCGGAGCCTAGTCCCACTGGAGCAGGGCCAGCTCGCAGCTCAGCCCCGGCCCGAACGCCATGAGAACGCCCAGCGTGCCTTCGGGGGGCGGGGTGGCGTTCACCTCCTGAAGAATGTGCACGACCGTGGCGCCGACCATGTTCCCCCTCTGCGCGAGGACGTCGTATGAGACCTGGAAGGCGCCGCGGTCGACACCGAGACCGCGTGCGACGTGGTCCAGAACCTTCGCGCTGCCCGGATGGCATATCCAGGCCCCGATGTCACCGGCCTTCACGCCGTGGCGCCCCAGCAGGCTCCCGACCGCCGGCGGCGCCGCCGCTTCGAAGATCTCCGCGGTGCCCGGCTCCAGGAAGGTGCGCAGGCCCTGCTCCCCGACGCTCCAGCCGGCCATGTGCCTGGTTCCCGGGATGAAGGCGCTGTGGGCGTCCACGACCCACGGGCCCGGTGCCGGGGCGCCGGTCCTTCCCGCACCCGCCATGACGATCACGCCGCAGCCGTCACCGAACAGCGCGGATTCGACGAGCCGGGTCATCGTCATCGGCCCGGTGCCGAACAGGAAGTACGGCAGGTCGCAGACGACCCCGACCGCCAGCTGATCGGGATGGGCCAGGAGGTGGTCGTGCATCCGCCCGGTCATCGCGCCGCCACCCGAGCAGCCGGCGGCCGGCATCGAGACGCGCCGGACGTCGGTGCGCAGCCCCAGGGCCGTGGCGATCTCCACGTCCAGGGAGGGCGCGCCCAGCGCCGTGTACGACGTCGTCGCCAGCATGTCGACCCGCTCGGGCGCCAGCTCCAGCTCGTCCATGACCTCTCGGACCGCCGTGACGCTCTGCTCGACCACCTCTTCCCGCTGCCGCGCCAGCGCCTGCTCGACGGGCCGCGGCGAAAGGGCTTCCAACGGCACGCTGGTATACCGGGTGCGCACTCCCGAGTTACCGAAGACCCGGCCGATCACCTCGTCCCCGAACGGCACGGATTCCGAGTCCGGGAACAACCCTCTGACGGCCGCCATGATCTCGGCGTTGTCGTACCGGTGGGCGGGCACGTGCCCGCGGGCGGCGATGATGCGGTTCCGGCCGAACGTATCCACAGAAGACCCCACTTCACCTGGTGCCGGGTGACCGAATAACGTGCCAGAAAAGAAAGCCTTGCATTCCTGCTTCGGCCGCGCAATACCGCACGGGGAGCATGCGCCTGTACCTCTGGAGGCGTACGTCAGTGGCCACTGAAAATGGCTCGTCATTGGACGGTATTAGACGTGGTCAGACGCAAATGGACAAAACTAGACGTGCCCGATGGGTGCGGTACTCCCGAATGCGTACAGCTGAATACGACGTGATGGTGACGCCCGCCCGGCGCATTCCAGGGATCATGGCGTCACAGGGCCGCGCCGGACCGCTTCTCGGGTGACGCGCGCTCCGGCCTCGTGGCGGCGACGTTTCGTCATGGTGGGTTTCATGGACGTGATCAGTACCGCCGAAGTCCCGGCGAAGGAGCGGTTCGCCTTCTGGCGCGAGGTGAGTGCGGAGGCCTGGGTGCCCCTGGAAGTGCGCTGCGAACCGCACCTGGAGGGCGGGTTCGGGGCGCGGGCCGGATTCGCCGGGCTCGGCCCCGTGCGGATGACGTTGCTGACCACGACCCCGATCTCGGTCCACCGCACGCCCAGCTTGATCCGCCGGTCCGATCCCGAGGCGTTCCTGGTGACCTGCGCCCTACGCGGTTCCGTGACCGGGGAGCAGGACGGTCGGCGGGCGGATCTGCGGACCGGGGATCTGGTCCTGCGCGACAGTTCCCGTCCCTACACGACGAGGTTCGCGCCGGGAGACTCCGCGGCCCGGTCGCTGGTGCTGCGGTTCCCGCGCTCGTCGCTTCCGCTGCCCGAGCGGGGCCTGCGTGATCTGACCGGGGGCCGTGTCCGGGGCGACCACGGCGTGGGTGCGCTGGCCTCGCAGTTCCTCCTGCGGCTGGTCAGGCACATGGAGGAGCTCGGCCCGGCCGACACCGCCAGGCTGTCCACGCTGACGCTCGACCTTCTGACCGCCGTGTTCGCCCATGAACTGGACGTTCACGGCGCGCTGCCGCCCCAGAGCAGGCGCGGAGCGCTGCTGGCCCAGATCTACGCCTTCGTCGAGGACAACCTCGGCGATTCCCAGCTGACCCCGGGCGCCATCGCCGCGGCCCACCACATCTCACCGCGCTACCTGCACCGGCTCTTCCAGGACGAAGGCCGGACCGTCGGCGGCTGGATCCGTGGTCGCCGGCTGGACCGGTGCCGGCGCGACCTGGCCGACCCCTGGCTGGCCGCGCACAGCATCAGCGCGATCGCCGCCCGGTGGGGGTTCTCCAGCCCCGCGCATTTCAGCCAGGCGTTCCGCGCCGCCTACGATCTGTCACCCGCCCAGTTCCGGCGCCGGCACACGACAGGGCACGCACGCTGAAGACCTGTGCGCTCACCCGCAAGACAGGCCCGGCCGCGGTCCCGCATCCTGGCTCTGACCGGCCATGGACCATTGGCGATGCCATTCGGAACAGAACGGATCCTCGGTTCGGCCGGAGGAGGGAAGCGTCATGGCGAAATCTCTGAAGGGGCTCGCAGACCGCATCGTCGAGCGAATCGTGCCCTCGGCCGACGCGCACGCCGCCTGCCTGAGCTGCGGGGGGCAGACCTGCGTCTACAAGTGCTGCGTCCAGGGCTCGCGGATCGACATGTACCGCTGCTGTCACGAGCTTTCCGGCTGTGTATGCAGGCAGATCGGACCCTGCTGAGCGGTCGGGCGCCGCGTGGTTCGCGGATGAGCGGCAGCGGACGAGAAGAATCGTCCGCTGCCGAACCGCAGAAGGCCGCCACGCGTTCATCGCGCGGAGAGGTGAAAGGGAGAGGTGAAAGGGCCCATGACGGTTCTCATCGCGGCCGTGGTGATTCTCGCGTGCCTCGGCCTGCTGATTCTTCTGGTCCTGCTGGGAGTGACCCGCCGATTGCGTGATCATACGGAACGCCTGCACCGCCTGGAACGCGGCCGTCCGCTCGCGGGCCCGTCGCCCGCGGACTTCGACGTCGGCGAATTCTCCGCCACGTCGCTGGACGGCGAACCGATGTCGGCCGACTGGCTGGTCGGCGAGGAGTCGGTGGTGGCCTTCCTCACCTATGGATGCTCCGCCTGCAGCCTCCAGCTGCCCGCGCTGCGGCGCCACACGGCGGAGACGGGCGGGAAGGTACTGATCGTGGCGGCCCTGGTGCCGGGCGAGGAGGCGGATCCCGCCGCGCTCCGCGCCGAGGTCGGGGACGGCGCGGTGATCGTGGAAGAGCGGTTCGCGGGCCCGATCCAGCGCGCCTTCCAGGTGGAGGAGTATCCGACCTTCCACCTCGTCGGCGCGGACGGCGCGCCCAGAGCGCTCTCCGCCGGCCTGCGCGACCTGCTGGATGCCAGGGAGGATCTCCCGGCCGGCGTCCCGGCCGGCTGAGGGAGTGCGCGATCTCGGCACGGCCGTCCGGCTGATCTGGCGGGGTCATCGGGCCGGTGCGCTCGTGACCCTCACCGGTTCGCTCGTTCTCGGCGTCGTCCCCGTCACGGCCGCGTGGCTGACCAAGCTGATCGTCGACGGCCTGGCGGGGCGGCCTTCCCAGGGCGACGTTCCGCGGGTCCTGCTCATCGGCGGGCTGGTGGCCGCGTTCCTGTTCGGGCAGCTCGGGCAGGGCTGGCTCCGGTACCTGCAGGAGCTCGTCAGCCGGCGGATCGAGTTCGTGGTGCAGAGCGAGCTGTTCGCCGCGCTGAACCGGCATCCCGGCCTGGCGGTGTTCGAGCGGCCCGGCTTCCACGACCGCCTCGAACTCGCGCAGCGGGCAGGACAGGTCGCGCCGCACCAGCTGGTGACGGCGGCCGGCGGACTCCTGCAGGCCGCCGGCTCCCTGGCGGGCTTCGTCGCGGCGTTGATCGCGGTCAGTCCCGCCGTCGCGGGGCTGGCGGGCGCGGCGGTCGCTCCGCAGCTGGTCGCCGATCTGCGGTTGGCCCGCCGCCGGGTCGCCACGCAGGTCGAGCTGAGCCCGGCGCAGCGCCGCACCCTGTTCTACGCCCGGTTGCAGGCCGAGCCCCAGGCCGCCAAGGAGTCCCGGATATTCGGTCTCGGCGACTTCTTCCACGGCCGGATGGTCCGCGAGCTGGACGCCATCATCCGCACCGAGCGGGCCCTGGAGTGGCGGGTGTTCCGGGTCCAGGCCGGGCTCGACGCCCTGTCCGCCGCGGCGATCGGCGTGGGCATGGCGCTGATCGTACGAAGCGCGATGAACGGGACGCTGACACCGGGCGACACCGTCGTGGCGCTCGCCGCCCTGCCCGCCATGGCGCTGGCGATGGCCGGCACGGTGCAGCAGCTCGCGGTCGGCAAGGAGGCACTGCTCGTGGTCGGGCACTACCGGGCCCTGGTGGCCTCCGGTCCGGCCGCCGCGGCGGAAGGCGCGGCGGCACCGCCCCTGCGTGACGGCATCACCTTCGAGGACGTCTGGTTCCGGTACGGCGACGACCTGCCCTGGGTGCTGCGCGGAGTGAACCTGCGGATCCGGTGCCGCCACTCCGTCGCCGTGGTCGGCCTCAACGGCGCCGGCAAGAGCACCCTGGTCAAGCTGCTCACCCGCCTGTACGAGCCGACCAAGGGCCGGATCCTGTGGGACGGCACCGACATCGCCGGGCTCGACCCGGACTCGCTGCGGCAGCGGATCGGCGTCGTGTTCCAGGACTTCATGACCTACGACCTGACCGCGGTGGAGAACATCGGCCTCGGCGATCTGCGTCACCTCGGCGACCCGGCCAGGGTCGGGGAGGCCGCGAAGCTGGCCGGGATCCACGGCGCCATCGAAGAACTCCCCGACGGCTATGGCACCATGCTCAGCCGCACCCATGGACCGGAGCACGGCGGCGGCCGCACCGGGGTGATGCCGTCCGGCGGGCAGTGGCAGCGGCTGGCGCTGGCGCGGATGCTCATGCGCGCCGACCGGGACCTGCTGATCCTCGACGAGCCGAGCGCGGGTCTCGACGCCGAGGCCGAGTACGAGGTGCACCGGGTGATCCACCGGCGTACCGAGGGCCGCACGCGGCTGCTCGTCTCCCACCGGCTGAACGCGGTCCGGATGGCGGAGCTGATCGTGGTGCTCGACGGCGGCGTCGTCAGCGAGGCCGGCACCCACCAGGAGCTGATCGGCGAACGCGGCAGGTACGCCGGGCTGTTCCACCGGCAGGCGCACGGCTACCGGGACTGAGGCGCCCGTGTTACTCCCGTCATGCGGCGCAAGACCACACCGACGACGAGCGCCTCGGGCAGCGCGCCGAACACGTTCGAGTCGAGGCTGTGATCGGCCGAGTCGCCGACGACATGGACCATGCCGTCACGCACCCGGCCCTCGTCGGCGGCCGGGTGCGGCTCTCCGCCGACGGCCGCGACCCGCTTCACCAGCAACGGGTCGTCCCCGCCGCCCGGCACGTGGAATCCCTCGGGAACCCGGCAGACGACCACGTCGCCCGCGCGGAGCCGCCGGAACAGGCTGCGCCGGACGGCGAGCAGGACGTCGCCGTCCCGGTAGGCCGGCAGCATGCTCCCCCCGCGCACCCTGCTCACGAGCAGCCCCCGGCGGAGAAGGAGCACCAGAGCGCTCACCACCGCGAGCACACCCAGGCTGATCAGCGAGATCCGCATAAAAGCATTGTAGCCATTTGTGAACGCATTACGGGAACCTGTGGTGGAAAGGGGTCACTGCTTTGGCTCATTACCTGTTGTTCTGCCGGGTGGTACTGGCCGGCATATTCGTGGTGTCGCTCATATCCAAAACCCGTGGCCGAAACGCGTACCGCGAATTCGTGGACGCGACCCGCGCGCTGCTGGAGGTGCCGTCACGGCGGGCTCGGCCGCTCGCGGGGGCGGCCGTCGCCGCCGAGGCCGGGACCGTGGTCCTGCTGACCGTGCCGGGGATGTCGCCGACCGGGTTCGCGGTCGCCGCCGGCCTGCTGTCGTGCTTCACGGTCGCGCTGGTGAGGGCGGTCCGGCGCGGCACCGGGGCGTCGTGCGGCTGCTTCGGCGCGACCGCCGCACCGGCCGCACCCCGCCATGTGATCCGCAACCTCCTTTTGATCGCGCTGGCGTGCGGCGCGCTGGCGACACTCCTCCTGGAGACCCGGCCGGCCCCCGGGATGGCCGGTGGTGCCCTCACGGCCCTTGTGGCGGTCACGCTGACCGCGCTGATTCTGCGTCTCGACGACCTCGTCGACCTCTTCCGGAAACCGCCCGTTCTCGAAGCGGCCGCCGGTCAGCGGCGGGCGGGCGGCGGGAAGCACCAGGCGTGATCGCGTCCGTTCCCCTTCGGAGCGCCGGGCGCCCCGGAACGGGGGAGTGCCGGCCTGCTGAGCATCGGCTCCCCGGGCCGTCCATCACGGCATCCATGGGAAGCCGCCACTGTCAACGGCGATGATCGCCGCTGACCCATGCGTACTTCGTGTCTTAAATCGCCATAGTTGCAGTTCTGGTGGGGTGCTTTTCTCAAGTCGGCCGGGCGATCGGCCGGCCGCCACCCCATGGGGCATCCGCCCGCCTCCAGGAGGCAAAGGTGTCCAGGACACGCTGGATCGCCGCGACCGCCGTCGCCGTCACCGGAACGCTCCTCGCCTCGGGACTCACCGTCCCCGGGCAGGCCGGAACACTCCCTCCCCGCTCGCAGCCCCCGGGCGAGCACACCGACCTGCCCGACAAGGACGCCCGCACCGGCGGCCTGGCCCCCACCACCCGGCAGCGGGGTGCCGCCCGAGACGTGACCGTCCGGTGGAACAGGCTCGGCACGCCTGCGTCGGTGACCGACGCCGAACCCCTGGCCGGCGGGCTGGCCGACGACCCCGAGAAGGCGGCCCGCGCCTACCTCGCCGGCCACCGGGACCTGTTCGGCCTGGACGCCGCCGCCGTCGCCCGCCTGGAGAAGGTCGCCGTCAACCCCATCGGCAAGGGCGCGGCCGTGCTGCTGCGCCAGCGCTTCGGTGACCTGCCCGCCGGTCACGACGGGCTGGTGGCGGTCGGCGTGAGCGGCGGCGAGATCGTCTCGGTCACCTCCACCCTGGCCCGCGACGACGAGCCTCCGCCGTCCGCCACGCTCTCCCGGGACGACGCGGTGGCCGCGGCCGGACGGGACGCCGGTATCACCGGCGCCGCCGACGCGGCGCGCAGGGTGCGGCTCGTCGCCGTCCCCACCGCCGAGGGCGCCCGCAGCGCCTACCAGGTCGTCCTCATGGACTCCTCCGGTGCGGAGCCCAAGGCCGTCGCCTCCTACGTCGACGCCCGCACCGGCGCGGTCCTCGTGCGGGAGAACCTCGTCGACCGGCACCGGCATGGCGACGACCCGCGCTGGTCGGTGTTCCCGGCCACCCCGCGCGGCGACTACTCGTCCCGCGACACCCGCGAGACCTGGTGCTACGCGCCGGCGCGCGGCTGCCGGTTCGTGGTCGGCGGCGACCCCTCCACCGGCAGGCCGTGGGACGCCGACCCCGGAACGGGAGCCTCGACGACGACCAGCCTGGGCAACGCGGCCCGCACCTACGAGAACCGCGCGAGCGACGACCCCTTCACCGTCGGCACCCGCACCGGCGCGCCGAGGCCGGACCGCGACTACGACCACCCCTGGGCCAACCAGTGGTACACGAGCAAGTGCGACCCGGCGACGCTGGACAGCCCGCAGGAGGCCGACGTCGAAGCGGCCATCTCCAACCTCTTCGTCCAGCACAACCGGCTGCACGACTGGTCCTACCGGCTCGGCTTCACCGAGTCGGCCTGGAACATGCAGGTCGACAACGGCGACCGCGGCGGTCTCGGCGGCGACCCCGAGCAGGGCAACGCGCAGGCCGGCGCCAGGTTCCCCGCCATCCGCGACAACGCGAACCAGATAACTCCGCCCGACGGCGTCCCCGCCATCACCAACATGTACCTGTGGCAGCCGATCGCGGGCGCATTCTACGCCCCGTGCGTCGACGGCGACTTCGACATGAGCGTGATCGGGCACGAGTACGCCCACGCCATCTCCGGCCGCATGGTCGCCGGGCCGGACTCCGGGTGGAACGGCCCGCAGGCGGGCGCGATGAACGAGAGCACCTCCGACCTGCTCGCCATGGAGTACCTGCGCGAGTACGGACTGCGCGCACCCGGCCGGACGCCGTACGTCATCGGCGGCTACGTCACCGGCGAGCCGCGCACCGGGATCCGCAACTACGACATGAGCCGCAGCCCGCTGAACTACAGCGATCTCGGCTACGACCTGACCGGCCCCCAGGTCCACGCCGACGGTGAGATCTGGACCGCCACCCAGTTCGACCTCCGCCAGGCGTTCGTCCGCCGCCACGGCGACGGCAGCGCCTCGCTCCAGCGCGCGTGCGCCGACGGGAAGGTGCCGGTGGCCAGGTGCCCGGGCAACCGGCGGTGGGCGCAGTTGTCCTTCGACGCGCTGCTGCTCATGGCCACCGGAGCGGTCAGCTACGTCGACCACCGCAACGCCCTGCTCGCCGCCGACGTGATCCGCTTCGGCGGCGAGAACCAAGACCTGATCTGGAAGGCGTTCGCCCGGCACGGCCTGGGAGAGGACGCGGCCAGCGACGGCCCCGCCGACGCCGACCCGACCCCGAGCTTCGCCTCCCCGGTCTCACGCAACGCCGAGGTCACGCTCGACCCCCGCGGCGACGCCGAGGACGGGAAGGTCCGCCTCTACGTGGGCGACTACGAGGCCCGCGCGGTCCCGGTGGCCGACACCGACCCGGCGACCCCGCTGGATGCCACGTTCGCCATGACACCCGGCCGCTACTCCTTCGTCGCGGTCGGCGAGGGCTTCGGCCACAGGAAGTTCACCGCCACCATCGGCGGGTCGCGGCGGACCCTGCCGGTCACGATGCACCGCAACCAGGCCGCGGCCGCCAACGGCGCCACCGCCACCGGCGACGGCCTGTCGCACAAGGCGCTGCTGGACGAGACCGAGGCGACCAACTGGCAGTCGGTGAACGCCCCCGTGGCCGACCGCCGGGTGACCGTCGACCTGGCCGGCGACCGCCCGGTCAGGATCGGCCGGGTGCAGGTCAGCGCGATGCTGCGCCCCACGGTCGCCGACGACCCGGAGGGGCCCGGCACGTCCCAGAACCGGTTCACCGCGCTGCGCTCCTTCCGCCTGCTGGCCTGCGACGCCACCAAGGCCGACTGCTCGCGGGACGGCGGATACCGCGCCGTCTACACCAGCCCGGACGACGCCTTCCCCGCCGACCGGCCACGGCCGACGGCACCCGACATCACCCTGCGTTCCTTCGACCCACGGAACTTCACCGCGACCCACCTGCGCCTGCAGGTGCTCTCCAGCCAGTGCACCGGAGCCCCGGCCTACGCGGGAGAGCAGGACAACGACCCGCGCTCCGGCACCGACTGCGCCACCGCTTCGCCCCGCGCCGGCATCGTCCGGGCCGCCGAACTCCAGGCCTTCGCCCGCTGACCGGCACCCGGCCGACGAGGCGGGAGCCCCCCGGCGGCTCC
Source organism: Actinomadura sp. KC345 (assembly GCF_004348515.1). Taxonomy (GTDB): domain Bacteria; phylum Actinomycetota; class Actinomycetes; order Streptosporangiales; family Streptosporangiaceae; genus Spirillospora. The sequence goes on along the minus strand of NZ_SMKH01000016.1, from coordinate 23,478 downwards.
CGCCTCCGGCCTCGCCCGCCGGGTCGCACTCCCCGGGGTGACGAATCACGGTGAGACCGGTGCCCGTGTGTGGACGGGGTGATCCGGTGTGCTCACGTTGTTGCTGAAGAAATGCCGTATTGGCACGGTCCAATTCCGGAGGGCGAGTGGCCGTGCCGCCTATATCGCCGGTGGTCGGAGCCCAATTCGGCGTGGTGGCGCATCGTGGCGAGTTTGCGCCTGTGTCGTCATGTGTTTAAATCGGAATGCGCGGGGAACCCTGCTCGACCGTATCGACCGACGGGAAGTCAAGCGGGCCGTTCGAGGCACGGAACCGCGACCTGTGCTCCTGTACCCAGGGAGCCCGGCCGGATGCTGACTTCCTCTGAGGCGTCCATGGCCCGTCGCCCCGGAGGAAGAGCCATTCAGCGGTCCGGACTGGAGATCACCGGAGTCACTTCCAGTGAACGGCTGATCGTGTTCATCCGGTGCAGACGGGTCACCATCACAGGGAAATCACGGCTGGAAGACCATGCGTGTACTAGTGGTGAACGAGGAACCCGCCGTCGCGGAATCCATCACCGCGGGCCTGCGGCGGCACGGCTACGACGCCGAGAGCGTCGACACGGGAACCGAGGCGTTGCGGAGCCACGACCAGGTCGACCTCGTCCTCCTGGACCTGGAGCTGCCCGACCTGGACGGCCTTGAGGTGTGCCGGGCCATCCGGAACGAGGGGGACACCCCGATCATCGTCGTCACCGACCGTGACGACCGGATCCACCGGGTCCTCGTCCTGCAGGCCGGGTCGGACGACTGCCTGGACAAGCGCGACTGCCTGGAGATCCCGCTCGGGTTCCGCGAACTCATCGCCCGCATCGAGGCGGTCATGCGGCGCGCCCGGCCGGACCGCCACCGCAGGCGCCAGATCTCGCGCGGCTCCCTGCACATCGACACGGATCTGCGCGAGGTGCGGGTGGACGGGCGCCCGGTCGCCCTGACCCGCAAGGAGTTCGATCTCCTTCATCTGCTCGCCAGGCATCCCGAGAAGATCCTCCCGCGGAGGCAGATCATGGCCGAGGTCTGGGACGACCACCATGTGGGGTCGAGCCGGACGCTCGACATGCACGTCAGCAGCCTGCGCGGCAAACTCGGCGCGGGCTCGTGGATCAGGACGGCCCGCGGCGTCGGATTCGGGATCGGCCACGGCTGAATGCCGGACGAGCGGCCTCTCGATCATCTTACGTAATCTTACGCGGATCTTACAGTTCGCCCATTGACGGTCCAGGCCGGTCTATTGATTGACTTGTGTGGGCTTCTCCTTAACGTGCACCCGAAACGAGGACAAGGAGCGACCATGGCGGATCTCACGGACAAGACCGCGCTGGTGACCGGCGCCAGCCGGGGAATCGGGAAGGCCGTCGCCGAACGTCTGGCCCGCGATGGAGCGACGGTGGCCGTCCATTACTCGGCCAATAAGGATGCTGCGGAGGAAACGGTTTCCGCGGTGCGAAGGGCGGGTGGCCGGGCCTTTCCGGTCCAGGCCGAATTCGGAACTCCGGGGGATGTGGACGACCTGTTCGCGCGCCTGACCGACGAGCTGGAAAGATCCACCGGACAGGCGCGGCTGGACATTCTGGTCAACAACGCCGGCATCATGGGCGGGGTTCCGCCCGAGGAGATCACGCCGGAACTCTTCGACCGGCTGGTCGCCGTCAACGCCAGGGCCCCGCTGTTCATCGTGCAGCGCGCGCTGGAGATCATGCCCGACGGCGGCCGCATCATCAACATCTCCTCCGGCCTGACCCGCGTCGCCAACCCCGACGAGGTCGCGTACGCGATGACCAAGGGCGCGGTCGAGATGATCAGCCTGCACTACGCCCGCCACCTGGGCCCGCGGAACATCACCGTCAACAGCGTCGCTCCCGGTCTGACCGACAACGGGGGCCCGGTCTTCCAGATGCCCGAGGCCGTCGAGCAGATGGCCCGGATGTCGGCGTTCGGCCGCGTGGGACGTCCGGAGGACGTCGCCGACGTGGTCGGCTTCCTCGCCTCTCCAGACGGGCGCTGGGTCACCGGAGCCTTCCTCGACGCCACCGGTGGCACCCTGCTGGGCTAGGGGCCGCCTCGTCACGAGAGCACGCCTGAATCATGCCGACTGCCAGGACGGAACCGTCCACCACGATGTCGCACCCGGCCGGCCGGGCGCTGCTGTTCGTCCTGTCGGGCACCATGCTGCTCGACGCGCTCGAAGTGTCGACGGCGGCCGTGACGCTGCCCGCGATAGGCGACGACCTCGGGCTGCCGCCGGCCTCCTCCCACTGGCTCGTCACCGGCTTCGCCCTCGCGTTCGGAGGACTGATCCTGGTCGCGGGCAAGGTCGTCGCCCGGGTGGGCGCCCGCCGCCCGTACCTGGTGGCGTTGCTGGTGTTCGCGGTGGCCTCGGTGGCCGGTGGCCTGGCGGGCGACGGCCCGCTGCTGATGGCCACCCGCGCCGTCAAGGGAGCCTGCGCCGCCTTCACCGCGCCGGTCGGGCTGGCCATCATCGCGGCCGCCTTCCCGGAGGGAGCCGCCCGGACCCGGGCCATGTCCGTCTACGCGCTGTTCGGGGCCGGCGGGTTCACCTGCGGGCTGGTGGTGTCCGGCGTGCTCACCACCGCGCTCGGCTGGCGGTGGACGCTCGCGGCGCCGGCGCCCGTGGCGCTCGCGCTGTTCCTGGCCGGCCTCCGCCTCGTCCCCCGTGGCGGAGGCGCTCCCGGTGGCGTGAACGAAGCGAAGACCGATGAGGCGGCGAAGACCGATGAGGCACAGCGTGGGCAGGGGCGCGCGGGCGTGCTCGCGTGGGGCCCGCTAATCCGGTCGTGCCTGGGGGCCGCCACGCTCAACGGGTCGTTCTGGGGCCTGCTGCTCGTGGTGAGCCTGCACCTGCAGGCGGTCGCGGGCTGGAGCGCGCTTCGGACGGCGCTGGCGTTCGTGCCCGCCACCGTGCTCCTGCTTCTGTCGGTCCCCTACAGCGGGCGGCTGGCGGAGCGGTACGGGCCGGCGCGGCTCATCGCCCTCGGGGCCGCGGCTCCTCCCGCCGGATACGCCCTGCTCCTGCGGCTGGACGGGGCCCCTTCGTACACCGTGGACATCCTGCCCACCGCGTTACTGGTGGGGGCCGGATACGTGCTGTGTTTCGCCGCACTGCACATCCAGGCCACCGCGGGAGTGCCCGAGTCCCGCAAGGGACTGGTCAGCGGCGTCTACCAGAGCTCGGTCCAGCTCGGGGGCGCGCTGGCCGTCTGGCTGACCGCCCTGGCGCTCCCCGCGGCCTCCGCCCCCGGCCCCCACGCGGCGATCGGCCTCGTCACCGCCGTCGGGGCGCTGGGGCTCCTCGTCGCGCTCGCCGGCGTCATCGGCGGCCGCCCCGACCGACCTGTAAGGAGTGCACGAAACGATGAAGGTTCTGATCACGACGATGCCGGCGGCGGCTCACCTCTACCCCTACGTCCCGCTGGCGTGGGCGCTGCAGAGCGCGGGGCACGACGTCCGGGTCGCCAGCCATCCCGACATGGCGGACACGATCGTCAAGGCCGGGCTCACCGCGGTGGCCGTGGGTGAGAAGGAGGATCTGGCCGGGGCGGTACGCGCCGCCGGCGAGGACGAGCGGCTGCGGCGCATCGTCGACGCGCTGCCGTTCGGCCCCGGAGACGCCAACTTCAGGACGGCGATCGGCCACTACGTGCTGGGCGCGTTCGGGCTCTACTACCCCGAGCACCCGCCCGGTCCGGACCGCAGGCCCATGGTGGACGATCTGATCGGATTCGCCCGATCGTGGCGGCCCGACCTGGTGCTCTGGGATCCGCTCTCCTTCCCCTCGCCCATCGCGGCCCGCGCGTGCGGGGCGGCCCATGCCCGCGTGCTGTGGGCCATCGACCACATGGGCTGGACGAGGAGCAGGCTCCTCGGGCGCCTCGAAGGACTCGACCGGCTCGACAGCCTGCGAAGCCGGCCGCCCGAGGACCCCCTGGACCCGATGGCGAGCATGATGAAGCCGACCCTGCGGCGGCTGGGCCACGACTTCGACGAGGAACTGATCGTGGGCCAGTGGACCGTCGACCTGATGCCGCCGCGGATGCGGCTGCCCGTCGATCTGCGCTACGTCCCCGTCCAGATGGTTCCCTACACGGGTGCGGACGTCCTCCCGGAGTGGCTGTACGAGCGGCCGAGCCGACCCCGGGTCTGCCTCACGCTGGGCCTGAGCTCGCGGCACTTCTTCGCGAAGAACTACGGGATTCCCGTCGGAGACCTGCTGGACATGGTGGCCGACCTCGACATCGAGCTGGTGGCCACGCTGAACGACGCGCAGCTCGCCTCGGTGGACCGCGTCCCGCCCAACGTCAGAGTGGTGGACTACGTACCGCTCACCCAGCTCCTGCCGACCTGCTCGGCGATCGTCCATCACGGCGGCGCCGGCACGTTCGCCGCGGCCGTGTCCGCACGGGTGCCGCAGCTCGTCGTCCCGACCGAGGGCGCGGAGCGGGTCGAGGTGGGGGCCCATGTCGCGCTCCGCGGCGCCGGGCTGTCCATGCCGACCGTGGAGAGCGGCCTGCTCACCGTCGACGACGTGAAGAAGTCGCTGGTACGCATCCTGAACGAGCCGTCCTTCCGGACGGGGGCCGGGGAGCTGTACGCGGATCTGGCGGCCGTCCCGTCACCGCGCGACGCCGTCCCGGTCCTGGAGGACCTCACCGCTGAGTACCGCCGGTAAGGGAACGCCGTGAGCATGGACACCTCCGAAGGCGCGAAGGCGGGAACCGGGCGTGCCGGAGCGCGCGAGTGGGCGGGGCTCGCCGTCGTCGCGCTGCTCATCCTGGTCGTCTCCGCCGACCTGAACGTGCTGCACCTGGCCGTGCCGAAGCTGAGCGCGGACCTGCGTCCGGGCGCCGCGCAGCTGCTCTGGATCACCGACGTCTACGGATTCGTGATCGCCGGGTTCCTGATCACCATGGGCACCCTGGGCGACCGGATCGGCAGGCGCCGGCTGCTGCTGTGGGGCGCGGCGGCCTTCGGCGCCGCGTCCGTGCTCGCCGCGCTGGCACCGAGCGCGGAGCTGCTGATCGCCGCGCGGGCACTGCTGGGAGTCGCCGGGGCGATGGTGCTGCCGTCCGCGCTGTCGCTGATCAGGGCCGCGTTCCACGATCCGGGGCAGCGGAAGATCGCCATCGCGGTGTGGATCACCGCGTTCTCCGTGGGCAGCGCGCTGGGTCCGCTGCTGGGCGGGGTCCTGCTCCAGCACTTCTGGTGGGGCTCGGTGTTCCTGCCCGGTGTGGCGGCCATCGTGCCGCTGCTGGCCACCGGTCCCGCCCTGCTGCCGGAGTACCGGGATCCGGCCGGGGGCCGGCTCGACCTGCCGAGCGCGGCCCTGTCGCTGGGCGCGGTGCTGGCGGTCGTGTACGGCCTCAAGCAGATCGCCGAGTACGGAGCGGGATCCGCCGCGGTCGCGGCCGTCCTGGCCGGCGTCACGGTGGGCGCGGTCTTCCTGCGCCGCCAGGTCCGGCTGGCCGATCCGCTCATCGACGTGCGGCTGTTCGCCGGCCGCGTCTTCAGCGGCGCGCTGGCCGCGCAGGCGCTGGGCGTCTTCGTCATGGGCGGGACGTTCTTCCTCGTCGCCCAGTACCTGCAACTCGTGCTGGCCCTGTCGCCCCTGGAGGCGGCGCTGTGGCTGGTGCCGACGGCCCTCGCCCTGGTCGCCGGCTCCATGACGGCGCCGCTGCTGGCGCAGCGGATCCGCCCGGCGCACGTGATGGGCGGGGGCCTGCTGCTGGCCGCGGGCGGCTTCGCGGTCCTGAGCCTGGCGGACGGCTCCGGCCTGGCCCACGTCGTGGCCGGCTTCGTGATCGTCGGCCTGGGCCTCAGCCCGGTGGTGGCGCTCAGCACCGACATGATCGTCGCGGCGGCGCCGCCCGAACGTGCCGGGTCCGCCTCGGGGATCTCCGAGTCCGGCAACGAGCTCGGCCAGGCCCTCGGTATCGCGGTCCTGGGCGGTGCCGGCACCGCCGTCTACCGCGGCCGGGTGGAGTCCTCCCTGCCCGCCGGTGTTCCGGCCGAGAGCGCACGGGCCGCGCAGGACACGCTCGGCGCCGCGGTCTCGGTGGCCGAGGGGCTGCCCGCTCGCCTCTCGACCCAGCTGGCGGACGTCTCCCGCGCCGCGTTCACCGACGGCCTGCAGGTGGTGGCCCTGGTCTGCGCGGCGATCGCGGCGGCGCTGGCCCTGCTCACCGTCATGCTGCTGCGCGCGGTGCCTCCCGGCGCGGGGCAGTCTCCCGAGCGGACCGAGGAGCCCTCCGAGAAGGCCCCCGCCGGGCCCGCCATGAGGAGCGTGTCCGGGGACCTTCCCGACGTCATGCGCGACGACGCCGGTGCCGTGCTCGTCGGGGAGCCGGCCTCCGGCGACACCGCGGTCGGCGACGAGCTCCGGGAGCGGACTCCCGGCCTGCTCTCGCTCAGCCGGTTCGTGAGCGCCGACGGCGAGAGCGTCCTCCTCTACGCGCAGACGACGGGGGACGAGCGCGCGGCCGGGCGGCTCCGGTCGCGCGGAGTCGAGTGCACCGAGTACGTCCTGTACCGCAGCCACGCGCCGGAGACCTCGCGCGTCCCGGGGTGCGTGGTGGCGGTCAGCGTCGAGACCCGGGACGCGGCGGTGGCGCGGCAGTGGTCCGACGCCGTCATCGCGGCGCTGGAGAGCGAGGGGCACACCGGCGGGCTGTCGGCCCATCTGCACATCAGCACGGACGGGACACGCGTCCTCAACTACGCCGAGTGGGCCGACGAACAGGCCCACCGCGCGGCCATGGACGACACCCACCCCGGGAGCCCGCAGTGGCGCCTGGTTCAGGAGATGCCCGGCGTGAAGCCGCTCGGGTTCCGGCGGTACCGCCTCGACCGCACGGTCCAGTGACGAACGGCCATCACGAAGGGAGGTCGGCGGATGCGGCCGCTCGGCCCGGAGGGCGCCTGGCTCCAGGAGCCCGACATCCACACCGACGAACGCGGCGCCTTCCACGAGTGGTTCCGCGACGAGCGGTTCACGGAGGCGACCGGCCGGCCGCTGCGGGTCGCGCAGGCGAACCGCTCGGTCTCGCGCCGCGGTGTGCTGCGCGGCGTCCACTACGCCGACGTGCCCCCCGGACAGGCGAAGTACGTGATGTGCGTGAGCGGGGCGGTCTTGGACGCCGTCGTCGACATCCGCACGGGCTCGCCGTGGTTCGGCCGCGCCGAGACCGTGCGGCTGGACTCCGCGTCGGGACGCGCGGTCTACCTGGCCGAGGGCTTCGGCCACGCCTTCATGGCGCTCACCGGCGAGGCCACCGTCGTCTATCTGTGCTCGGAGGGCTACGCGCCGCGGCGCGAGCACGCGATCCACCCGCTCGACCCCGACCTGGCGATCGACTGGCCGCGCGGCACCGAGCCGATCCTGTCCGACAAGGACGCCGCCGCGCCGACCCTGAAAGCCGCCGAACAGGCCGGCGAGCTGCCCTCCTACGCGGACTGCCGGGCGCTCTACCGGCGGCTGCGCGAGGGGGCACCGGACCCCGGACATTCCCCGTGAGAGACCCCGAGGAGAGGTCGATGATCAACGTATTCCAGCCCAGCCTGGGCGAGGAGGAACTGGCCGCCGTCGCGGAGGTCTTCAAGAGCGACTGGCTGGGACACGGACCGCGCACCAAGGACTTCGAGGCGGCGTTCGCCCGCCACATCGGCGTCCCGGCGGACAACGTGGTCTTCATCAGCTCGGCCACCGACGGGCTGTTCCTGACCACGGAGCTGCTCGGGCTCGGCCCGCAGGACGACGTCGTCCTGCCGTCCATCAGCTTCGTCGGCGCCGCGAACGCGGTGGCCGCCACCGGCGCCCGGCCGGTGTTCTGCGACGTGGACCGGCACACCCTCAACCCGTCCGCCGAGGACGTCGAGCGCAGCCTGACACCGCGGACCAGGGCGGTCCTGCCGCTTCACTACGGCGGGCATCCCGGCGCCATCGACGACATCGCGCGGCTGTGCCGGGAGCGCGGTATCACGCTGATCGAGGACGCGGCCTGCGCCGTGACCTCCGCCGTCGACGGCCGGGCGTGCGGCACCTTCGGCGATCTGGCGGTGTGGAGCTTCGACGCGATGAAGATCCTGGTCACCGGAGACGGCGGGATGCTGTACGCGCGCGACCCCGGTGCGGCCCAGCGGGTCCGCGCGCTGGCGTACCACGGCCTGGACCAGTTCAGCGGCCGGTCGAGGTCGGCCAAGGTGCCCCGCCGGTGGTGGGAGCTGAGCGTGCGCGACTTCGGGCACCGGATGATCGGCAACGACCTCACGGCCGCCATCGGCGGTGTGCAGCTGCGCAGGCTGCCCGAGTTCCAGCGCAGGCGCCAGGCCGTGGTCGAGGCCTACGACGAGCTGCTGGCCGGGATCCCCGGGGTGCGGCTGCCGCCGCGCCCGCCCGCGGGGCACACCACGTCCGGCTACTTCTACTGGGTGCAGCTGCCCCCGGCGATCAGGGACCGGGTCGCGGCGGACCTTCTCGACCGCGGCGTCTACACCACGTTCCGCTACCCGCCGCTGCACAGGGTGCCCGCGTACCGGGCCGAGACCGACCTGCCCGGTGCCGACCGGGCGGCCGAGAGCACCCTGCTGCTCCCGGTGCACCAGAGCCTGGACGACGCGGACGTGCGCACGGTGGCGACCGGGTTCCGCGACGCCGTCGAGCGCGCCGCCGCCGCGGCGCGCACGTGACGACCGACCGAAGCGATGGAGGAGGCAGATCATGAACGGAGGCAGGCTGCGGCTCGCCGTGATCGTCGGGAGCACGCGGGAAGGACGGTTCGGCCCGACCGCGGCCCGCTGGTTCCTCGGCCGGGCCCGGCAGCGGCGGGACATGGACGTCGACGTCCTCGACCTCGCCGAGGACCGGCTCCCTGCGGTGCTCACCGCGGACCGCCCCCCGGAAGTGGAGGCCGTCGGCCGCCGGCTGGAGGCCGCCGACGCGTACGTGGTGGTGACCGCCGAGTACAACCACAGTTTCCCGGCGAGCCTCAAGAACGCGATCGACTGGTTCCTCACCGAATGGCAGGCGAAGCCGGTCGGATTCGTCTCCTACGGGGGCGTGGCCGGCGGACTGCGCGCGGTGGAGCAGCTCCGCCTGGTCTTCGCCGAGCTGCACGCGGTCACCGTCAGGGACTCGGTGAGCTTCTCCAACTACCCCGGCCTGTTCGACGGCGCCGGCGATCCCGTCGACCCCGAGACGTGCGACGGCGCCGCGAAGATCATGCTCGACCAGCTCGCCTGGTGGGCCGGCGCCCTCCGGGAGGCGCGGGCACGCACGCCCTACGGGTCCTGACGACACGGGTCCTGACGACGGGTCCTGAACCTCGCGGGGTCCTGGCGGCAGCGCCGGATCGAGCGGATCACGAATCCCGGATCTGGCAGACGACGTCGCCGGCCGAGACGGCCGCCCCGGGTTCGGCCGTCAGGCCGGCGACGGTCCCCGCCCGGTGGGCGTACAGGGGCTGCTCCATCTTCATGGCTTCGAGCACGGCGATGAGGTCGCCCTCGTCGACGCGGTCGCCGTTCTCGGCCGCGACCTTGGCCACGGTTCCCTGAAGCGGCGCGGTGAGCGCCTCGCCGGACACCGCCCCGCCCGTCCCCTGACCCGGGGGCGAGGCGGGCCGGGGCCGCGCCGCTCCGCTCCCCGGATGAGACGCCTCCCCTGCGGACGGCCCCAGGTACGAGGGCACGGAGACCTCCAGCCGCCTGCCGTCGACCTCGACCACGATCGTCTCGCGGGGCTCGTCAGCGGTGTCCGGTCCACCGCCGGGTGACGCCGCGTGCGGCGCGATCTCGGTGTCGAACTCGGTCTCGATCCACCGCGTGTGGACGCCGAACGGGCCACCGGAACCATGCAGTTCCGGGGCGAAGACGGGATCGCGTACCACCGCGCGGTGGAACGGGATGACCGTGGGCAGGCCCTCCACCTCGAACTCGTCCAGCGCGCGGGCCGCGCGGCGCAGCGCCTCCTCGCGGGTCGCGCCGGTGACGATCAGCTTGGCCAGCAGCGGGTCCCAGGCCGGTCCGATCACCGACCCCGCCTCGACGCCGCTGTCGAGCCGCACCCCCGGGCCGGCGGGCGGCCGCAGGGCGGTGACGGTGCCCGGCGCGGGCAGGAAGCCGCGGCCGGGGTCCTCTCCGTTGACGCGGAACTCGATGGAGTGCCCCCGCACCGGCGGGCTGCCGTACCCGAGGCGCTCGCCCTCGGCGATGCGGAACATCTCGCGGACGAGGTCGATGCCGGTGACCTCCTCGGTGACCGGGTGCTCGACCTGCAGCCGGGTGTTGACCTCGAGGAACGAGATCGTCCCGTCCGCCACGAGGAACTCGCAGGTGCCCGCTCCCACGTACCCGGCCTCGCGCAGGATCGCCTCGGACGAGGCGTGCAGCAGGCCGTTCTCCTCCTCGCTCAGGAACGGCGCGGGGGCCTCCTCGATCAGCTTCTGATGGCGGCGCTGCAGCGAGCAGTCGCGGGTGGAGACCACCACGACCCCGCCGTGCGCGTCGGCCAGGCACTGGGTCTCCACGTGCCGGGGCCGGTCCAGGTAGCGCTCGACGAAGCACTCGCCGCGGCCGAAGGCGCCGGTGGCCTCCCGCACCGCCGACTCGTACAGCTCGGGGATCTCCGCCAGGGTACGGGCGACGCGCAGGCCCCGCCCCCCGCCGCCGTACGCCGCCTTGATCGCGACCGGCGTCCCGTGCCGCTCGGCGAACGCGAGCACCTCGTCCACGCCCGACACCGGGCCGGGCGTACCGGGCACGAGCGGGGCGCCGGCCCGCTCGGCGATCCGGCGGGCCGACACCTTGTCGCCGAGCGCGCTGATGGCCCCCGGCGGCGGGCCGATCCAGGTCAGGCCGGCGTCCAGGACCGCCTGGGCGAAACCGGCGTTCTCCGACAGGAAGCCGTAGCCGGGGTGGACCGCGGCGGCGCCGGCGGCCGACGCTGCCTCGATCACCTTGGCGCCGTCGAGGTAGCTCGTCGCGGGGGTGTCGCCGCCGAGCGCGTACGCCTCGTCGGCGGCGCGCGCGTGCGGCGCCCCGCGGTCCGGGCCGGCGTAGACGGCGGCGCTCGCGATACCGGCGTCCTTGCATGCCCGCGCGATGCGCACCGCGATCTCACCGCGGTTGGCGATCAGGACCTTGTGCAGTGTCATGGCGTACCTCTCTCGCCTGCCGCCCGTCCCGCCAGCTGTGCGGCGGCAGGAACGCGGGGGACCGCCACGCGGCCTTCGCCGGGCGGTCCCGCCCGCGCCCGGCCGCGGCGCGGCGGGCGCGCAGCAGCAGTACCGCGGTGATCGCGGCCACGTCCTCGGGCCGGGCATCGCCCCTCTCGATCCGTACGAGAGGGGCCGGACGGGCGGTGTCTGGACGGGTCACGGGGGCTTTCCTTCGTGCACGGCGCGGACGTTCACTGCGGCGGGTCGCCGTGCTTGCGCTGCGGCAGGTCGGCGTGCTTGGCGCGGAGCATCTCCAGCGACCGGATCAGCACCCGCCGGGTGTCGCGCGGGTCGATGACGTCGTCGATCAGGCCGCGCTCGGCCGCGTGGTACGGATGGACCAGTTCGGCCCGGTACTCCTTGGTCTTCTGCTCCCGCATGGCCGCGGGGTCGCCGGCCGCGGCGATCTCCTTGCGGAAGACGACGTCGGCGGCCCCTTCGGCGCCCATCACCGCGATCTCGTTGGTCGGCCAGGCGAAGGCCAGGTCGGCGCCGATCGAACGGGAGTCCATGACGATGTAGGCGCCGCCGTAGGCCTTGCGCAGCACGACCGAGACCCGCGGGACGGTCGCGTTGCAGTACGCGTACAGCAGCTTGGCGCCGTGCCGGATGATGCCGCCGTGCTCCTGGTCGATGCCGGGCAGGAAGCCGGGGACGTCGACCAGGGAGACCAGCGGGATGTTGAACGCGTCGCAGAAGGAGACGAACCTGGCGCCCTTCTCGCTGGCGGGGATGTCCAGCACCCCGGCCAGGTGCGCGGGCTGGTTCGCGACCACGCCCGCCACCTGGCCGCCGAGCCGGGTCAGCGCGCAGACCAGGTTCGCCGCCCAGGTGGGCTGCACCTCGAAGAACTCGCCGTCGTCGGCCAGCTCCGCGAGCACGCGGCGGACGTCGTAGGTGCGGGAGGAGTCGGCCGGGACGAGGTCGATCAGGGCGTCGCCGCCCCGGTCCGGCGGATCGGAGGACGGCCGGGCGGGCGGCAGCTCGCGGTTGTTGGCGGGCAGCAGGGACAGCAGGAACCGGACGTCCTGGAGGCACGACTCCTCGTCCTCGTAGCTCAGGGTGGCGACACCGGAGGTGGCCGCGTGCACGTCGGCGCCGCCGAGGCCGTCGTGGGAGACCCGTTCGCCGGTGACGGCCTGCACCACGTCCGGCCCGGTGACGAACATCTGCGCGATCCCGCCGACCATGAACACGAAGTCCGACAGCGCGGGGGAGTACGCCGCGCCGCCGGCGCACGGCCCGAGCATCACGCTGATCTGCGGGACCACCCCGGACAGGCGGGTGTTGCGGCGGAAGATCCCGCCGTAGCCGGCCAGCGCCGCCACCCCTTCCTGGATCCGCGCGCCGGCGCCGTCGTTGAGCCCGACCACCGGCGCTCCGGCCGCCTCCGCCAGGTCCATCAGCTTGTGGATCTTCGCGGCGTGCGCCTCGCCCAGCGCCCCGCCGAAGATCCGGAAGTCCTGCGCGTAGACGAACACCGTGCGGCCGTGCACCTCGCCCCAGCCGGTCACCACCCCGTCGGAGTGCGGGCGGCGGTCCTCCAGCCCGAAGCCGGTGGCGCGGTGCCGGCGGAACGTCTCGACCTCGGCGAAGGTGCCCTCGTCCAGCAGCAGCTCCAGCCGCTCGTGCGCGGTCAGCTTGCCCTTCCGGTGCTGGCGGCCGGTGGCCGCGGGATCCGGGCCCCGGCGGGCCGCCTCCCGCGTGTCACGCAGCTCGGCCAGGCGCTCACGCGGGTGCATGCGCCGCACCTCCGGATCTGGCCGGCCGCCACCAGCCCGCGTTGTCCCGGTACCACCGCACGACCTCGCGCAGTCCCTCCTCGAACGACCGGCGCGGCGCGTAGCCGAGCTCGCGGCGGATCCTGGAGTCGTCGATCGCGTACCGCAGGTCGTGCCCCTTGCGGTCGGGCACCTGGCGGACCAGGGACCAGTCCGCGCCGCACAGCTCCAGCAGCCGGGCGGTGATCTCCCGGTTGGTCAGCGCCGTGCCGCCGCCGATGTTGTAGATCTGGCCCTCGGCGCCGTGGGTGAGGACCCGCTGGACGCCCCGGCAGTGGTCCTCCACATGCACCCACTCCCGCACGTTGCGGCCGTCCCCGTACAGCGGCACCGGCTCGCCTTCGAGCAGGCTCGTGGTGAACAGCGGGATCAGCTTCTCCGGATGCTGGTACGGGCCGTAGTTGTTCGTGCAGCGGGTGATCCGCACGTCCAGGCCGTGGGTCCGCCAGTAGGCGTGGGCGACCAGGTCGGCGCCCGCCTTGGACGCGGCGTAGGGCGAGTTGGGCCGCAGCGGTTCCTGCTCGGTCCACGAGCCGGTCTCGATCGACCCGTACACCTCGTCGGTGGAGACGTGCAGCACCCTCGGCACTCCGGCGGACAGGCAGGCGTCGAGCAGGATCTGCGTGCCCTGGACGTTGGTGCTGGTGAACTCGCCCGGGTCGGTCAGCGACCGGTCGACGTGCGAGGCCGCCGCGAAGTGGACGACGGCGTGGTGCCCGGGGAGCAGCAGCCTGAGCAGCTCGTGGTCGCGGATGTCGCCCTTGACCATGGTGAGCCGGGGGTCGTCGAGGGGCAGGTTGCCGGGGTTGCCGGCATAGGTGAGGCTGTCGAGCACGGTGACCTCGGCGCCGCGGAACCCCGGGTAGCCGTCGGCCAGCAGCGTGCGGACGTAGCAGGAGCCGACGAACCCGGCGCCTCCGGTGACCAGGACCCTCATGCCGCCACCTCCGCCCGCGAGTGGTCGCCGATGACCAGGCGTGTGCCCCGCCCGCCGCGCGGGGCCGTCACCTCCGCGCCGCGGCCGATGATGGAGCCGCTCAGCCCGCGGACACCGCGCACGTTCCCCCCGTCGAGCAGGAGGGACTCCTCCAGCGCGGCGTCCTGCACGGCGCAGCCGCGGCCCACCACCACGTTCGGCCCGATGGTGCTGTCGCTGACGACCGTTCCCGACCCGACGATGAGCGGGCCCCGGAGGCGGGAGCGGGTGACCTCGGCCCCCGCCTCGACCACCACCGGCCCGTCCACGCCGCTCGCCGCGTCGATCCGCCCCCGGACCTCGGGAACCAGGCGTTCCAGCAGCGTCCGGTTGCAGTCCAGCAGGACGTCGATGCTGCCGACGTCGGCCCAGTAGCCGGCGTACTCCTGGACGCTGACCGGCCTGCCCTCGTCGACCATGTGCTGCAGCGCGTCGGTGATCTCCAGCTCGCCGCGCCGGCTCGGCCGGATCGCCCGGACGGCGTCGTGCACGGCCGCGGTCAGGAAGTAGACCCCGATGATCGCCAGGTCGCTGCGCGGCCGGGCGGGCTTCTCCACCAGGGCCCGCACGGAGCCGTCCGCGCCGAGCTCGGCGATGCCGTACTGCGAGGGGTCGGCCACCTTGGTGACCAGAACGAGCCCGTCGGGCCTGCGCTCGGCGAAGTCGCGGGCGGCGGTCTCGATGCCGTCCGGCAGGACGTTGTCGCCGAGGTACATGACGAAGTCGTCGTCGCCGAGGAAGTCGGCCGCGACGGCCACGCAGTGCGCCAGGCCGAGCGGGGCCTCCTGGTGGAGGTAGGCGATGTCCAGGCCCATGGCGGACCCGTCGCCGAGCAGCTCCCTGATCTCTTCGGCGTTGTCGCCGACGATGATGCCGACCTCCCGGACGCCGATGTCCCGGATCCTCTCCAGGACGTGGACCAGGACCGGCTTGCCGGCGACCGGCACGAGCTGCTTGGCCAGGGAATGGGAGAAGGGGCGCAGCCGCGTTCCCTTCCCCCCGGACAGTACAAGTGCCTTCATTGGTGAACTCCGGTGTCTCATCGGGGGGTCATGGCGTCGAGGGCGGCCCGAACCAGCGGTTCAGCGCGGCGCGCAGGCCGTCTCCGCCCGGTGCCGTCCAGGCGACGTGCCCGTCCGGGCGCAGCAGCACGGCGCCGACATCGCCCAGCGGCCCGTCCGGACCGGCCTTGGCGTGCACGATCCGGACGCGATCACTCCACGGCGCCGCCACCGCCCCCGGCGAGTCCGGGGCGCCCGGGGACGCGCCCCCGCCGCCCAGGTCGAGCAGGACGCCCTTGGCGGGATGCAGCAGCCGGGTGGTGCTGGTGTGCTCCGGACCGGCCACGAGATCGCAGTGCGGCATGCGCTCGCCGCCGAGGCGGTGGCCGCCGTCCTCGTAGCGGACGTCCAGCCCGCCGACCATGGCGGCCAGCCGGTCGTTGCACTCCGGGAGCGCCAGCATCTCGCGCATCACCGCGCGCACGGGCTCCACCTCCGGGCCGCCGAGCAGCAGGTGCGCCTGCGCGCGGACGTTGGCCAGCACCCGCTCGCCCACCGGGTGGCGCTCGTCGTGGTAGGTGTCCAGCAGGCCGGCCGGGGCCCGGCCGCGGGCCTGCGCGGCCAGCTTCCAGCCGAGGTTGGCGGCGTCCTGGAGCCCCAGGTTGAGCGCCTGGCCGCCGGCCGGAAGCTGGATGTGCGCGGAGTCCCCGGTGAGCAGGACCCTTCCCTCGCGGTAGCGCGCGGCCTGGAGGCTGGCGTCGTCGAACGCGTCCACCCAGATCGGCGTGCCGGTGGAGATGTCCTCGCCGGTGATCCGCGCCCAGCCGGACACGACCTCGGCGAATTCCGGGGAGCCGTCGCGGCGGGCGGCCGGGCGGCCGAACTCGTGCAGCATCACCCGGGTGACGCCGTCGCCGCGGCGCGCGGCGATGGCCAGGCCGTTCTCGAAGCGTTCGAAGCGCCGGTCGGGTATCTCCAGGCCGGCCACGTCCGCGCGCAGCAGTTCGCGGGAGGCGGCGGTGCCCCGCATCCCCATCCCGGCCAGCCGCCGCACGGTGCTGTCCGCTCCGTCGCAGCCGGCCAGGTAGGCCCCGGACACCCGCAGCGGGCCGCCGGCGCCGTCGGCGGTGACCTCGACCCCGTCGTCGCCGGACGCGAGCTCCCGCACCTCCTGGCCGAACCGGATGTCGGCGCCCAGCCCGGACGCCCACGCCCGGAGCGTCGCCTCGGTGCGGAACTGCGGGATCTTCCAGTAGCCGGGGTACCGGCCGGGCAGCCGGCTCGCGTCCAGCGCGAGACCGCCGAAGTGCCCCCGGCCGGTGGGCTCCGTCCCGCCCAGCGCCTCGACCAGCCCTCGCTGGTCGAGGACCTCCATCGTGCGGGAGTTGAGCTGCGAGGCCCTCGACTCCCCGGTCGGTTCCCGCAGCCGTTCCAGGACCACGACCTCGGCGCCACCGAGCCGGAGCTCTCCGGCCAGCATCAGCCCGACCGGTCCCGCACCGACGACGATGACCCGGGTGGCCGGATCCGTCCCTGACGCCTTCTCGGGCATGGCCGGTCAGCTCCGCCGCTCCGCGTGGTCCTTGGCGTGCCGCAGCGTGGTCAGGCTGTTGGCGCTGAGAGCGCCGCGGACGTAGTCGCGGGCGTCGGGCAGGCCCGCCCCGCCGCCGAGGACCGTCGTGATGTTCGCCTCGTTGATCTTCACGGTGTGCCAGGAGACGACCCGCACACCGCCGTCGTCCGGGATCAGCTCCCATTCCCCGGTGTGCAGCGTCATCAGCGGGGGAACGTGGATCTGCTTGTAGACGATCCGGGTGTAGGGCATGCACACCCGGACGGAGGTGGTCGAGTGCACCGAGCCGTCCTTGGTCCTGGTGTCCATCGTGAGCAGCTGCTGGCCCGGAGTCTCCTCCTCCAGGGACACGTCCTCCACGTGCGGCAGCCGCCGAGGCCAGTGCTGCGCCTCGTTGAGGAAGTCGTAGACGTCCGCGGCCCGCCCGTCGACCCAGACGTCGTCGCTGAAGGTCAGCAGCCCGCCTCCTTCCGGCTCCAGTTCGGCGTGGGCCTTGAGGGCGGAGAGCTCGGCGTGGCTGTTGCCGTCCACCGCCCGGTCGATCCACGCGAGCTTCTCGGGGTCGTCGTCCTCGGCGCGGTAGTCGTGCAGCAGCCGTACCCGGGTCTCCGGCGCGCCGCCGCCGGAGGACGGCTCGACCACCCAGGAGCCCCCCATCGCCGCGACCGGCGGCCTGGAGACCTCCTGGCGGAAGTCGATGCGCAGCGCGTCCGGGTCGAGCCGCCGGCGGGAGGTCCAGTTCTTGGCCTCCCCGTTGGCGGTGGCCCAGATCCGGATCCGCTCGTCCCGGCCGTCGCGCTCCTCGGGGTCGACGTAGACGGTCGGGGGGAAGATGCGCGGCCAGTTCTCCACCTCGGCGATCAGCCGGTAGACCTCCGAGGCCGGCGCGCGCACCGTGATCTCGTGCTCCACCTCGCGCGTGTCCGGTGGTGCCATGACTGTCGTCTCCCTTCCTGCGTACGGTTGCGTGGGGGCCGCGGGCCGCTGCCGGGCCCGCCGCCCGTTCAGAAGTTGCCGAGCCCGCCGCAGACGTTGATGGCCTGCGCGGTGACCGCGTCGGTGCCGTCGGAGACCAGGTAGCCGACCATGCCGGCGACCTCCTCGGGCGTGGAGTACCGGCCCAGCGGGATCTTGGCCTGGAACTTCTCCAGGACCTCCTCCTCGGAGGCGCCCCAGGCGGCGGCGTAGCCGCGGCGGACGCCCTCCGCCAGCGGTGTCTCGACGTAGCCGGGGCAGACCGCGTTGACGGTGATGCCGGTCTTGGCGAGCTCGTTGCCGAGCGCCTTGGTGAAGCCGACGACGCCGTGCTTGGACGCCGAGTACGGGGCGCCCAGGACCACGCCCTGCTTCCCGGCGGTCGAGGCGATGTTGACGATGCGCCCGCGGTCGCCGTTCCGCATGCCGCCCTGGTTCAGCACCGCCCTCGTCATGAGGAACACGCTGTTGAGGTTGGTGTCGATGACGTCCTCCCAGAGCTCGTCGGTGAGGTCGGCGGTGGGCCCGCCGCCGCTGCGGCCGGCGTTGTTGACCAGCACGTCGACCGGTCCGAACCGCTCCACGGCGGCCCGCGCGAACGCCTCGGCGTCGTCGCGGGAGCGCACGTCGCACGCCGCCCCGTCCACCTCGTGGCCCTCGTCCCGCAGGAGCTTGACCGTCGCCTCGACGTTCTCGGGGGTCCGCGAGCAGATGAACACCCGGTGCCCGGCCGCCCCCAGGGTCCGCGCGATCGCGAGCCCGATTCCGCTGGTGGCCCCGGTGACCAGGGCGACCCGCTTGCCGTTGCCCGACTTGCCGTTGCCTGACTTGCCGTTGTCCGACATTGCCCTCTCTCCAATCGGTGGGCCGGTCGCTAGCCCGCGTCCATGTCCGCGAGCCGCGTGTTGACCGTCGACAGGAACTCGCGGGGAGTCCTGGCGTCGACGATCGCCTCGTCCTCCAGCTCGATGCCGTACGCGCGCTCGACGCGGCTGCCCGTCTCCTGGAGGGCCAGCGAGTCGTAGCCGAGGACGTCGAACTCCATGTCGAGAATGTCGCCCTCCAGATCCACCTCCTCGGGAATGCCGGCGGCCTCGGTCAGCACGCGCCGGAGATCGTCGATCTTGAATTCCGCCTGGTTCATCTCCGCCTTCTCCTTTCGGTGAGGGGTCATGGTGAGCAGGGGAGCCGTGGTGAACGGGTCACGGCGGGCCGGCCGGTTCCCCTGGCGGGGCCGGCGGGCGCGCGTGGCCCGGCTCAGGTGCGCGGACGACCACGGCGGAGTTGAACCCGCCGTGTCCGCGCGCCAGCACCAGCGCGGTGCGCAGGGCCTGCCGCCGCGGCTCGCCGACGACCAGGTCGATCGGGTATCCGGGATCCGGTGCGACGTTGGCGGTCGGGGGGACCAGCCCGTCGCGGATCGCCAGCAGCGCGGTGACCAGGTCCAGGGGGCCGGCGCCCGAGTTGAGCCGCCCGGTCATCGTCTTGGGCGCGGTGACCGGCACCGCGCGCGGTCCCAGGACCGCGGCGATCGCCTCGGCCTCGACGCGGTCGAGCTCCGGCGTCGCGGCGGCGTCGGCGAACACCACGTCGATCTCGCCGGGTTCGGTCCGCGCGTCCTCCAGCGCCAGCCGGATGGCATTGCGCAGGCCGGGCTCCCGGTCGCTGCCGGGCCGCGGGTCGAACGTGGCCCCGTACCCCGCGATCTCGCCGTACCAGCCGGACACACCGCGCTCGCGTGCCGAAGCGGCGTCCTCAAGGACGAGCAGGGCCCCTCCCTCGCCCGGCACATGGCCGCACGCCCGGGGATCGAAGGGCAGGTAGGCGCGCTCGGGGTCGTCGGCGGCGCTGAGCCGCCCGCAGGTCAGCAGGGCCGCCCAGCCCCAGGAGCAGAGCGAGGCGTCGACGCCGCCCGAGACGATCAGCCTGGCCCCCTTGCGGATCCTCCGCCGGGCCTGGGCGACGGCGTCCAGCCCGCCGGCCTGGTCGCTCACCAGCACGCCGCCCGGTCCGCGCAGGCCGTGGCGGATGGAGATCTGGCCGGTGTTGACCGCGTAGAACCAGGCGTAAGACTGGTACGCGCTGACGTACTGGCCCCCCTTGCTCCACAGGTTCCGCAGCTCGCCCTCGCCGAACTCGAAGCCGCCCGACGAACTCGCCGTGACCACGCCGACGTCGAACTCGCCCAGCCGCTCCCGGGACACCTCCGCGTCGGCCAGCGCCCAGTCCGCGGCCACGAGCGCGAGCCGGGTCATGTGGTCGGTCTGCGGGATCAGCCTGCTCGGCAGGTGCTCCTCGGCCGTGAAGCCGGGCACCTCGCCGGCCAGCCGCGCCGGGTACCGCTCCGGATCGAACCTGGTGACGCGGTCGATGGCGGCACGTCCCCGGCAGGTCGCGGTCCAGTGGTCCGCCGTGCCGAGGCCCGTGGGCGCGGTCACCCCGACGCCGGTCACGAGTGTCGTCCCGGTCATGCGCCGTCCCTCCCGCGTGGCGCCCGCAGCACCATGGCGCTCTGGAAGCCGCCGAACCCGCTTCCCACGGTGAGCACCGTGCCGGTGGGCACGTCGCGGGCGGTCAGCGGCACGTAATCCAGGTCGCACTCGGGGTCGGGATGGTGCAGGTTCGCCGTCGGCGGCACCACGTCGTGCTCGATGGCCAGCGCCGACGCGGCGATCTCCAGCGACCCGATCGCGCCCAGCGAATGGCCGATCATCGACTTGATGGAGCTGATCGGGACACGGCGGGCGCGGTCGCCGAGGGCGCGCTTGAACGCCGCGGTCTCGTGCCTGTCGTTCTGCTTGGTGCCCGAGCCGTGCGCGTTGACGTAGTCGACGTCCTCCGGGGCGACCCGCGCCTCGTCCATCGCGACGCGGATGGCCTCGGCCATCTCCCGCCCGTCCGGGCGCAGGCCCGTCATGTGGAAGGCGTTGCAGCGGGTCGCGAAACCCGCGACCTCCGCGATCACCGGCGCGCCGCGCCGCCGGGCCCGCTCCCTCTCCTCCAGCACGAACACGGCGGCGCCCTCACCCAGCACGAAGCCGTTGCGGGTCCGGTCGAACGGCCGCGAGGCCCGCCCGGCGTCGTCGTTGCGCGGTGAGGTCGCCTTGATCGCGTCGAAGCAGGCCATGGTGATCGGCGAGATCGGCGCGTCCGTGGCGCCGCAGACCATCGCGTCCACCGAGCCCTCGGCGATGAGCTCCTCGGCGTGGCCCACCGCGTCGATACCGGAGGTGCAGCCGGTCGACACGACCGTGGCCGGCCCTTCCGCGCCGACCGCCCAGGCGACCTCGGCGGCGAACGAGCTCGGCACGAAGTAGTCGTACAGGTGCGTTGGCGCGTAGCGGTGATCGACCGGATCCAGCCGGCCGCCGTCGCTGACCACGCAGTACTCCCGGTCGAGTCCCATGGTGGCGCCGACCGCGCTGCCGATCGACACACCGGTGCGGCAGGGATCGTCCCGGGGATCCAGGCCGGCGTGCGCCACGGCCTCCCGCGTGGCCACCACGGCGAGTTGCGCCGCGCGGTCCATCCGGCGGATCTCCTGGGGACGCAGCCCGTGCGCCGCGGGATCGAAATCGATCTCGGCCGCGATCCGCGACCGGTACGGCTCCGGGTCGAAGAACGTGATGCCGCGGGTCGCCGTCCGCCCCTCGGTCAGCAGGCTCCAGAAGTCCTTGACGCCGGTTCCGCCGGGCGCCAGCACTCCCATGCCGGTGATGACAGCCCGTCTGGTCACGACCTCGGCCTCCGATCGGTCCATTCGTAGAACCGTGTCGCCATCGCGTCCTTCGGGGACCGCCATGTTTCGGGGTCGTAGGGGTCGATGTAGGACTTGAGGGCGTCACTGATCTCCTGGAAGAGCGGGTGCGAACTCGCCTTCTGGATCGCGGCGCCGCCGTCGTCGGAGTCGAAATCCTGAAGGTGGAAGTACAGGTCGTGGAAACTGAAGAGCTGGCGTCGCCTCGTTCCCATGATGTCGGGCATCTCGGTGGTATCGAAATCGCGGAAAAGCCGCGCGACATCGTTTTCCGAAGCCGGTTTCATCCGGGCCACGATCAAGGTGCTGTGCACGCTGAATCACTCCCTTTCGCAAGGTGCCGGCGCGCCGCCGGACGTTGGGCCGTGACTGGGGCTCGCCTGGGCTGGGCGCGAGGGTCAGCCCTGGGCGAGGGCGTCCGCGGTGGCGCGGCCGGCGGCGCGGCCCGCGTCGGGCGCGCCGAACCAGCGCCGCAGCGCGCGGTCCACCGGGCCGCACCCCGGCGCCGCCCACGCGACATAGCCGTCGGGACGGACGAGGACGGCATCGGTGCCCGCCAGATCGCCCCCGGCCTGGGAACCGCCCGTCACGACGTCCACCCGGTCGGCCCAGCCGGCGGCGTCGCGGAGCAGGGCGGCGTCTCCGGTCAGGTCGAGCAGCACGCCGCGGCCGGCGTGCAGCAGATCGCCCACCCTCGTCCGCCCGCCGTCGGCGTGGATCTCTTCGCCGGGGCGCATCCGCGCGCCGAGCAGCGGGTGGTCGCCCGGCCCCATGTCGTAGCGGATGTCGATCCCGCTGACGCTTCCCACCAGATGGCGGCTGACCTCGGGGTACTGGATGAGCTCGGTCAGGACGTCCCGCAGGGGCTGCATCTCGTCCCCGTTGAGGAAGAGAAGGCCCTGTGCCCGCGTGTTGGTGAGCACCCGCTCCGCCACTCGGTGGCGCTCGGTGTGGTAGGAGTCCAGCAGCCCGTCGGGCGCGGTGCCGTGCACCTGGGCGGCGAGCTTCCAGCCCAGGTTCATCGCGTCCTGGATGCCGGTGTTCATGCCCTGGCCGCCGGCCGGCAGGTGGATGTGGGCGGCGTCGCCTGCCAGCAGGACGCGCCCTCGGCGGTACTCGGTCACCTGCCGGGTGGCGTTGCCGAACGAGGTGACCCAGGCGGCGGTGCCGTGGCTGATGTCCTGGCCGGTGAGGCGCTCCCAGCCGCCGGCCACCTCCGCGAAGCTCGGGGGCTCGGTCCGGCGTTCGGCGGGCGGCGGATGGTCCTTCTCGCAGACGACGATCCTGGTGATCTCGTCGCTCAGCGGGCCCGCCATGACCATTCCGTTGGGCCTGGTCTCACCGGTCCAGCGCGGCTCGATGTCGGCGCCCTTGACATCGGCGATGAACATCTCCAGCGTCGCGGGCAGGCCGGGGAAGTCGAAGCCCGCCAGCTTGCGCACGGTGCTGCGGCCGCCGTCGCATCCCACCAGGTACCGGGCGGAGAACCGGCTCCGCCCGCCCGGCCCGTCGACCTCCGCGGTCACGCCCTGGTCGTCCTGGGTCAGCGCCACGACCTCGTGGCCCCGCCTGATGTCGGCGCCGAGGCCCACGGCCCATTCGGTCAGCATCTCCTCGGTGCGCGCCTGCGGCAGGTCCTTGCCCACCCAGTGGGCGCCTTCGATCACGCTGAAGTCGAGGCCCAGGCCGCCGTAATGCCCGACATTGCTGGTTTCGAGGTCGGGAAGCAGCGGCAGGAGCCCGCGCTGGTCGAACACCTCCATGGTCCGGCCGGTGAAACCCAGGCCGCGGGACTGCCCGGTCGGCTCCCGTAGTTTCTCCAGAACAATGACGTCCACTCCGGCCAGTCGCAACTCGGCGGACAGGGTGAGCCCTGCGGGGCCGGCACCGGCAATGATCACGGACGTGTCCATCTCGCTCTCCCATGCTCGATCTGCGGGACATCTCGGGGTGAATGCATTGGAGCCATTCACCAAAATCCACAATTCGGCGGGGCAGGGTCAAGTCGGCTGTGCAAGATCTATGTATATCTTCGTCACGGGACCGTTAATTGTAAGAGGGGGGTAAATCGGAGCGGCCGGAAGCCGGTGTGTTCGAGTCCGGTCCCTTTCACCCGCCCGTTCCCGGAACACCGTGTGCGGGCAG
>NZ_SMKH01000169.1 GCF_004348515.1 Actinomadura sp. KC345 | reverse complement strand
GTGTAGACCGCGCCCGCCCCGGCGACCGGGACGGGCGCGGTCTACACCGGCCGCGCCGCGCCCGGCCCGGACCGCGCCTCGGTCGCCTGGCCGATGGCCGCCGCCTTCGGCGCCGGCGGCGCCGTCGCCCTCGCGGGGGTGGCCCTCGGTCACATGCTGGGACGGCGCTCCCGATCCCGCTGACCCGCTGCAGGACGGAGACGGCGGGCGCCCGGATCGTTCCGGGAGCGCCCGCCGTTCAGTACACCCTGGCCGCTAGCTGACGGCCATCATGTCGACGACGAAGATGAGCGTCTCGCCGGGCTTGATGGCCGGGCTCGGGCTGCGGTCGCCGTAGGCGAGGTGCGGCGGGATGACGAGCTTGCGGCGCCCGCCGACCTTCATGCCGACGAGGCCCATGTCCCAGCCCTTGATGACGCGGCCGGAGCCGAGCTGGAAGTCCAGCGTGGAACCGCGGTTCCAGGACGCGTCGAACTCCTCGCCGGTCGACCACGACACGCCGACGTAGTGCATCGACACGTTCGAGCCCTTGGCGGCCTCGGGGCCGTCGCCCTCGGTGATGTCGGTGATGTCGAGGTACTCGGGCGGCTGGCCCTCGGGGAAGTCGATCTCGGGGCGTTCAAGCGCCATGTAGGGGCTCCAGCGGTCTCGTGGAATGCGTCGGTCGGATGGAACCGCCCAGCCTAGTGCCAGCGCGGCCTGACGAAACGGCAGCGCGCCCCTTGGCAGATCACGACGGTTTCGCAGGTGGGCGCGGTCCGGTAGACCCTTGACCATGGCGAGGCGGCTGCGGATCGGGATCGACACGGGCGGGACGTTCACCGACGTCGTCGCGCTGGACATGGACGGGACGGGGGACGGCCCGGTCACCACCAAGACCCCCTCGACGCCCGCCGATCCGGCGGAGGGGTTCGCGGCGGGCGTCGGCAAGGTCCTCGGCCTCCTCGGCGCCGGGCCGGAGGACGTGGCGGTGCTGTCGCACGGCACGACGGTCGCGACGAACCGGCTCCTGGAGGACCGGATCGACGACCTGGGGTTCGTCACGACCGAGGGCTTCGAGTCCATCCTGGAGATCGCGCGGCAGAGCGTCCCGGACGGCTACGGCAACAGCTACTTCTGGGTGAAGCCGCCGCGGATCGTCCCGGTGCACCGGGTACAGGCGGTCGGCGGGCGGCTCGACCACACCGGCGCGGAGCTGCGCCCGTTCGACGAGGAGTCGGCGGTCGCGGCGGCCCGCTGGTTCCGCGACGCGGGGATCGACGCGATCGGCGTGTGCTTCCTGCACTCCTACGCCGACCCGTCGCACGAGCTGGCGATGCGGGACGTCCTGGCGCGCGAGCACCCGGACGCGGTCGTGTCGCTCTCCTGCGAGGTGCTGCGCGAGTACCGCGAGTACGAGCGGTCGGTGACCACGCTGGTGGACGCCGCCGTCAAGCCCGCGATGAACGGCTACCTGGCGCGGATCGCCGAACGCGTCGCGGCCCGCCTGCTGGTGATGAAGAGCAACGGGGGAGTGCTGTCGGCGGAGGAGGTCGCCCGGCAGCCGATCACGACCGTCCTGTCCGGCCCGGCGGCGGGCGCCCTGGGCGCCGCGTTCGTCGTCGCCCACCGCGGTCAGGGGACGGGCGGCCACGGCTCGGTCGTCACGCTGGACGGCGGCGGGACGTCCACCGATGTCGCGGTCGTCCTCGACGGCGAGCCGACCCTCACCACCGAGGGGACGATCGGGCGCCATCCCGTCAAGATCCCGATGATCGACATCGTGACCGTCGGCGCGGGCGGCGGCTCGGTCGCGTGGCGGTCGCCCGAGGGCGCGCTGAAGGTCGGCCCGCGCAGCGCGGGCGCCGACCCGGGCCCGCTCTGCTACGGGCGCGGCGGCACCGAGGTCACGGTGACCGACGCGCACGCCGTCCTCGGCCGCATCCCGCCCCACCTCCTCGGCGGCGAGGTGCCCCTCGACGTGGAGGCCGCCCGGACCGGCGTGAAGGTTCTGGCGGAACGGCTCGGGCTGCCGTTCGAGCGGGCCGCGGCCGGCGTCCTGGAGGTCTCGGCGTGGAACCAGGCCAACGCCATCCGGCAGATCACGGTGAAGCGCGGCCTGGACGTCCGCGACTACCCGCTCGTCGCGTTCGGCGGCTCCGGCCCGCTGCTCGCCTGCCGCCTGCTCGACATCCTCGGGGCGCCCACCGCCGTGATCCCGGAGAACCCCGGCAACCTGTCGGCGTTCGGCCTGCTCACCGTGGACGTGAAGAACGACTACGTCCGGACGCGCGTCGTCCGCGACGCCGAACTCGACCCCGCGCTCCTGGACGGCGTCTACGCCGACCTCGAACGGGAGGCCGCCACCGCCCTCGAACGCGAGGGGTTCACCGGGGACGGGCGCCGCTTCACCCGCTCGGCCGACCTGCGGTACTACGGGCAGGCGTTCGAGGTGCGCGTCGGGGCGCCCGCCGGCCCGCCGGACGAGGCGTTCCGCGCCGAGGTCGTCCGCCGGTTCCACGACGCCCACGAGGCCCTCTACGGCTACTGCCACCGCGACGACCCGCGGCACCCGGTCGAATGGGTCAACCTGCGCGTCTCCGGCATCGGCCCGATCGTCCGCCCCCGCCTCACCGAGCGTCCGGCGGGCGACGGCGACCCGTCCCGCGCCCGCACCGGCACGCGCCCCGTCCACTTCGGCGCCTGGGAGGAGACGGCCGTCTACAGGCGCGAGAAGCTCGCCCCCGGCGACACGGTCCAGGGCCCGGCCGTGATCGAGGAGTTCGGCTCGACGCTCCCGCTCCACCCCGGCTTCACCGCGAGACCCGACGCCCACGGCAACCTGGTGGTGACCCGATGACCGGCCCGGTGATCGACCCGATCCTCCTGGAGATCGTCGAGGGGACGCTCGCGTCGGTGGAGCGCGAGGTCGAGACGGCCATCGCCCGGACGGCCCGCTCGCCGATGATCCGGGACGCGCACGACTTCCGCGCGGGCATCCACGACCGCCGCCTCCGCAAGCTCACCGGCCGCTCGTACTCCGCCCTCGTGCAGCCGGTCGCCCGCGACTTCCCGGTCGCGGAGATGCGTCCGGGCGACGTGTTCTTCCACAACGACGTCTACCTGTCGGAGGGCGGGATCGGGCACCTGCCCGACCTGTGCGTGACGGTCCCGGTCTTCCACGACGGCGAGGTGGTCGCGTTCGTCCAGGCGTTCGGCCACCACGACGACATCGGCGGCGCGGTCCCCGGATCGATGCCGAGCCACGCCCGCAGCGCGTTCGAGGAGGGCCTGATGGTCCCGCCGATCAAGCTGTGGGACCAGGGCGTCCCGAACCGGGCCGCGCTGGCCATCATGACCCGCAACTCCCGGATGCCCGACTCCCTCGCGGGCGACCTGGACGCCGAATGCTCCGCCTGCCTCATGGGCGCCCGCCGCCTCGGCGACCTGTTCGCCCGCTACGGCCGCGCGGACGTCGAGGCGTGCTTCGACGCCGTCATCGACAACACCACCCGGACGTTCCGCCGCGAACTGCTCTCCAAGATCCCGGACGGGAGGTTTGTCTGGGAGGACTACGCCGAGCACGACGGCGTCGACCCGCCCCGCCTGCACGCCCAGCGCATCACGCTGACCGTCGACAAGGCGGCGGACGTCCCCCTGGTCATCGACTTCGCGGGAACGTCGCCCCAGGCCAAGGGCCCCATCAACCACGCCGGGGACTACGCGGACGGCGTCTTCCTGAAGAAGTGGCTGGCGCCCGTCCTGCGGAACCTGGCCGACACCCCCGAGCGCGCCGCCGAACTGGACGTGAACGAGGGCGTGGTGCCGCTCATCGAGATGCGCTTCCCGGAGAAGGGCACGCTCCTCACCCCGGTCTTCCCGGCGCCCACGAACGCCCGCACGTTCGTCATCCTGCGGCTGCTCGGCGTCCTGGCGGGCGTCCTGGCGAAGGCCACCGGCGGACGGATGCCCGCCGACCAGGAGACGATCCGGTACACCGGCGTCTACGGCGAGGACGACCGCGGCCCCTACCTGATGCGCGAGGTGCTCGGCGGAGGCTCCGGCGGCCGCTACTACGCCGACGGCGAGGACACCATCCACGTCGTGCCCGACTCCCGCAACATCCCCGCCGAGTTCGCCGAGGCCCGCTGGCCGTTCGTCGTCGAACGCCTCGGCCTCGCCGTGGACTCCGGCGGCCCCGGGGAGCACCGGGGCGGCCTCGGCTACGACAAGCACATCCGGATGCTCCGCGACGCCCGCTACATGTCGATCGCCGACCGCTCGATCCTGTCCTGCTGGGGCGTCAGAGGCGGCCGGGCGGGACGTCCCTTCCGCGTCGACATCGACGGCGAGGAGATGGAGGGGCTCGTCGACGACCACCCCGTCAGGGCGGGCCAGACCATCCGCATCCGCACCACGGGCGGCGGCGGGTGGGGCGACCCGCTGGACCGCGACCCGGCCCGGGTGGCCGCCGACGTCCGCGACGGCAAGGTCTCGCCCGAAGGCGCCCGCACCGACTACGGCGTCGTCCTGACCGAGGGCCGAGTGGACGAGGAGGCGACGAGGGCCCTGCGAGCGCGGCTGCGCGCCGAACGAGGCCCGGCCCCGTTCTTCGACCGGGGCCCCGGCTACCCGGAACTCTCCGGAGGACGCCCGTCCGCCGACGTCGACACCCTTGGAGAAGGGCCTCCGCAGGCCGCCGGCCGGAGCGCCGGGCCGGACTGACGGCCGGCGGGGCGGGCGCGCGGAGGCCCGCCGTCACGAGGTGCGGTCGTGGATCTCGTTGATCAGCTTCTGCATGGTCTCGCGCTGCTCCTCCGGCCCCGTGAGCTGCACCGCGACCGCCGTGCCGGGCCCGCCGCCCGGCACGGACCCGAAGACGCGGCTCATCGCGACCCGCACCTGCCGCTCACCCTTCCTGTTCGGCAGCTCGCCCTCGATCTCGGCGTACATCGTGGTCGCGTCGATCCGCCTCCAGTCCTCCTCGTCCAGGGTGAACCGCGTGCGCAGCGTCGCGCGCTCGCCGTCCCCGCACGGCGCCGCGCACGGCTCGACCGCGACGAAGCCGCCCGCACCGCTGCCGCTCGGCGGGAAGGTGCCGCCCTCGTCTATGCAGACCCAGCGCGTGTCGAACGGCTTCTTGTCGCTGCGCAGGCACCCCCAGCCGCCGGGCAGGTCGAAGTCGAACGGCATGCCCTCCAGGTCCGCGTGGTAGGTGTCCTCGCCCTCGCCGTACCGCGGCCCGGCCACCGGCCCCTTCCCGCCCCGGGGGCCGCTCCCCTTCGACGGTGCCGCGGACGGGGGCCCCGACGGCGCCGCGTGCGTGGTGGGAGGCGGCGTGGTGGACGGGCCGGCCGGACGGGCGGGGGACAAGACCTGCCACCCGATCCAGGCCCCGAGGACGACGAGCACGATCACGAGACCGGCCACGGGCGTGACGATGGCGGTGAGCTTGAGCGCGGAGGGAGGCGGTGCGCGTCCGGCCGGCGGCGGGACCGCCCCCGCGGGCGGCGCGTCGCCGCTCCAGGGCCCGGAGCCGTCCGGGGACGGGGACCAGTGCGGGACGAACCCGGGGCCGGAGCCCGGCCGCGCCTCACCGGCCGTCAGGCCCGCGGCGTCCAGCAGCGCCGTGGCCTCGCGCAGCCCGTGCGATCCGCCCGCGCCGCCCTCGCCGCCCTCGCGGGAGAGGGCCGCCCAGGTCGGCGGGCCCTGCGGCGGCGCCTCCAGGACCCGGTCGCCCAGGGCCGCGGTCGCCGCCGCGAACCGGTCACGGACCGCCGGGTCGGACGCGGCGGCCGGGGCGAGCGCCACGAGGACGACCGGACCGCCGTGCGGGTCCCGCCCGGAGTAGACGGCGCCCGCCGCATGCCCGGCCAGCCGGCCGCGCACCGTGAACCCGCCCAGCAGCCGCGGGTCGGCGACCCCGAGCGGCTCGCCGATCTCCTCCGGATGCACCTCTGGCCCAGGCTTTCCCCCTGCTTCGCCGTGTCTCTCCATTGAGGTCTCAGACGAGGAGAACGACCATTGCGTTCCAGAGTCCGGGGGGTGGAAAGGCCCTCCTGAGATCGCACGGACAGTGGAACGATCGCAGTGAAGCGTTCGGTTGCGTGCACTCACCCCCGGAGGTGTGATGTGGAGTCGGCTTGGTGGCTCCCCGTAGCGGCGATGCTCGGCATCTTGCTCGGTATCTCGTTCGCGTACGTCGTCGTCAAGCGCCGAAAGGGCGAACGGGAGGCACGGGATCCGGACCGGAGGGCCCGGCAGGAAGCCGCACGGCGCGCGGCGGTCGAACGGGAGGCCGCGCGGGTGGAGGCCGCCCGGCGCAGGCTGGCCGAGCAGGTGGCCGCGCGGCAGGCGGAGCTCGAGCGGGCGGCCGGGGGGCTGGGAGACGACGCGCGGCAGGCCGCCGAGCGGTTGTCGGCCGACATCGCGCGCCGAGCCGATGAGGCGGCGCTCAGGGCCGAGGAGGACCTGCGCCGCCTCCGCCGCCGCCGGGACGGGTGACGCCGGCCGGACGCACCGTGCCGCTCCGGGCGGGTGCGCTCCGCACCTGTTCCGGCGACGCACGTCCCTCCGTGGTCCTGTTCCTGGTCTGCCTGGCACGGATCGGCGTCGCGGCCGGGCACCTCAAGTGGACTTGGACGCGCGTGCTGCGCGTAGTCATCTGCCCGGTCGTGCTGCTCGGCAGCTTCCTGAACGAACATTGGAGTCTCGGCGTGCAGGACTGATGGGGCGGTGGGTCCGCCGTGGAGCTAGGAACGCGGCGCGCCGGTGAGGAAGGGGCGTAGCACGGCCTCGTAGTCGCTCAGCGGGGGAG
This sequence comes from Actinomadura sp. KC345, assembly GCF_004348515.1. Lineage (GTDB taxonomy): Bacteria > Actinomycetota > Actinomycetes > Streptosporangiales > Streptosporangiaceae > Spirillospora. Next base: position 9,371 of record NZ_SMKH01000169.1, on the reverse strand, counting down.
CGGTGTCACCCTGGCGGGGCTCGGGGTCGGGATCGTTGCCGTAGACGACCTGGTAAGGAGGGCACTCCGCCTTCTCGTCCTGGCCGTCCATCATCTGGCGAGCGACCCTGCGGCCGGTGCTCGCCTCGTAGATGTCGAGGCTGCGGCGCCCCTGGTAGGTCTCGGTTCGCAGGCCGCCCTCGTAAAGGCAGACGTTGATCGGCTTATCGGACACCCGTCCCGCCGGGTGGCTGCACGCCACCAGTTCCACCTGATCCGGTGCCGGCCGGCGATCCCCGTCACCCGTGGTCGCGAGTTCGGGAGGCCCCGCGCTTTCGCGGAAGAAGACCAGCGGGTGCGGACCTGCTCCCTCGTACTTTGCGGCCCGCTCGAAGGGCCGATCCTGCTGCCAGCAGAGGCGGGCGAGATCCTGCAGCCGCCCGGGGCGCTCACCGAGCACGGCGGGGACGACCCACGGCTGCACGATCCACCACACCAGGGCCAGTACCGCCACGCCCCCCGCGCCGACCGCCAGCCGGGGCCGCGGCGACGCCCGCACAGGCCCCAGCTTTTCCAGGGCCCTGGCCAGATCCCCTCGGGCGGTGACCGGGCCGACGAACATGGACCGTTCCTCGGCGTCCTCCCTCCACGACAGCCGCACGACCGCCCCTTTGGCGCCTCGGTCCGGCGTCGTCAGCGCGTCCCAGGGGATGGCGATGGAGGGCACGTCCCCTCGCGACCACACCAGCAGACCGCCCTCGCAGACCGCGAACCAGCGCCGCCGCCCGTCCGCCCTGGAGAGCGGAACGAGGTAGACCCGGCAGGCCAGCCCCAGGTACACCAGCACGGGCAGCAGAAAGATGTAGCGCCAGTCGAAGGCGGCGACCACACCCTCCGCCATGGCGAAGCCGAAGATCCAAGGCGCCAGCTGACCCCACTCGGGCCGCCCCCGATGCTGCCGGTGCACCCGCCGGACGCCGCCCAGCCCCGCCTCGGCGGCCTCCTTCGACACGGAACGACGCACCGTCGCCCCCCTCACCGCTCAGGCTCGCGTTGATGGAGAAGGGCATCATCGCCCATCGCGACGCCGCCGCGAACCACGTCGATCATCATCGGCGGAGAAAGCCCGGCCTCAACGCTCATAGCGCCAAACTACTGACGCCGATCACACAGCGACGCCCGTTCTCACCAGATGTGATCGTTTCAGGGGACGATGCGCGCCCACACCCATTTGCCCCCACCGGGGTCCCGGGTGGCGCCGCAGGCGGCGGCCAGCGCCTCGACGGCCCCGAGGATCTGCTCACCTGGCCCCGGAACTCGTCCTCACGGGTGGGGTGGCCGGTGCGCCCGCCGCGAGCATCCTGCGGAAGGGGAGGGTGAGTAGCAGGGCCGTCAGGACGAGGAGGGCGCTCGTCCAGAGTGGGCCGCGGTTGCCGAGTGGGGTGGTGAGGGTGGTCGCGGCTATCAGCGGGCCCGCCGTGGCGCCTATGTTCAGGGCGGCTGTTGCGTAGGAGCCGCCCATGGTGGGGGCTCCTGCGGCCTCGTAGAGGACGCGGGTGATCAGGGTGCTGCCCAGGGCGAATGACAGAGCGCCCTGGACGAACACGAGGGGGAGCAGGGCGAGCGGGGTTCCCGCTAGGACGGCCAGGGCCACCCAGCCGATGAGAAGCAGCGGGCCGCCTACCGCGATGACCAGGCCGGGGTGCTGGTCCGACAGTCGTCCGGCGACGGTGACGCCGGTGAGGCATCCCGCGCCGAAGAGCACCAGGGCGACCGAGACCCAGAGGTCGCCCAGGCCGGCGGTGCCGGTCACGACCGGGGCGAGGAAGGTGAAGCTTCCGAAGGTCGCGGCGTTCACCAGTGCGCCGAGCAGCATGACCAGGATCAGGCGGGGGCTTCCCAGTTGAGCGAGTTCCGGCCGCAGGGCGCCGCCGGTCGCGTTCGCCCGCTCCGGCCGCGGTGGGATTCCCTTGAGGACGGCGACGGCCGCGGGCAGGCAGAGGGCGGCGACGGCCCAGAACACGGCGCGCCACCCGAGCAGAGTGCCGAGGACCGAGCCGCCGGGGACGCCCGCGATCGTGGCCACGGTCGTGCCCGACAGCAGGACGGCCAGCGCGCGTCCCTTGTCGCCGGCGGAGACGAGCGCGGCGGCGGTGGTCAGGGCGACGGCGAGGAAGCCCGCGTTCGTGAGGGCCGCCACGACCCGGGTGGCGAGCAGGATCGTGAAGCTCGTGGTGGCCGCCCCCACGACGTGGGTCGCCGCGAACACGAGGACGAAGCCGAGGAGGCTCGCTCGTGCCGGCCAGTTGCGGGCGAGGGCGGCCATGAGCGGGGCGCCGACGACCATTCCGACCGCGAAGGCCGAGGTGAGCGCGCCCGCCGTCCCGACGGTCACGCCGAGGTCCGTGGCGATGTCCGGCAGGAGGCCGGCGAGCATGAATTCGGAGGTGCCCATGGCGAAGACGGCCATGGCGAGCAGGTAGAGAGCGAGAGGCATCGAGTGGCTCCGAGGTGAGGAGAAGCACGAGAGGACGTCTCGTCACCGCGGTCAGCGCCCAAGGCGCGCTCGTCCGGCCGCAGAGGGCGGCGGGAGGGCGGAACTAGGAACTCAGTGGTTCAGGGGGCTGACGGCGTGACCGAAAGCCCCCACCTTGGACGCCTCGGGGCTCGACATGACCCGCACGCTAGCGGACGCTTGTCCGGCGACGCACATCGTTTTCCATCGTGGTCACCCTCGCGGGATCACGTGGGTGTCCTGAAGCGGTGCTGGGTGAAGGTGGTGCCGTCCACCCGGAGGTCGCAGCGGGCACGGGTTCCGTCCTCGGTGAAGTGGGTCGATTCGCGCGTGGACCAGGCGTCCCAGGCTTCGGCGTACTCGGGTCCGTCGCGGTCGAGGGCGCGGGCGCGGCGGAGGTCGCGGGGCGCGTCGATCCAGATGCGGTAGGCGGCCGGCGACCCGGCCCAGGCCGCGCCCACGCCTTCGACGATGGCGACGGGGGCGGGCGGGATCCTCTCCTGCGGGCCGTAGCGGTCGTGGTGCCAGTCGTAGCGGCGCAGGACGGCGGGACGGCCGTCCCGGAGGGGGTCGAGGACCGCCATTTCGAGGGGGCGCCACCAGGTGAGCGGGTCGGCGTCCCACGGCACACTGAAATCGTCCGAGCGGATGATCGGTGCGCCGACCAGGACGGCGGCCAGATGGTCGGTGAAGGTGGACTTCCCCGCGCCGCTCGGGCCGTCCACCGCGACCAGGCGCGCCGGGCCGCAGGACGGCGGCAGGGTGAGCAGGCGCGCGGCGAGCGCGGGGTAGGTCACGATGGCGTCCGGCACGGACGGAATCCTTCCAGGCGCCGGACGCGAGGGAGAGGCGCGAGCCTCCTGCCGGACGCCGGGGTGGTCGGCCTCCTTGGCCGAGGAGGGAACCGGTTCCGGTGAAGCCGATGCGAAGTCACGATCAGGAAGGATCGACGTCCACGACCGTGCACGTCATTATGGAGGCTCCTTCGCGATGTCCTTTACCAGGCTGTCCGGCACCGTCGTCCTCGCCGGCGCGTTGCTCACGTCCACCGCATGCGGTGGGGTGATCGAGAGAATCGACCCGTGCGGCGAACTCTTCGATCAGCTGGATGCCGTGACCCAGAAGATGACCACTCCTACGGACCGCACCAGTGACTACGTCCCCCTCTCCGCCGCCGACGCCGCGTTCTTCCGGGACGCCGCGGCCAAGATCCGCAGGGTCGGGGAACGGCTCGACAAGGACGGCCCGGCCGAGGCCCGAGAGGTCGCCGCGGAGATCGACGCGGTGGCCGACTCGCTGAGCAGACTCCCCGCGGGCACCAGGTCGACCCAGTACAGCGAGGTCATCGACGGGAGTGCCATCTACATCAACAACGAGACGCTCAAGGCCGCTTGCGGCCGGCCACCCGGGGCGGGATGAGTCCGGTCGGACTCCAAATCGACTCGATCCCGACGCCGGTGATCCCCTTTCAGCGGCCTGGGCGGACGGTACGCGGCCGGTGATGCCGCCAGGCGGTGCCGACGCCTTCGATGATGAGCACAATGAGGCGGTGCCGGCCCGGCTCGACGAACGAGACGGGCTCGACGAGGTGGGAAGGGGCGAGTGATGGACCTGCTCGGGGAGTCGGGCGGCCCGGTGCGGATCGCCGGACGGGAACTGGCGCGCGACGAGTTGCTCGGGTGGGCGTCGGCCGTCGCCGCGGAGATCCGGGGCGCGGACGCCGTCGCGGTCCACGCCACCGCCACGCTGGAGACGGTCGCGGCCGTCGTCGGCGGTGTCCTCGCGGGCGTCCCGGTCGTGCCGCTGCCGCCCGACTCGGGTCCCGCCGAGCGCGCGCACATACTCGGCGACTCGGGGGCGAACCTCCTGCTGGCCGCGGGCGAGGTGAAACCGGTGGACGGGGAACCGCCCCTGATCCCGGTCGACGCGCTCCCGCGCGGCGGAACCGGGCCGGCCCGAGCGGGTGCCGACGCCACCGCGCTGATCCTCTACACGAGCGGGACGACGGGCGCGCCGAAGGGCGTGCTGGTCTCGCGGGGCGCGATCGCCGCCGGGCTGGACGCCCTCGCCGAAGCGTGGGCGTGGACGCCCGGCGACGTCCTCGTCCACGGGCTGCCGCTCTTCCATGTGCACGGCCTCGTCCTCGGTGTCCTCGGGGCCCTCCGGGTGGGGTCGCCGCTCGTCCACACGGGGCGTCCCAAACCCGGGGCGTACGCGGCCGCGGCACAGAACGACGGCGGCAGCCTGTTCTTCGGCGTCCCCACCGTCTGGTCCAGGACGGCGGCGGACCCGTCCGCCGCGCAGGCGCTCCGCGGCGCGCGGCTGCTCGTCTCCGGCAGCGCGCCGCTCCCGGTGCCCGTCTTCGAGCGTCTCTCGGAACTCACCGGGCACCGTCCGGTCGAGCGGTACGGCATGACCGAGACGCTCATCACGGTCAGCGCGCGCGCCGGCGGCGACCGGCGTCCCGGATACGTCGGCACGCCGCTGCCCGGTGTCGAGACCCGTCTGAGGTCCGAGGACGGCGAACCCGTCCCGCACGATGGGGAGACCCCCGGTGAACTGCACGTAAGGGCGCCGCTCCTGTTCAAGGGCTACCTCAACCGCCCGGACGCCACCGCGGAGTCGTTCGCCGAGCACGGCTGGTTCCGCACGGGCGACATCGCGACCATCGGCCCGGACGGCTGGCACCGGATCGTCGGCCGCGCCTCCACCGACCTCATCAAGAGCGGCGGCTACCGGATCGGCGCCGGCGAGATCGAGAACGCGCTGCTCGCGCACCCGGACGTCCGGGAGGCCGCCGTCGTCGGCACGCCCCATGACGACCTCGGCGAGCAGGTCACCGCCTACGTGGTCGCCGACGGCGTGGGGGAGCGGCAGCTCATCGACTTCGTCGCGGAGCGCCTGTCGGCGCACAAGCGCCCCCGCGTGGTGCACCTGGTCGGCTCCCTGCCCCGCAACGCCATGGGCAAGGTCGTCAAGACCCGCCTCGCGCCTTAGACGCCGTTAGGCTGGCCGTCGTGGGTGAGCCTCTCGTAGCGCGCATGCAGGGATTCGGTGAGACGATCTTCGCCGAGATGTCGGCTCTCGCCGTCCGGACCGGATCGATCAACCTCGGCCAGGGGTTCCCGGACGAGGACGGGCCGCGGGCCGTGCTCGACACGGCGGTGGAGGCGATCCGCACGGGCGCGAACCAGTACCCGCCCGGACCCGGCCTCCCCGAGTTGAGAGAGGCGGTGGCGGCGCAGCGGCTCGGGCGGTACGGGCTGTCGTACGACCCGGCGGCCGAGGTGTTCGTGACCGTGGGCGCCACCGAGGGCATCGCGGCGTCGGTGCTCGCGCTGGCCGGGCCGGGCGACGAAGTGATCGTCTTCGAGCCGTACTACGACTCGTACGCGGCCGTGATCGCGCTCGCGGGGGCCGTGCGCAGGCCGGTGACGCTGCGCCCCGCCGGAGGGCGCTTCACGTTCGACCCCGAGGAGCTGCGCGCGGCCGTCGGGCCCCGCACCCGGGCGGTCCTGGTGAACTCGCCGCACAACCCGGCGGGCACCGTGTTCACGCGGGACGAGCTGGAGGCCATCGCGGGCGTCTGCCGCGAGCACGACCTGGTGGCGATCACCGACGAGGTCTACGAGTACCTGACGTTCGACGGCACCGAGCACATCCCGCTGGCGACGCTCGACGGCATGCGCGACCGGACGGTGTCGGTGTCGTCCGCGGGCAAGTCGTTCTCCGTCACCGGATGGAAGACCGGCTGGGTGACGGCGCCCGCGCCCCACATCCGGGCGGTCCAGACGGTGAAGCAGTTCCTCACCTACGCGGTCAACGCCCCCTACCAGCGCGCCGCCGCGTACGCCCTGGCGAACGAGCTCGCCTGGGTGGAGGAGCTGCGCACGTCGCTCCAGGCCAAGCGGGACCGGCTCATCACCGGCCTGGAGGCCGCCGGGTTCACCGCGTACCGGCCGCAGGGCACCTACTTCGTGCAGGCCGACATCAGGCCGCTGGGATTCACCGACGGCATCGAGCTGACCCGCGCGCTGCCGGAGAAGGCGGGCGTCGTCGCGATCCCGACGCAGGTCTTCTACGACCACGCCGAAGCGGGCGCCCACTTCGTCCGCTTCGCGTTCTGCAAGAAGGACGAGGTGATCGACGAGGCCGTCGAACGCCTCGCCCGCCTCGGCGCACGCGCCTAGAAACTGCCGAAGAACCGGCGCCCGTTGGGCGACATTCGCCCGTGAGCGCCGCCCGCCGCGCGGGTTAGCGTCCGTCCGTGACCTGGAACGGCGAGACGCTCGACGGTGAGCGGATCCTGATCGCGCTCGGCGGCAACGCCATGACCGCACCGGACGGCAGCGCCGCGCCCGGCGCCCAGGCGGCGGCGATCGAGCGCGCCATGGGGCCGGTGGCCGAGCTGGTCGCCGCGGGCGCGCGGGTCGCGCTCACCCACGGCAACGGGCCGCAGGTCGGCAACCTGCTGATCAAGAACCAGCTCGCGGCGGACGTGGTGCCGCCCGTCCCGCTGGACTGGTGCGGCGCGCAGACCCAGGCCACGGTCGGTGTGATGATCATGAACGCGCTGGAGCGGGCGCTGGCCGCGCGGGACGCGGCGCGCCCGGTGGCCGCCGTCGTGACGCGCACGCTCGTGGACGCGTCCGACCCCGGCTTCGCCGACCCCGCCAAGCCCGTCGGGCGCTACTTCCCGGAGGAGGACGCGCGCCGGGCCATGGCCCGCGGCGAGGTGTGGCGCCGCTTCGGGGAGCGGGGCTGGCGGCGCGTCGTCGCCTCGCCGGAGCCGCTGAGCATCCTGGACGCGGGCGCGGCGGCGGCCCTGCTGGACGCCGGGCACGTCGTCGTCGCGGCGGGCGGCGGCGGAGCGCCCGTCGCCCGCGTGGACGGGACGCTGCGCGGCGTCGAGGCCGTCGTCGACAAGGACCTGGCGGCGCAGCTGCTGGCCCGCCGCCTGGGCGCGACCACCCTCGTGATCGCGACCGACGTGGAGAACGCGATGACCGGGTTCGGGACGCCGCGGCAGCGCCCCCTGCACCGCACGACGGCCGCGGAACTGGGCGAGCTGGCCGCGGCCGGGCACTTCGCCGGCGGCAGCATGGGCCCGAAGGTGGAGGCGGTGCGCCGCTTCGTCGCCGCCGGCGGGCGGCGCGCGGCCATCGCCTCGCTGGCCCGCCTGGGCGACGCGGCGTATGGCAAGGCCGGAACGGTCGTGGAGGCCATGCCCGGGGTAGGGAACGATCACCAGAGCAGCTGAGGAGCGACGACGTGCCCGATCCGATCGAAGTCCGCAAGATCCCCATCGAGAGCGTGACCGACGCGTCCGGTCTGGCCAGGCTGATCGACGACCGAGTCCTGGACGCCGACCGGGTGCTCGCCGTCGTCGGCAAGACCGAGGGCAACGGCGGCGTGAACGACTACACGCGGCTGCTGGCCGACCGCGCGTTCCGCGAGGTGCTGATCGGGAAGGGCACCCGGCCGGCGGACGAGGTGGGCCGGGTCCCGCTCGTGTGGTCGGGCGGCACCGACGGCGTCCTGTCCCCCCACGCCACCGTGTTCGCCACCGTCGACCCGGCGAAGGCGCCGGGGTCGGACGAGCCGCGCCTGTCGGTCGGCGTCGCGATGAGCGAGGTCATCCTGCCCGAGGACATCGGCCGCCCCGCGATGGTCGAGACCGTCGCCGCCGGGGTGCGCGAGGCGATGAAGACCGCCGGGATCGACGACCCGGCCGACGTCCACTACGTCCAGACCAAGACACCGCTGCTCACCCTCGACACCATCAACGACGCCAAGTCCCGCGGCCGCGACGTCGTCACCGAGGACACCCTCAAGTCGATGGACATCTCCAACTCCACGACCGCGCTCGGCATCGCCGTCGCCCTCGGCGAGATCGAGACGCCCTCCGCGGAGCAGATCCACAAGGACCTGTCGCTGTACTCGTCCGTGGCGTCCTGCTCGTCCGGCGTGGAGCTCGACCGCGCGCAGATCGTCGTCGTCGGGAACGTGCGCGGCATCGGCGGCCGGTACCGCGCGGGCCACGGTGTGATGAAGGACGCACTGGACGCCGACGGCATCTGGGACGCGATCGGGTCGGCCGGCCTGCAGCTGCCCGAGCGGCCCCGCACCGGCGACCTCGGCGACCGCCTCGTCAACGTGTTCATCAAGTGCGAGGCCGACCCGGGCGGCTCGGTCCGCGGGCGCCGCAACATCATGCTGGACGACTCCGACGTGCACTGGCACCGGCAGATCAAGGCGTGCGTCGGCGGCGTCGCGGCGTCGGTGACCGGCGACCCGGCGGTGTTCGTGTCGGTCGCGGCCGTCCACCAGGGGCCTTCCGGCGGCGGGACCGTCGCGGCCATCGCCGACCTCGGGTGACCGGATCGATGCCGGACAGTATCCGGATAGTCGCCCACGGTGTCCGGTGGAGGTTATAGCCTTCCTGGCGTGTCCGGACTGACCATTCCCGAGCCACAGTTCCCGGGGGACGACGGCGGGGCCGACCCGCGGCTGTGCGAGGCGCTCACCGGGTACGCGGCGGGGCGCGTCGGCGTGCACGTGGTGCTGCGCCGGCTGCAGGGCGCGCGGCTGCTCGTGCCCATCGTCGCCGTGCTCACCGAGGAGGAGGACGTTCCTCCCGGCGGGCTGCGCCGGGAGAAGTCGAGCGACATGGCGCTGCCCACGCTGATCGGCGACGACGGGCGACGCGGCGTACTCGGCTTCACCTGCACCGAGACGATGAAGGCGTGGCGCGCCGACGCCCGCCCCGTCGCGGTCCGCGCCGAGGAGGCGTGCCGCGCCGCCCTCGACGAGGGCGCCCACGCCCTGGTCGTGGACGTGGCGGGCCCGGTCCCGTTCGCCGTGGACGGCCTGCGCC
>NZ_SMKH01000168.1 GCF_004348515.1 Actinomadura sp. KC345 | reverse complement strand
CCGCCTCCACCGCCCCGACCGCCCTGCTGGTCGCCCGTGGCCGCCGTCGGCGCGCCGTACGGCGCCGCCTCGTCCTCGTGTCGATGGCGGTGCTCGTCGCGGCGGCGTTCGCCGTGACCCTGATGGTCGGCCAGACCTTCTACCCGCCCGGCGACGTGGTCCGCGTCATCCTCGGTGAGCAGGTGCCGGGGGCGTCCTTCACGGTGGGCCGGCTCCGGCTGCCGCGGGCCGTCCTCGCCGTGGCCGCGGGCTTCTGCTTCGGGCTGGGCGGCGTCACGTTCCAGACGCTGCTGCGCAACCCCCTCGCCAGCCCCGACATCATCGGCATCAGCTCGGGGGCCAGTGCCGCGGCGGTCTTCGCGATCGTGTCGCTGTCCCTCGGCGGGGGCCAGGTGTCGGTCTTCGCGATCGCCTGCGCGCTCGCCGTCTCCCTGCTGATCTACACCCTGGCGTTCCGGGACGGCGTCGTGGGCACGCGGCTCATCCTGATCGGCATCGGCGTCGCCGCGATCCTCGACAGCATCACCTCCTACGTCCTGTCCCGGGCCGCCGAGTGGGACCTGCAGGAGGCCGCCCGCTGGCTGGCCGGCAGCCTCAACGGCACGACCTGGGCCGAGGCGCTGCCCACCTGCGCCGCGCTGGCGGTGCTGGCCCCGGCCCTGCTGGCGCTGGCCCGCGACCTGGCGGCGATGCAGCTCGGAGACGACACCGCCTCCGCCCTCGGGATCCGCGTCGAGCGCACCCGGGTCGCGGTCATCGTCGCCGCCACCGGGCTGATCGCCTTCGCGGCGGCGGCGGCCGGCCCGATCGCGTTCGTGGCGTTCCTGTCCGGCCCCATCGCGGTCCGGATCCTCGGCACCGGCGGATCCCTGCTCGTGCCCGCCGGGCTCGTCGGCGCCCTGCTGGTCCTGGTCTCCGACTTCATCGGCCAGTTCGCGTTCGACACCCGCTTCCCGGTCGGCGTCGTCACCGGCGTCCTCGGCGCGCCCTACCTCATCTATCTGATCGTCCGCACCCACCGGGCCGGAGGCTCACTGTGACCACCTCCCACTCCCTCGCGGCCGAGCGCCTCACGCTCGGCTACGGCGACCGGGCCGTCATCGAGTCCCTCGACCTGGCCGTGCCGCCCGGCGAGGTCACCGCCGTCGTCGGGGCCAACGCCTGCGGGAAGTCGACGCTGCTGCGCTCGCTGTCCCGGCTGCTCGCGCCGCGCGAGGGCCGCGTCGTGCTGGACGGCAGGCAGGTGCACCGCATGCCCGCCAAGGAGCTCGCCCGCACGCTCGGGCTGCTGCCCCAGTCACCGGTCGCGCCCGAGGGCATCACCGTGCTCGACCTCGTCTGCCGCGGGCGCCACCCCCACCAGGGGATCTTCTCCCGGTGGAACCGCGACGACGACGCGGCCGTGGCCGCGGCCCTGGAGGCGACGCGGACCGCGGACCTCGCCGACCGCGCCGTCGACGAACTCTCCGGGGGGCAGCGCCAGCGCGTCTGGATCGCCATGGCGCTGGCCCAGCAGACCGACCTGCTCCTCCTCGACGAGCCCACCACCTTCCTCGACGCCAGCCACCAGATCGAGGTCCTCGACCTGCTGACCGACATGAACCGCACGCGCGGGACGACCATCGTGATGGTCCTGCACGACCTCAACCTCGCCGCCCGCTACGCCGACCACCTCATCGCCCTCGCCGGCGGCCGCCTCCACGTCTCCGGCGCCCCGGCCGAGGTCCTCACCGAAGAGGTCGTCCGGGCGGTCTTCGACCTCGAAAGCCGCATCATCGAAGACCCCGTCTCCGGACGCCCGCTGATACTTCCCATCGGCCGCCACCACGTCCGGCCGCAGGGACTCACCGCCTGAGAGGGCGTCCACGTGCTGAGACCATCCCGCCACCGGGCGGTTCCTTGGTACAGCAGGCTGTACTTCCACCCCCGACCGCGGAACAGGGATCATCCGGGTGGCATAGTGTCACCGCGTGCGTACGCCGGTGGACACTTTCGGAACGGCCCGCGTCCGGCGGGCCCCGCGGACCCTGCGGACGGCCGTCGTCCGGCGCGCCCGCGCCCTCCTGGACGCGCTCGAACATCTCATCGGGGGCCTGGGCACGGCCCTGCTGTCGTTCGCGGCCCTCGTGTCGGCCCTCCTGGTCCTGCTGTTGTGCGTCACGGGCGCCGGGCTGCTCCTGCTGCCCGTCCTGCCCCGGATGATCCGGACCATCGCCGACCGGGAGCGGGCGCGGCTGTCCCGGTGGGGCCCGGAGATGATCACGATGGGCCGCGCGCCGGGCACGGGCCGGGCCGTGGTCACCGATTCGATCCTGCGGCGGGAGCTGGGCTGGCTGGCGGTGCACGGCACGTTGGGCCTGGTGATCAGCCTGGTCGGTGTGAGCCTGGTGATCAACGCCGTGCAGAACGTCACGTTCCCGCTGTGGTGGCGGCTGCTGCCCGCGGACGACGCCGCCCCGACGCTGGTCTTCTGGACCGTGCAGGAGGATCGTGACGCCCTGGCGGTCGCGGTCCTCGGCAAGCTGATGGCCGTCGCGTTCGTGGTCGTCGGGCCGGGGCTGGCGCGGTTGCAGGCGTGGCCGGGCAGGCGGCTCCTGGCGCCGCCTCCCGACGCCGACCTGTCGATGCGGGTCGCGCAGCTGTCCGCCACGCGGGCCGCGGCGCTGGACGCCCACGCGACCGAACTGCGGCGCATCGAACGTTCCCTGCACGACGGGGCCCAGAACCGGCTGGTGGGCGTCACCGTGATGCTCGGCGCGACCCGCCGCGCGCTGGCACGCGACCCCGCCGGGGCCGAGGTCCTGCTGGAGCGCACCCAGGACGCCGCAGAGCAGGCCCTGGCCGAGCTCCGCACGGTCGTGCGCAGCATCCTTCCGCCCGTCCTCGCCGACCGGGGGCTCGCCGGCGCTCTGAACGGGCTCGCCGCGGACTGCGGCGTCCCCTGCCGGGTGGACGTCGACATACGCGGCCGCTGCGCCGTCTCGGTGGAGGCGACCGCCTACTTCGTGACGGCCGAGGCGCTCACCAACATCTCCCGGCACAGCGGCGCCCGCCATGCCTGCGTCACCGTGCGCCGCCCGGGCGACCGGCTGCTGCTGCGGATCGAGGACGACGGCGTCGGCGGCGCGGACGAGCACGGCGGCTCCGGACTGGCCGGCATCCGGAGCCGGATCGAGGCGCACGACGGCCGACTGACAGTGACCAGCCCGGCCGGTGGGCCGACGACTCTCCGGATGGAGCTCCCGTGCGGATCGTGATCGCCGAGGACGACCCGCTGCTGCGTGAGGGGATGGCGCTGCTCCTGCGCGCCGAATCCCTGGACGTGGTGGCCGCCACCGAGTCCCCGGACGCGTTCCTGGAGGCCGTCGACACCCGGGAGCCCGAGGTCGCCATCGTCGACGTCCGGATGCCGCCGACCCACACCGACGAGGGGATCAAGGCGGCGGTGGAGGCCCGGCGCCGCCGCCCGGGACTGGCGATCCTCGTGCTGTCCGCCTATGTCGAGCAGGCGTTCGCGAGCGAACTGCTCGCCGGCGGCGCCGACCGGCTCGGCTACCTGCTCAAGGAGCGGATCGGACGCGTCGAGCAGTTCCTCGTCGCGCTGCGCCGGGTGGCCGAGGGCGGCACCGCCATCGATCCCGAGGTCGTCACGCAACTGATCACGCGCAGCCGTCCCGACACCGCGCTGGACCGGCTGACCGCCCGGGAGCGCGACGTGCTCGCCCTGATGGCCGAGGGGCTGGGCAACTCCGCCATCGCCGAGCGGCTCTTCGTCACCGACGGCGCCGTCCACAAGCACATCCGCAACATCTTCGCCAAGCTCGACCTCGCTCCGACCGACCGCACCGACCGCAGGGTCGCCGCCGTCCTGCGCTACCTGGAGAACTCGCAGAGCCGCGCCTGACCCGGCGCGGCTCTGCGAGCGGCCTATTCGCGGACGCCGATGCCCTCGACCGGCGGGGTGCGCAGGAGCCGCGAGACCGGCAGGATCGTGGCGGTCAGCGCGAGCAGGACGGTGCCGCCGACGATGCTGATCCAGCCGACGGCCGGGACGTACGGGACGCGCTGCCCGGCGAGGGCGTTGACGATCGAGGAGAGCGTGACCGCGGCGATCGCGCCGCCGATCACGAGCGCCGCCCCCAGCAGGACGGTCTGCTCGGCGTAGGCCATCCGCCTCACCTGGCCGCGGGTCATCCCGACCAGGCGCAGCAGCGACAGCTCGCGGGTCCGCGACAGCCCGGCCATGACCAGCGTGTTGGCGGCGGCGAGCACCGCGTAGCCGACCAGGACGGCGATCAGCATCTTGTTCAGCCAGGCGCTGATGGCCAGATCCTTGGCGAGCTCGCCGGTGAGCTCGCCCGTTCCGGTCACGGTGCTCGCCGGATAGCGCTCCGCGAGCCCGGCCAGGGCGCCGCCCACGTTCGCGTCCGGTGCGGTCCGGATCAGGACGTGGTCGTCGAGGCCGGTCGCGGTGTGCCCGGCGAGCGTCTCGCCGGCCAGCGTGACGTCCCCGAACCCGAAGTTGCGGTCGTAGATCGCGATGACCCGCAGCTTGACCGGCGCGCCGTCGCCCAGCCACAGCTCCGCGGTCTCGCCGACCTCCCAGCCCGCCCAGTCCGCCGCGGACCGGGACACCGCCACGGTGCCACCGCGCAGGTCGGCCAGTCTCCCCGCCCGGACGCCGAGGTCCATGGTCCGCTCGACCCCCCGTGGGTCGACGCCCTGCGCGACGACCGCCATGGGCTCCAGTTCCCCGGGCACGATGACCGAGGTGCGGCGCACTCCCGTCGCCGCGACCACGCCTGGGATCCGGCGTGCGTCCTGCGCGGCCGCCGGAGGCAGGCCGGCGCCGCCGGCCAGCACGTGCTGGGCGAGCGTGCCGGGTCACTGACATTGCGGAATGCCCTCCGGGAGCTCGGACTCATTGGACGGCCACCGACGGTAGGAAACGGCACGGCCTGCGGCAATGCAGCCAGTTACCCATGCGGAGTAGTGCTGGCTACACCACGGTTCTTCCTGCGCGCGTTATGGATTCGGACGCCCCGGACCGAAACCATCGAGGTGAATCCGAGAAATGCCCCCCGCTCCACCGCCAGGTGGTTTTAAGGAGAAATGGTGTCCGAGCGCTTCCAGCCCGCCTCCCGTCCGAACGCCGCGTCCCGGCGCCGCCGGAGGCCGCCGCGGATCGCCGCGGTTCCGGTGGCCGGCGCCCTCGTCCTGGGCGGTCTGACGGGCTGCGGCAGCGGTGACCTGTCCGACGCCGAGGCGGAGATCGGCGCGGCCAAGAACGAGGTCGCCGTGCAGAAGGCGATGCAGAAGGTGGTGAAGGCCGGCTATCCGGGAGTGATGGTCTCCGTCAAGGGGAAGGACGGCGAGACCCGCGACTACTCGGCCGGGGTCGGCGACCGCGAGACGGGCGAGGCGCCGCCGAAGAACGGGCACATGCGCATCGCCAGCAACACCAAGACGTTCGTCGCGGCGACCGTCCTTCAGCTGGTCGGCGAAGGCAAGCTCAAGCTGGACGCGCCGATCGACACCTACCTGCCGGGGGTCGTCCGGGGACCGGACTACAGCGGCGCGAACATCACCGTGCGCCACCTCCTCGGGCACAGCAGCGGCATTCCCGACTACACGGCGGCGCTGGTCCCCGACACCGCCGGGATGCCGACGAAGACCTACACGGCGGAGCAGCTGCTCGCGCCCGCGCTGAAGGCCAAGGCGGTGTTCCCCGTCGGGAAGAAGCGGGAGTACAGCAACACCAACTACGTCATCGCCGGGATGCTCATCGAGAAGGCCACCGGCAAGCCGGTCGGCGACGCGGTCACCGAGCGGGTCATCGACAGGCTCGGCCTGGAGGACACCCACTGGCCCAAGCCGGGGGACACGAACGTCCCGAAGCCGCGTATGGAGGGCTACACGGCTCCGCCCGGCGGAAAGCTGAAGAACGTCACGGGGATGAACCCCTCGATCTCCGGGGCCGCCGGCATGATCGTCTCCCGCCCGCGCGACCTCAGCGCCTTCTTCGCAGGCCTGGTCGGCGGCAGGCTGATGCCGGCCGAACAGCTCAGGGAGATGCAGAAGACCGTCGAGTCGCCGGGCAGCGGCATGCCCAACACCACCTACGGGCTCGGGCTCGACGAGATGACCCTGTCATGCGGCAGGATCTGGGGCCATGGCGGCGACATCCACGGCTACCAGTCCCGCGGCGGGGTGACCACCGACGGCCGTGAGGTCACGGTCGTCGTGAACGCCCTGCCCGCCGCGATCATCTCCAAGCAGTCCTCGATGGAGGCCATGGAGAAGGAGGCCATGCAGAAGATGAAGGTCGTCATGGACCTGGTCGACACCGCGATTTGCGAATAGCCGACACCGCGATTTGCGAATAGCCGACACCGCGATTTGCGAATAGCCGACACCGCGATTTGCGAATAGCCGACACCGCCATCTGCGAATAGCCGCGTTCGCCCGTCCCCGCGAGGGGACGGGCGAAGCGGGGGGTGAGGTCACCGCGCCGCCGACTCCGGCGCCCGTTTGCGGGAGCGGTAGGCCACCGCCGCTGCCGCGATGCCCGCGACGAAGGCGGTGACGGCACCGGCGGTGCGGACCGCGGCCCCGGCGACCTCGCCGAACGTGCCGGCGTCGGCGGCACTGCCCAGGGCGCCGGGCACCTCCGCCAGCGCCGCCAGCACGGCCAGGACGAGGGGCCAGCGCCAGGGGGTGACGGCGATCAGGGCGGTGACCAGCGTCAGGATGACCAGGCCGGGCGGCACGGGTGGCATCTCCACTCCGGCCACCTTCTGGATCACCAGGCCGGCGGCGGCGGTGACCAGCCCGGTGATCGTGACCAGCGCGGCCCGGCCGAGGGGGGTCTTGCGCATGACTGCACTCCTTGCCTTGCGAAGGATCGAGCGATACGGCGATGCTCGGGTGCAGGTCGGGCGCTCGTCGTCACCCGCCGGAGGACTCCTCCACTACGCCCCTGGACGTAGCGGGCGGCAGGCCGGTGTACGGGTCAGTGCCCGGCGACGTGCAGGCCCGCGGCCGCGGCGTTGTCGAAGGCGTCGTCGATGTGCACCACCCGGCGTCCGGCCCGCTGGAGCAGGCTGCTCGCGGCCGCGGCGCGGTAGCCTGCGCCGCAGTGCACCCACACGGTCCCGTCCGGGACCTCGTGCAGGCGTTGGGGCAGGTCGGGCAGCGGGACGTGCACCGCGCCGTCGATGTGGCCGGCCCGCCACTCGTTGCCGAGGCGCACGTCCAGCACGACGTCCGCCTCGGGCAGGTGCGCCGGAGCGTTCCCGGCGCGTGCGGCGGCCAGGTCGGCGAACGACGCGACGGCCGTTCCGTCCAGGCGGGCCGTGTCGCCGGCGGCCCATTCCCGGGGCGTGCCGCTCGCCGCGGCGGCCGGGCGGTCGATGCCGATGCGCGCCAGTTCCCGCTGCGCCGCCGCCACCTGCTCGCGGCTCTCGCCCAGCAGCGTGAGCGGCGCGTCCCGGTCGGCCATCCAGCCCAGCCAGGTCGCCATCGGCCCGTCCAGGCCGAAGCTCAGCGTCCCGGCGAGGTGCCGCTGCGCGAACGCCGTCCGGGAGCGCAGGTCCACGACCCACTCGCCCGCGGTGATGCGCTCGCGCAACTCGGCGGCGTCCGCGGCGCGCGCCGGCGTGAGGTCGATGAGGTCGGGTCCGGCGGTGTTGCGGACCCCCATGTGCGCGTAGTAGGCCGGGTAGGCGTCCAGCCCGTCGAGGGTCTCCGCGACGAAGTCGTCGGCCTCAAGTGTCAGCACCGGATTGGTCCGCTTCTCCTGGCCGATGGTCGAGGCCGCGGCGTCGGACCGGCTCGCGGAGCAGAAGCTCCCGAACCCGTGCGTGGGCCAGATGTGCGCGCCGTCCGGCAGGAGGTCGGCCAAGCGCCGCGCCGACCCGTGCTGCCGGTGGGCCAGGGGATGGGCGTGTTCCGCCCCGAGCAGGTCGGTGCGTCCCGTGGTGCCGAACAGCAGCGACCCGCCGGTGAACACCCCCTCCGGGCCGTCCGGCCCGGACAGGATGTAGCTCAGATGGTGGAACGTGTGCCCCGGCGTGGCGACCGCGCGGACGCGCATCGTCCCGGACACGGCGACCTCGTCGCCGTCGGCCACGCCCACCCGGTCGAACTCCACGTCGTCCGCGGCCGCGACCAGGTACTCGGCGCCGGTCGCCCGCGCCAGCGCCAGGCCGCCGGAGACGTAGTCGTTGTGCACATGGGTCTCGGCGACGTGCGTGATGCGGACGCCCAGCCGTCCGGCCAAGGCCAGGAAGCGATCGATGTCGCGCTGCGGATCGACCACCAGGGCGACCTGCCCGTCATGGGCCAGGTAGCTGCGGTCGCCGAGGGAGGAGGTCTCCACCACCTCGATACGGATCGTGGGCATTCTTCATCGCTTTCGGGTCGTTGGTCATGAACGGCTAGAGTCTGGCCTACCCAGTCGGTACCCCTCCGGCGGGTGAGCGGTGGGGCGCCCGCTTGCGGACGCGGACGAACCGGCATCCGCCCGCCGGTATCCGGGCGCGCCGTTCGGCGTGATACTGAACGGTGCCTGTCGCAGGGGAACCAGGGGGCGAACCGTGAGTGTCGAGGTCGCCGCCGTGTTCTGGACCGTGGTCGGGGCGCGGTTCCTGCTTCCGCTGCTGATCCTCCGCTACCCGCTGCCCGCGATCGTCGGATGCCTGGTCCTCGACGCCGTCGACCAGACGATCTTCCAGTCGTTCGGCTACGACCCGCCGGGCTACCAGGGCTACGACAAGGCGATGGACGTCTACTACCTCGCCCTCGCCTACCTGGCGACCATGCGGAACTGGACGAACGGGTTCGCCTTCCAGACGGCCCGATTCCTCTACTTCTATCGCCTGGTCGGGGTCGTGGCGTTCGAGCTGTCCCAGTGGCGGGCGTTCCTGCTGGTCTTCCCGAACACCTTCGAGTACTTCTTCATCGCCTACGAGGGGATCCGCAGCCGATGGGACCCGGTGCGGTTCCTGGCGGCGTTCTGGCTGACGGTGGCCGCGCTCATCTGGATCGTGATCAAGCTGCCGCAGGAGTACTGGGTCCACGTGGCCCAACTCGACTTCACCGACACGGTGGCCGACGTCCCCTGGTTCGGTCCCGCGGTCGTCATCGTGCTGCTGGCGGCGGCCGCGGTGTTCCGGTTCGCCGTGCGCCCCCGCCTGCGGCCCGCCGACCGGCAGGGGCGGCTGACCGCCGACCCGCTTCCGGAACAGATCGACACCGCCGAGGAACGCGACGACTGGTCGGCCACGCACGGCCGGGTGCTGTCGCTGGTCACCGTCGAGAAGATCTTCTTCGTCGGCCTCATCAGCGTGCTCTTCGCGGAGGTGCTCCCCGGCCTGCGGACCACCGGCATGCAGCTGTTCCTCGCGCTGGCGGTCCTCGTGGTCCTGAACGCCGCGTTCTCCCTGTGGACGGCGCGCGTCCGGCGCGGCGTCGAGACGGCGGCCATGGCCTTCCTGGTTCGGCTGGCCTTCAACGTCGGACTCGTGTTGGTCGCCGAATGGCTGCTGGGACGGGAGGGAGGCCGTCTCGACCTCCTCCACACCGCCTTCTTCATGCTGCTGCTCAGCCTGCTCACCACGCTTCACGACCGGTACCGGCCCGTGTACGAGGTCAGGGCCGCGGAGGAGGCGGCCGCGGCGAAGCGCTGACCGGCGGACGCGGCGTCCCCGGCGACACTGTGCTCACGGGTGACACTGTGCTCACGGGTGACACTGTGCTCACGGGTGACACTGTGCTCACGGGTGACACTGTGCTCACGGGTGACACTGTGCTCACGGGTGACACTGTGCTCACGGGTGCCATGCCAGTTCCTCCCCCGGTGCCAGGACGGTGACCTCCGTGGGCAGGCCGCGTGCCTCCACGGCCTTCGCGAAGGCGGGCGCGGGGGAGCGCAGCCGGTCGCCGAAGAAGGGCTTCAGCCCGTACGGGAACAGGGTCCCCCAGTGCACGGGGACCGCCCGGCGGGGCCGCAGCCGGGCCACGGCCTCGGCGGCGTCGTCGGGGTCGAGATGTCCCGCGCCCAGGTTGGGGCCCCATCCCCACACCGGGATCAGGGCCATGTCGAGCCGCGGGCACAGCGTGCGCATGTCCGCGAAGAGGGCCGTGTCGCCCGCGAAGTAGACGGCGCCCTCCGCGCCGGTGATCAGGTGGCCGATCGCGTCGGCGTCGGGCCCGAACGGAACCCGGCGGCCGTCGTGCACCGCCGGCGTCGCGGTGATCGTGACCGGCCCGACCGTGCAGGATCCACCCGCCCGCAGCGTGACGGGATCCCGGATCCCGTTCCGTCGCAGGAAGTCCTCGCCGCCGGCCGGGGCGATGACCCGCGTCCCGGCCCCGAGGGCCGCCAGCGAGGGCGGGTCGCAGTGGTCGTGGTGCAGGTGCGACAGGACGACGGCGTCGACACCGGCGTACGCCTCGGCGGGCAGGGGCGGCGGGACCCGCCGCAGGAAGGTCACCTGGTCCCGCAGGATCGGATCGGTGATCAGACGGACGCCGTCGATCTCGACGAGAACCGTGGAGTGACCGAGAAAACGCACGCGAGGCAAGAGCCGCTCCCTGATCGCGCCGGAGATCAATGGTTCCTATCACCACCGAGTCTGCCCTGTACTGACCGGGCGGCCTTGGACCACCGGCCGCCTAGGTCCGGTTCGCGGTCGCCGCTCGGGCGGCGGGGGAGGTGGCCAGGTAGTCCAGGGCCTTCCGGGTGGAGCATTCGGCGGACGGGTGGTAGTCCCGCTTGAGGTAGGCGCGGGCGGCGCTGACCATGAACCCGTTGCTCGGCAGGAGGTTCCGGCGGACGGCACGGCGGTAGTCGCGGAGGCGGGGGCGGACGCCGTGCAGGGTCGGGTCCTTCGCGCACAGGAACGCGGCCCCGGCGTAGATGGCGAGCGGCAGTGCGGTCACGCCGATGAAGAAGGCGGCGAACCGCGGCCAGTACTTGCCGGAGACGTGCTCGTAGACGTCGAAGGCGACGGACCGGTGCTCGACCTCTTCCGCTCCGTGCCAGCGCAGCAGATCCATCATGGTGGGGTCGGCGCCGGCGTCGTCGAGTTCGCGGTTGTCCAGGATCCACTGGCCGAGGACGGCGGTGTAGTGCTCGATCCCGGCGATGATGCCGATGCGCACGTACAGCCAGCGCTTGCGGGAGACGAGCCGCAGCGGCGGCCGGTCCCCGAGGATGGTCGTGAACAGCCATTCGATCTTGCGGGTGAGCGGCCGGGGGTCCAGGCCGCGGTCGCGCATCTGCTGGTCGAGCACGCCCTGGTGGGAGTAGGCGTGGACGGCCTCCTGACCCATGAACCCCTTGACCTCCTGGCGGAGGCGGGTGTCGTCCTCGTCGATCAGGGGGAGCGCCTGCTTGTAGACGTGGACGAACCAGCGTTCGCCGGCCGGCAGCAGCAGGTGCAGGGTGTTGATGAAGTGGGTGGCGACGGGTTCGCCGGGGATCCAGTGCAGCGGCGTCTCCGCCCAGTCGAACCTCACCCGCCGCGGCACGATGGCCGGGTGCCGCTCGTCGACGGCGTCGGTGTCGCTCATGCCGGGTCTCCGCTCGCGTGCGCCGCCCACCGGCGGACGTGCGGAAGATCATCGTCGAGCCAGTACGCGCCGTCCTCGGTGACCACGAGCAGCTCTTCGAACTTCGCGCCCACGTCACCGGAGCCCAGGTGCGGCTCGACCGCCCACAGGCCCGGTGTCGGCGGGTGCTGCGAACGACGCGAGCCGTTCCACAGCGTGGAGCGTCCCTGCAGGCGCTCCTTGATCAGCTCACGGCCGACGGTCTGGAGGGTGCGCGCGCCGAAGGCCCCCACGACGAGGTTGGGCGGCAGCCGGGAGGAGACCCGGCCTACCTGGTGCCCGATGACCCGGCCGGGGTACTTGCGGTGCCGGTTCCGGTGGCCGTGCCGGGCGATCTGCCGATCGACCTCGGCGTAGATGTCGGCGAAGGTGCGCCGCTCGCGCACCTGCTCCAGGATCAGGCCGCGGTAGACGGCCAGGTCGGTCACCAGCCGCTCCCAGCGCTCGTTGCCGCCGAGGCATCCCGCGTACCCGATGTCCGCGGTGTAGCCGCCGGCGATCGGGGCCGCGTCCAGGATGAAGGGCATGCCCTCCTCCAGCCGCCGGTTCGTCGGCAGGAACTGGTGCGGCAGGGCGATCCCGCGGAAGGCGGTGCGGTCGCCGAACCAGGCGAACGGAACGTGGAACCAGTCGTCCACCCCGCGGCCGGCCAGCAGGCGCCGCAACCTCCTCGCCGCCTGCCGCTCGGTCACCCCCGGTTCGAGCCCGGCCGCCACCTCCTCGGCCGTCTCGTACGCCAGCCTCTGCAACTGCCGGAACCGCCCCAGTTCCTCGTCCATCACCGCACGCTCCCAGCGCCGGCCCACCGGCACCGCGCCACACAATTAGACATTTGGTCCAATATCATGGGAAGCCCTGCCGGAAATGTCAAGGAGCGGGTGCGGCGAACGCCCGTTCGGTCACCACCAGCCGAAGGCGAGCCAGGTCAGGAGCGGCGCGATGGGGATCGAGATCAGGCCGTAGGTGAGCAGGTTCCGGAACAGCCGGGGCCGTGCCGAGGGTTCCGCGGCGCCGAGGATCAGGCCGCCGGTGATGCCGAGCGGATTGATGTCGACCAGCACCGAGGCCAGCGCGAGGGCGAGGACGCCGCCGACCGGGGAGACGCCCTCGGCGACCAGCGGGGGCAGCAGCGGCATGGTCGTCACGAACACCGCGATGGAGCTGGCGGCGAACGAGGTCACCCCGGCGATGTAGCAGAGGACCAGGAGGCTGAGGAGGGGCGACCCGTCCACCTTGAGCAGGTCGCTGATCTGCTTGAACGCGCCCAGGTGCTGCATCAACCCCACGTAGGTGAGCAGTCCGCCGATCAGCAGGACGACGTTCCACGGAATCCTGGAGACGATCTCGCCGGACGGCAGCCGGAGCGCCAGTTGCAGGACGAGGGCCGCGGTCAGGCCGAGGTAGCCCACGTTCATGTCGAAGCCGACCGAGAGGACGACGACGGCGAGCAGGCACAGCACCGTGAGGGCGCGGACTCCGTGCGGCCCCCGCATCCTCGCCGGAGCGGTGTCCTCCGGCGCCGCGTCCCGTCCCGGGGGAGCCAGGGGAGCCACGGGACGGGACGCGGCGGCCACATGGCCCGAGGGGATCGCGCCGGTCCGGGTACCGACCGCCAGCAGGGCCGCGCACACGACCAGCCCGGTGGCCAGGCCGCCGAGCAGGAACGTGACCGGAGCCGAGCCGGGCAGGCCGATGCCGAGGTCGTCGCCGAGCTCGCGCGCGGTGACGCCGTAGACGGCGAGCGGCGAGAGCAGCCCGCTGATGATCCCGGTGATGCCGAGGACGGCGGCGACCAGCGGTGAGATCCGGTACCTCGCGGCGAAGCCGAGGGCGATCGGGGAGACGATGGCGGTCGCGGCCGCGGGCAGGGTGCCGACGGCGGTGAGCACGGCGCCGATGACGAAGGGCACCAGCACGATCAGCACCAGCCGGCCGCGGACCAGCCGCAGCAGCAGGTCCAGCAGCCAGTCGAGGGTCCCGTTGAGCTGGGCGACGGCGAACAGCGCCGTCACCCCGACGATCAGCACGAAGAAGTCGGCGGGGAAGAAGCCCGTCACGTCGTCCGTGGACACGCCGGCGGCGAGCCCGAGGAGGAACGCGGCGGACAGGGCGGCCAGGCCGAGGTCGAACGCGGGGATCAGGGTCGCGGCGAAGAGCGCGACCAGGAGGAAGATGGACAGGGTTGCCATGGTCATGCGGGGGGTTCTCTCTCGGTCAGACCACTCCTCGGTGGCGCAGGTCGTCGATCTGCGGATCGTCGAGTCCGGCGAGGTCGCGCAGCACCTCGGCGGTGTGCTCGCCGAGCGCGGGCGCGGCGCGTCCGATCGTCCCCTCGAAGCCGGAGAAGCGGCCGGCCGGAGCCTGCATCAGGCGCGGGCGGCCGGTCCGTTCGTCCGGCACCTCCACCACCGATCCGCGGGCGCGGATGTGCGGGTCGGCGCAGATGTCGGCCGCCGAGTTCACCGGCCCGGCGGCCACCCCGGCCTCCTGGAGCAGCGCCATCAGCGGCCGGAGGTCGTGGGCGGCGACGAAGGCGGCGACGCGGCCCTCGATCTCCTCGCGGTGCTCCAGCCGGGCGGTCATGGTGTCGTGGACGGCGAGGTCCGCGGCGTCCATGACCGCGACCAGGCGGCGCCACATCTGCTCGGTCGAGGCGGGCAGGGCCAGCCAGCGGCCGTCACGGGTGCGGTAGAGGCTGTTCGGGCTGATGTGGGGGTTCTGGTTGCCCTGGCGTTCCCGGTTCTCACCGGTCGCGCCGTACTCGGCGACGAAGTCCTCCATCATCCGCAGCAGCGGTTCGTAGAGGGGGATGTCGGCCAGCTGGGCCTCGCCGGTGAGGTCGCGCTGGCGCAGTGCCAGCATGGCCGCGAACGCCGCGTAGATGCCGGTGACGCCGTCGGCCACGGGGTAGCCGGCGAAGACCGGCGGCCGGTCCGGGTCGCCCGTGCGGTAGGTCAGGCCCGCGAAGGCCTCGGCGACGCGGGCGAAACCGGGGCGGTCGGCGTAGGGGCCGGTGCGCCCGAACGCGCTCACGTGCACCATCACCAGGTCCGGCCGGTGCGCCCGGAGATCGTCGAAGTCGATGCGGAACCGGCGCAGCGTCGCCGGGCGGAAGTTGGTCACCACGACGTCCGCGGCCGCGGCGAGGCGCCCGACCAGGGCGGCCGCCTCGGCGTGGTGCAGGTCGACCGTGACGCTCCGCTTGGCCCGGGAGAGCAGCGCCCAGGAGGCCGACTCGCCGTCCCGCAGCGGAGGGTAGCGGCGCGCCGGGTCGCCCTCGCCGGGATGCTCGATCTTGATCACCTCGGCGCCGAACTCACCGAGCAGCGAGGACGCCAGAGGGCCGGCCAGGATTGTCGACACGTCCAGGACGCGCACTCCGCTCAGCGGACCGGGCAATGGAAATTCCTTTCACGAGGGGTGGATCAGCGGCGGTCGAGGAGCCGTCCACGCAAAGATGCCCCGAGATCGGACCGCCGGGAAGACGCGTTCGGCGCTCACCCGTGAAAGGTTCTGCCTTTATAGTGAGGCCGGTGCGGGTGGAACGGGCGCGGTACTTCCTGGCCGCCGTCGAGACCGGGTCGCTGCGCGCGGCGGCCGAGCGGTGCGGCGTCAGCCAGCCCACGATCGGGCAGCAGATCGCTCAGCTGGAAGAGGAACTCGACGTCGTCCTGCTCACCCGCAGCCGCCACGGCGTCCGTCCGACACCGGCGGGCCAGGCCCTGATGGAACCGCTGGGACGGCTGGTCGCCGCCGAGGACGCCGTGCGCGAGTCGGCCATGGAGGCGAGCGGCGCGTACCGCGGCCGGGTCCAGATCGGCGGTGTCTCGGTGACCGTGGAGACGGTCATCGCCCCGGTCGTGGGCCGGCTGCGGGAGCGGCATCCCCGGCTGCGGTTCACCGTCCGCGAGGGGGCCTCGGCCGCCATCGAGGCCGCGGTGCTGGACGGCGCCCTGGACT
Organism: Actinomadura sp. KC345; assembly: GCF_004348515.1. GTDB lineage: Bacteria > Actinomycetota > Actinomycetes > Streptosporangiales > Streptosporangiaceae > Spirillospora. Next base: position 612 of record NZ_SMKH01000168.1, on the reverse strand, counting down.
TCGGGGTCGTCACCATGCCGGTGAGCCCACCAGTGCCGGGCCTGCACCGGACCCCGCTCGTCTCCGCTCCGCTCGGGGTCTGGGTGCGGACCGACCATCCGCTGGCCGGACGCGGCGATGTCCAATGGCGCGACCTTGAGACCTGGCCCACCGTCACGATGCGGGCGGGCACCGTCATGTGGGAGACGCTCCACCGGCACGTGGCCGATCCCGACGTCGTCGTCCAGGCCATGTCGGCGCGCACGGTCAAGGTGATGGTCGCCCAAGGCGCCGGGCTCGGCGTCCTCGCCCGGTTCGACACCTCGGCCGACATCGCGGACCTCGTGTGGCTCCCGCTGCGCGACGCGTCTCCCGTCGATCTGTGCCTGACCCAGCGGCGGGACGACCGGCCCTCGCCCTCGGCACTCATCGTCCGGCGCCTCATCCGCGCCAAGGCCGACGAACTGGCGGGGTCGCCGCCCCGGCGGTGATGCGACGCCCGGCGGCCTCGACCGCTCAGGAGTGCGGGGGCAGCAGGACGCGGAAGGTCGCGCCGGCGCCCGGGGCCGTCCGGACCTCGATGCGGCCGCCGTGCGCGCGGACCAGCGAGTCGACGATGGCCAGGCCCAGGCC
>NZ_SMKH01000167.1 GCF_004348515.1 Actinomadura sp. KC345 | reverse complement strand
CTTCACTTGGAAAGTGCTCCAGAACTTGGTGCGGACAGGACCTTCAGCAAGCCCTATCCTCCCAGTTCAGGAGCACTTTTCTCATGTCAACGGCCAGTCGGAATCAACCCGCCATGAAAGCGGGAGGGTAGCCGCCGATGGGCGGCCGCCACGCTCGCCCCGGACTCACCCGGCAGATGCCGCCACGCACATGCGCTGGTCAGCACGTACACGATCGCGGATCCCGCGCGGGCGGCACGACGGCCCGTCCGCGGCCGGGCGGCAGTGCTGGCTCGCCGGCCGGTCCACGCCGTGAGGCCCCGGCCCTGCACGAGCCCGGACCCGGTTTCCGTGACGCCGCGGTCCGGCAAGGTCATGGCCACCGAACGCCCGCTCAACGATTTCTGAGAAAGAACCGGTCCCCCACGCATGCGCGTGGGAGCCGGTCAATCAGTTAACGAACCCAATCACCAATCAGTCACGGTTCGGGCACACCCAAACGGGGGTGCCATCCTTGCCCGTCTTGCCGACCAGGCGTCCACCGCAATTCCCGCATGTCATCTGTATCTCTCCTTTGTAGGCAACATTTCGATGCATCGACGGCCTTGACCGCCGACGCCGCGAGTTTAGGCAGTGAGCCGCCTCAGAACCGCTCCTCTCGGCTTCATCGCCGGACGCGGCGCCGCGACGCCGATCAGCCATGGCCCTCGTTCGCGCCCGCCGCCCAGCCGCTGCCGGTTCCGGCGGTCATCGTCCCGATCCCGCTCGCCGAACGCGCGGCGGCACCGGGCGCGGCCGTTCCGGGAACGCGTCCCGGACCCGCGCCGCCATCGCCCGACCTCGCCGGACTCTGCGTTATGCGGATCTAGAGGCCCCGTTCTTCCGGGCCCTGAGATCCGACTGAACGGAGTCCATCCGATGATCCTCGTTCGCCCGTCCGTACGGGCGTCCGCCACGGCCGGGCTGGCCGGGCTGGCCGGGCCAATTACATCGGCCGTCCGCCCACCGCCGAGGCGGTCGCCGGGCGGCGCCTGGGGCCGCTCGGCGGCGCGCTGTCGTTCCTCGCGATCGGCTGCCCGGTGTGCAACGAGGCGGTCCTCCTGCTGCTGGGCACATCCGGCGCGCTGACGATCTGGGCCCCGCTGCAGCCGGTCGTGGCCCTGCTGTCGATCGCGCTGCTGGTCGCGGCGGCGGTACGGCGCCTCGTCGGTGAGATCGACTGCCCGGTCGGCCTGCCCGGCTCCTCCTGAAACCTTCCCACGCCGTCCGCACCGCGCGGACGATCCACTCGCGCAGGGCCGTCCGTCGGCACCGCCGTACCGGACGGCCGGCTCCTGGCGGGCCTCGCGGCCGTGGCCGCCGCCGCGGCCGGTGCGTTCCTGTGGCGCGGCCTACGGGACGGCGAGCGGGCGCGGACCGACCAGCGGTCCGACAGGATCACCCGCTGACGTGGCGGCCCGGCTCACCGGACGCGTGCGGTCGCGGCGATGGCGGGCAGGACCGCGAGGGCGAGGACGCCGCCCGCCAGGGCGAGGAAGGGGAAGCCGGCGGTGGCGACGACCATGCCCGAGGCCAGGCCCCCGGTGGCGCCGGCCAGGGCGATCGCGACGTCGACCATGCCCTGGGTCTTGGCGCGGGTGGCCAGGGGCACGGAGTCGGTGATGATCGCGGTGCCGGAGATCAGGCCGAAGTTCCAGCCGAGTCCGAGCAGGGCGAGGCCGAGGGCCAGCAGCGCGACCGAGTCGCCCGGGGCGAGGGCGGCGACGATCCCCGACGCCAGGAGGGTGATTCCGGAGGCCGAGGCGATGGTGCGGCGGCCGCGGCGGTCGACCAGCCGGCCGGTCAGCGGGGAGGGCAGGTACATGGCGGCGACATGGATGGCGATGACCAGGCCGGAGGCACCGGTGCCGTGGCCGTGGTCGTCCATGTGGACGGGGGTCATCGTCATGACCGCGACCATCACCAGCTGGGTGAGGATCATCACCGTCGCCCCGAGCAGAACACCGCGCGTACCGCCCGCGGTCGTGTCCTGTGCGGACGGGTCGGTCTTCCCCGCGTCCTGTGCCGCGGCTGCGGATTCCTGGAGGTGGAGGCTGCGGGCGAGGAGAAGCGGGTCGGGGCGCAGCCAGACGGCCAGGACCAGGGCGGCCAAGGCATAGGCGGCGGTGGCGAGGATGAACGGGCCTGCCAGGTGGGGGATGCCCACGGCATGGGCAAGGTGGCCGGTGGGCGAGGCGAGGTTCGGCCCGATGACTCCACCGAGGGTGGTGGCGACCAGGACGGTGGAGACGGCCCGTGCGCGATGGGCGGGAGAGGCCAGGTCGGCTCCGGCGTAGCGGGCCTGCAGGTTGGTGGCGGTGCCGGCGCCGTAGAGGAACAGGGCGGCGAACAGGAGCCAGGGCGTGTCGGTGGCGGCAGCGACCAGGACCCCGGCGCTGCCGACGGCACCGGTGAGGTAACCGGCGGCCAGGCCCGGCCGGCGCCCGCGGGCCTGAGAGACGCGGCCGACGGCGACGGCGGCCAGCGCCGACCCGGCGGTGAACAGGGCGCTGGGCAGGCCGGCCAGGTCGGTGGCGCCGAGCATGTCCTGGGCCAGCAGGGCGCCGACCGTGATCCCGGCGGCCAGCCCCGCGCCGCTGAGCAGCTGCGAGGAGACCAGAACCGTCTGGACGCGGCGCTGGATCCGCGGTGCCGGGCCCCGCGGGTCCGGGTCCCGGGTGCGCTGCACGCGGTCCTGCTCCACAACCACTCCTGACGGACGGGAACGACTCAGGCATGCGAGAACACACCGAGTGCGAACGCGATGCGTATCGACGGCTCGTCTCGGTCAGGGGGCGCTTGCCGCGGCGACGACGGCCAGGATCACTATCAGAGCCAGGAGGACGAAGGTCAGGCCGAAGACCACGTACATCGCGGCGATGCCCGGCCACTTCTGCGGTGGAGCGCCGAGCGCGCCGCCCATGAAGGCGACCATGGGCGCGCGGTATTCGAGATGCAGCTGCGCGCCCGGTTGCACCGGCACGGTCGCCCCGGCGCGCCCGATCTCCGGCGGCAGGATGTAGGGGATGTGGATCCCCAGCTGATGGTGGCCCGCGGAAGCGGCAGCGCGTTGGGGCCCCACCTGCCGCGGACGCGCTGCCCGTTCAGCGTGATCACGGGTGAGAAGAAGCTGTACATGAACGCCAGCGGGTGGTACTTGATGTCGAGGAGCACCTGGCCTTGACCGGCAGGGGCGTGGCCCGCCCACTGGTGCCCGCCCGGCTGCCCGTACCCGCCTGGCGAAGGCTGTTGCGGGGGCATGCCCCAGGGTTGGTTCATGGTCCTCTTTCTGCGGCTTTGCCGGACAAACCTATCTCACGAGGGCTGCATGCCTCGGGCTTCGGGTCCGGAAACCACGTGACCGGACACCCGAGCCGGGCGTCGTACTGGACTATTCAGATTGACTAAGTATGGAATTTTCTCCATGATGGGCCCATGCATTCGGGGCTCTCTCTGTGGCGGCGACCGCACGTGGATCTCGGGCGGCTGGCCGGCTGTCTGTGTCGGCTCACCGCGCCTGACCGACCGCCCGCTGCACCATGGAGAGGAACAGGATGACGACGAGCACGACCGCGGCGCAGGCCACGGCCCTGGCCGCGACGGTCGCGGAGCTGGCCGAGTACTGCGACGACTGGCTGCCCCGCGTGCGGCTCAGCCCGCAGGGGCGCTGGTACGAGCGCCTCCACCACGACGGCGACCGGGAGATCTGGCTGATCAGCTGGCTGCCGGGCCAGTCCACGGGGCTGCACGACCACGGCGGCTCCCGGGGGGCCTTCGCGGTCGCGCTCGGCGCCCTGGAGGAGCGGGATCTCGGCGCGGTACGCCGGCTCCGGGCGGGAGAGCCCCGGGCGTTCGGCGCCGACTACGTGCACGAGGTCCGCAACGTCTCGACCGCGCCCGCGGTCAGCGTGCACGCGTACTCGCCGCCGCTCACGACCGTGAACCGCTACGAACTCGCGGGCGGGCGCCTGGTGCGGCTCGCCACCGAGGAGTCCGCGCAATGGTGACCCCGCCCTCGCCGGGCCGGGCGGCGGACGCCGGCTCCCGGGGGTGACACGGCTGGAGAGCCGGATCGGCCGAGGCCCGCTCACGGCCGATCCGAGCGGTCTCCCCTGGGCGCGGGTCCGGTCCGGTCACGGCGGCGCGGCGGCCGGACCGGGCCCGTACGTCCGCATCCCCCGGCGAACTCCGGGCACGAAAGGAGCAACCCCATGGACGCTGCGCACCTCGCCGCGCGACGGGAGCGCCTCGGCGGCGCCGGCGCGGAGGCGTTCCGGAACGCGCTGGCCCGCCATGCCAGCGGCGTCGTCGCCGTCACCGCCGCGGTCGACGGCACCCCCGTCGGGCTGACCGCCACGTCGTTCACCAGCGTCAGCCTCACGCCGCCGCTGATCTCCTTCTACATCGCCGACTCCTCCACCACCTGGCCCCGGCTCAGCCGGGCCGGTGTGTTCGGTGTCCATCTCCTGGCGGAGAACCAGTCCGGGCTGGCCGCGCGCTTCGCCGACCCGGGTGCCGACCGGTTCGCCCCGCCCACGGCGTGGCGCCCGAGCGACGAGGACGTCCCGCTGATCGACGGCGCCACGGCCCACCTCGTCTGCGGGCGCCACGAGACCCGCGTGATCGGCGACCACTGGCTCGTCGTCGGGCACGTCAGGCGGGTGCTCCTGAACCGCCGGCGGTCGCCGCTGCTCTACCACGAGGGGGCCTTCGGAGGGTTCCTGGGCCACCACCCGTGAAGCGGCGGCCGGCGCGCGTCAGGCCGCCGTCACCTCGTCGATGAGACCCCAGGCCAGTGCGGTGCCGACGTCGACGGGGACCCCGGTGAGCGCCATGAAGAGGGTGCGCCAGCGGCCGACGCGGCGCGGGATGCTCACCGTCCCGCCCGCCCCCGGGATCAGGCCCATGGAGACCTCGGGCAGCCGGAACGTCGTGCCCGGACGGGCCGTGACCCGTCCCGCGAAGGCGGGGAGCTCGATGCCCGCGCCGACGCAGGGGCCGTGCGCGCTGACCTCGACGCGGTCGGCGAGCCGGTGGATCAGGCGCCCCGCGCCGCCCCTCGTCCGGACGAGATGCGCGGTCGCGAGATCGGGGGCGGTGCCGAACTCGTCCAGGTCCCCGCCGGAGCAGAACGCGGGCCCCGCCCCCTGGAGGACGAGCGTGACGTCCTTGTCGGCGACGGCGACGGCCAGTGCGTCCACGAGCGCGTCGCGCAGTCGGCGTCCGAAGGCGTTGCGCCGCTCCGGGCGGTTCAGCGTGACCGACAGGCGGTCGCCGTCCCGCGTGACCACCACGGGCTCGGCGGCCTCGGGCGGGAGCGGGCGCGGGCCGCGCAGCGACAGCCAGGCCGCGAACTCCGCCCCGCCGAGCAGCGCGGAGTAGGCGTAGGACTCGACGTCCAGCGCCGCGTGGACGGGCAGGCTCTCGGTCGCCCGCAGGACGTCGCGCAGCATCAGGGACGCCCGCGGGTTGCGCGCGACGGCCTCGCGCACGCCGTCCGGATCCCCGGCCGCGACGGTCTCCCGGCCGCCCGGCCCGAACGTGAGGTCCAGCGCGCGGGCGAGCCGCGGATCGCCGGGCCCGACGCCCACGAGGATCCGGTCGCACTCGCGGGCCCGGCGCACGGCGCGCTCGACGACGCCGGGCTCGGCGGGCGCCAGCTCGACGACCGCGAGCGGATCGCGCACGCCGCCGTCCGGTCCGAGGAGCGGCAGGTCCGCCGCCCCGTCCGCGAGGTCGGCGATGGAGATGTGCACGGCCGGTCCCTCTCGCCGGGAGACTGCAAGGTCCGGAGTGTATCGTCGGGCCATGCCGCCGGGCGAGGACGAGGCGTCGCGGGTGAGCGGGCCGGATCCGCTCCTGACCTGGGCGGCGTCGGGTGTGCCGCTTCTCTGCGGCCACCCCGCCGGGCCGCCGCTGGTCCCGCCGGGGAGCGCCGCCGCGGCGGCCGCCGGGCTGGGCGAGCGGTTCGGTGTGGACGGCGCCCGCCTCCTGTCCGAACGCGCCGCCTTCACCGGCCATCGGCGCGGGGGGCGCACGTCCGCCGGGGGCGCCTGCCGCCTTCTTCCCACGGCGGACGGCTGGGCCGCGGTCTCCTGCGCCCGTCCCGACGACCCCGCGCTTCTCGGCGCTCTCGCCGGAGCGCGGGTGAACGATGATCCTTGGCCGGTCGTCGCACCCTGGTTGCGCGGCCATACCGGCGCCGAACTGGCCGAACGCGCCGCGCTCCTGGGGATCGCCGCCGGACCGGTCCAGGCGGCGCCCGCCTCGCCGCGCGTCCCGCGCCCGCTGTCGCCGCGTCCGTTGAAGGACGCGCTGGTGGTCGATTTCAGCGCGCTGTGGGCCGGCCCGCTGTGCGCCCACCTGCTCGGGCTGGCCGGAGCCCGCGTCGTCAAGGTCGAGACTCCCGGCCGCCCGGACGGAGCCCGGCGCGGCGACGCCGGCTTCTACGACCTCCTCCACGCCGGCCACCGCTCGGTCGTCCTGGACCCGGCCGTCCCCGCCGGACGCCGTGCGCTGGCCGCCCTGGTGGACGCGGCCGACATCGTCATCGAGGCGTCCCGGCCGCGCGCCCTCGCCCGCTTCGGCCTGGACGCGGGGGCCGCGGTCGCCGCGGGCACCACCTGGGTCTCCATCACCGCCTACGGCCGCGACGAGGACCGCGTGGGCTTCGGCGACGACGTGGCCGCCGCGGGCGGTCTGGTCTGCCGCGACGGGGACGGCGCTCCGCTCTTCTGCGGCGACGCCATCGCCGACCCTCTCACCGGCCTGACCGCCGCCGGCCTGGCGGCGACCGCGCCGCCGGACGGCGCCGGTGTCCTCTGGGACGTCTCCATGCGCGATGTCGTCGCGGCCACCCTCCCCCCTGGCGATCCGTCTCCCAGCCCGTCCGCGGTCCGGCACGGCGACGCCTGGCTGATCGAGACCGGGGACGGGGCCGTCCCGGTCACCGGTCCGGCACGGCGCCGACCGTCCGGCGCCGCTCCGGCGATGGGGCGGCACACCGCCGAGGTCCTGACCGCCCTCGGGATCCCGGTCCCATGAGCGGGCTCCTGCTGCGGGACGCGGAGATCGGCGGGCGGGAGCGCGCCGATGTGCGGGTGGCCGGCGAGACGGTCGCCGACATCGGGAGCGGGCTGGCGCGGCGGCCCGGCGAGCGGGTCGTCGAGTGCGGCGGGGGCGCGCTGATCCCGGGGCTGCGCGATGACCATCTGCACCTGCACGCGCTGGCGGCCTGGAGGCGGTCGGTCCCCTGCGGGCCGCCGTCCGTGACCGGACGGGACGGGCTCCGCACGGCGCTGCGGAACGCCGTGCCCGACGAAAGCGGCTGGGTGCGCGGCGTCGGTTACGCCGAGGGCGTCGCCGGAGACCTCGACGCCGCCGCGCTCGACGCCCTGCGGGCCGACGTGCCGGTGCGGGTACAGCACCGCAGCGGCGCGCTGTGGGTCCTCAACTCGGCGGCCGCCCGGGAGGCGGGCCTGGATCCGGGTGATCACCCGGGGATCGAGCGCGACGGCGGCGGGCGCCCCACCGGGCGGCTGTGGCGGGCGGACGGCTGGCTTCGGGCCCGTCTCCCCGCGCCGCGACCCATGGATCTCGGCCAGGTCGGGCGGGATCTGGCGCGGCTCGGCATCACCGCCGTGACGGACGCGACGCCCGACCTCACGGACACGGCGCTCGCATCGATCGAGGAGGCCGCCCGGGACGGGGCACTCCCCCAGCGCGTGCGCCTTCTCGGCGTGCCGCTGGACGCGAGCACCTCGCACCCGCGCGTCGGCACGGGCCCGTACAAGATCGTCCTGGCCGACTCGGGGCTGCCGTCTCTCGGCGACCTGATCGGGCGGATCAGGCTCGCCCACGAGCGGGCGCGGCCCGTCGCGGTGCACTGCGTCACCCGGGAGGCGCTCCTGCTCCTCCTGGCGGCGTTCGACGACACCGGGGTCCTGGACGGCGACCGCGTCGAGCACGGCGCGCTCATTCCGGCCGAGAGCGTCCCCGACCTGGCGCGGCGCGGGCTCCGGGTGGTCACGCAGCCCGGGTTCGTCGCCGACCGCGGAGACGACTACCTGCGCGACGTGCCGGCCGAGGACCTGCCCGACCTCTACCGGTGCCGGAGCCTGATCGAGGCCGGGGTACCGGTCGCGCTGTCCAGCGATGCGCCCTACGGACCGCTCGACCCCTGGGCCGTGATGGAGGCGGCCGTCCACCGCGCCGCGCGGTCGGGCGCGGTCGTCGGACGGAGCGAGGCCCTCACGGCGCGGTCCGCTCTCCGTTCGTACCTCACCGCGCCGCGCGAGGCCGCCGGGCTCGTGCTTCTGCACGTCCCGCTCGGCGAGGCGCTCACGCGGCTCTCCGCCGCCGACGTCCGCGCGACCATCGCGGACGGCCGGGTGTTCGAGACGTAGCCGGACGGAGGAACGGCGTCGTCCGGGTCCTCCCGAGGCAGACGACCTTTCCCGTTCCGAGAGTGCGGGGTCTCACGAGACGTCGAGACCGAAGGCCTCCATGGGTTCGCTGACCGGCTGGAAGAACGTGACGCCGCCGACTTGGCAGTCGCCCGAGCCGCCCGAGGTCAGGCCGAGGGCCGTGCTCCCCCTGAAGAGCGCGCCCCCGCTGTCGCCCGGCTCCGCGCAGACCGTGGTCTGGATCAGGCCGCTGACCGTGCCCTCCGGGAAGTTCACCGTGGCGTCGGTGGCGAGGACGCGGCCGACGGCCAGCCCGGTGGTGCTGCCGCTGCGCGCGACCTCCTGGCCGACGACCGCCTCACCGGCCTCGGTGATCTCCTGGGCTTGGCCGTTGTAGAGGTTGACCGCGCTCTCCCCCGCCTCCTCGGTCTGGACGAGCGCGAAGTCGTCGCCGGGGAAACTGCTCTCCACCGTCGTCCCGAGCGGCTCGGCGCCGAACCGGTCGGCGGTCCAGTCCTCGACGATGTTGCCGCAGTGCCCGGCGGTGAGGAAGAAGCTCCGCGCGCCGCGTGTGACGTTGAAGCCGTGCGAGCAGCGCGGCCCCTGGCCGAAGATCGGGTCGCCGCCGAACGCGAGAGTGCGCAGGCGTCCGTCGATGCGGACCATCCGCACCGCCGCCCCCATCCGCCGGGCGGTCCGGCGGACGTCCGCCATCTCCGTCCCGGTGACCGAGTCGTCGGTCCAGACCGTGACCCTGGACGTCGCGGGGTCGACGGCCCAGCCGGTGCCCGCCACGCCCGTGAAGGACTGGCGGAGGGTGGCGGTGATCCGGTTCAGGGTCGCCGGGCTGCGCTGCGTCATCTTGGGCACGGCCCCGGCCGAGCGCACCATGGCGGCGTCGCCGGCGTTGGTGACGGTGACGACGGGGCGGCCCGCGGAGTCGACGTAGGCGCCGGCCGTGCGGACGCCGAGCCGGTCGGTCAGCCTCGCCGCCAGCGCCCCGGCCGAGTCCTGCCGGGCGGCCGCCGCCCGCTCGCCGGTCAGGGCGGCCTCCTGCCCGCCGGCGGACCGGTCGGGCGTCCGCACCACGTACAGCGAGCCGGCCACGAGGCCCGCGGATCCGGCGGCCACCGCGGTGCACGTCACCGCGGTGCGCAGACGACTCTTTCTCGCCCTCATGGGGGTTCCTCCAAGGTCCGAATCCTTGATGTACGCGTCGGTACGCACCCTGGGGCCCCTGAGTTCAAAGCCCGGCGGAGCGGCAGGTGAGGGGCCCGCGAGGCGGCCGCGGTTCGGTAGCGTCGGGTTCATGCGGCTTCACGTGGGGTGCGCGATGTGGACCCATCCGTCGTGGCAGGGGCGGTTCCTGCCTCATCCGCTCCCTCCGGGCGAGCGGCTCCGGGCCTATGCGGGCTGGTGCAACGCCGTCGAAGGCAACACGACCTTCTACGCGACGCCGTCGCGGAGCACGGTGGAGACCTGGGCGCGGCAGACCGCGCCGGACTTCCGGTTCGTGGTCAAGCTGCCGAGGCCGATCACCCATGAGCTGCGCCTCGACGGGGCCGGCGAGGGACTCCGGGCCTTCCTGGACGCGATCGAGCCGCTCGGGCCGCGGGCCCACGCGCTGTGGGTGCAGTTGCCGGGGTCGTTCGGCCCCGCGGACCTCGGGACGCTGGCGGGCTTCCTGCGCCGCCTGCCCCGGGAGCACCGGTACGCCGTCGAGGTGCGCCACCGCGCCTTCTTCGAGGACCCGCGGTGCGAGCGCGACCTCGAACGGGCCCTCGGCGGAGCCGGCGCCGAATGGGTCCCCTTCGACACCACCATGTTCTTCCGGACCCGTCCGTCCAGCGACGCCGAACGGGACGCGTGGACGAAGAAGCCCCGCGTACCGCGCCGATCGGCGGCGCTGACCGACCGTCCGATCGTCCGCTACCTCGGCCGGGACGACACCGCGGAGACGATCGAGGGCTGGCGGTACTGGGCCGGGAAGACCGCCGAGTGGCTCCGCGAGGGACGCGCGCCGACCTTCTTCGTCCACACGCCGGACAACGCCGAGGCCCTGACGCTCGCCCGCCGGTTCCACGACGAGGTGCGGAGCCTGGTCCCCGGACTCGAACCGCTGCCCGAACCGGAGCCGGCCGAGCCCCCGACCCTCTTCTGACGCGCACGGCCAAGGGCCCTGTGCTCGCGGCGCCCGCCGGGCGATGCTGTAAGCGAGGGTCAGGGCGGCCCCGCCCGGGTAGGTGAACGGCGTCCTGGCCGGAAGGAGGACGCGCCATGCTGGTCCGGGAGGCGATGACCTCGCCCGTCGTGACGATTCCGAGGACGGCCACCGTCCGGCAGGCGGTCCGCGTCCTGCACGAGCACGGCATCACCGCGCTTCCCGTCGTCGACGAACCGGGCCGGCTGGCCGGCATCGTCAGCGAGATGGACCTGCTCAAGGGCGTGTTCGACAACGACCCGAGGGCGTTCCTCCGGCCCGTCGCCACGCCCGCGGCCCCGTCGCCTCGGCTGGTCGAGGACGTCATGACCCGCGACGTGGAGACCGTCCGGCCCAACACCGACGTGGCGGCGCTCGCCGAGCTGATGATGGAGACGCGGATCAAGAGCGTCCCCGTGCTGGCCGGCTCCGCCGTCGTCGGCATCGTCGGCCGCCGCGACCTCATCGCGATCCTGGCCCGCTGCGACGCCCGCATCCGGGACGACGTCCTGGCGGCGATCGCCGAGTACGGCCCGGACGGCTCGACCTGGGACGTGTCGGTCCGCGACGGCGCCGTCGAACTGCAAGGCCGAGCGGACGATTCGGCCCAGCGGATAGCCGGCGTCCTGGCCCGGACCGTGCCCGGCGTCACCCACGTCTCGATCCACACCTGACCGGCGAGCCGTCCCGCCCTCCTGGCCCGCGCTCAGAGTTCGAGGACGAGCCGTGATCCGCGAGCGCGCGAGACGCAGATCATCATGAAGCCGCCGTCCGCGCGCTCCTCCTCGGTCAGGACCGAGTCGCGGTGGTCGGGCTCGCCTTCGAGGACGGGCGTCTCGCACGTCCCGCACGTCCCCTCGCGGCAGGACGACAAAACGTTGACGCCCGCCTTCTCCACGGTCTCCAGAATCGAGCGGCCGGGCTCGACGTCCAGGGTCGTGCCGCTCACCGCGAGCTCGACCTCGAACGACTCGTCCGGGCCGGTGACGGCCTTCGGGGCGAACCGCTCCGTGCGCAGCGATCCCACGCCCCACGCGGCGCATCGTTCCTCGGCCGCCGCGAGCATGGCCTCCGGACCGCAGCAGTAGACCAGCGTGCCGGGCGCAACGGCCGCCAGTGCGCCATCAAGGTCGAGCAAGCCGCACTCGTCCTGGGGACGGACGTCGACCCGCTCCCCATACCCGGACAACTCGTCCAGGAATGCCATGGCGGAGCGCCGGCGTCCGCCGTACACGAGCCGCCAGTCCGCCCCCGCGGCATCGGCGGCGGCCACCATCGGCAGGATCGGCGTGATGCCGATCCCGCCCGCGAGGAACAGGTAGCGGGGCGCCCGCTGCAGAGGAAAGTTGTTACGAGGCCCGCGCGTCGTGAGTCTGTCGCCTTGACGAACCCGGTCATGAACGACCGTCGACCCGAGCCCTTCCTTCAGCACCCCGACCCGCCATGTCCGCGAGTCGCCCGGGTCGCCGCACAGCGAGTACTGCCGGACCAGCCCCTCACCGAGCACCACATCTATATGCGCCCCGGGCCGCCAGGACGGCAGCTCGCCCCCGTCCGCGGCACGCAGGGTCAATCCGGCGACCCCGTCAGCGAGGTCGGCCCGTCCGCCAACAACGACCTCCACCTCACTCACCCCCTGCCCGGCCACCATCACAACCGCTCACCAAGACCGGCAGCCACCCGTCACCTCGCGTTCTGCGAACACCACCGCCCGGCACCGGGCGCCACTTCCTCGGCCGACCCGGTGAGGCCTGACGCCACGACCATCACCGATCGCCTGACGCGCGTCAGCACGGCTTCCATCAAGCGGAAAAGCCGGGTTCCGCGGCCATGCACACCCGAAAGAATCACGAGCACGGCCGTCACCGCCAAGTGACCCGTGACCGGCGAGCCACCCGCGCGCCGCCCAGCAAGAAACCCGCCCACCAGCACGTTCACCAGGACACGCGCCGCCCGACAAGGCGTTCGCCCCTCACCACCCGACCGACCTCGGGGACGCGGCCCATGCTTCCCAGGGCCGCGTCCCCCACCCCGACCACCCGTGAACAACGCCTCACCCACCACCGCACCGCGGAGACAGGCGGGGAAGAAGGAACCGTCACGCACCTTGATCGACCACCCCCCTCAAGCACGCTACGGCTGCACATCCGCACGCACCGACCAGCACCGACGGCACCTCCCCCGACATGCTTCGCCATGCCTGGGCCAGGACCAGGCACTGCCGCGGAGGCGGAGTGATCTCAACGCGGGCGGAACAGAACCCAAGGAGCGCACGGCAACCGGCCCCGACGGCTCTCACCGGGTCCGGCTCCGCCGGAGGACCGGGTTCGCGCCTACGATTGCCGAGAACCTGGATGCGTCCGGCCCGCTGGGAACGGTGAGTCGTGGGAAGGGCGCTGAGGTCGCGACCACGGGGAGGAAAGCACATGAGTGACATCGACGGGCACTCGCGGATCCGGGAGATCTGCCTGTCGTTTCCGGAGGCGACGGAGAAACCGTTCGGCGGGCACACGGCACCGTCCTTCCGGGTTCGCGACAAGCTGTTCGTCATGACCAGCGAGGACGGCCTCTCGATGATGTTCAAGGCGGGGCCCGGCGTCCAGGAGGCCCTCGTGGCGGAGGATCCCGAGCGCTTCTTCGTTCCGAAATACGTTGGCAGCAAGGGATGGGTCGGCGCCAACCTCACGGTCGAGCACGATTGGGACGAGATGGCCGAACTCATCGAGGACAGTTATCGTCTCATCGCCCCGAAACGCCTGGCGAACCTCCTGGATCGCCAGCAGTAGCGAGGCACCTCCCCCAGCGCCGCCCCCTGATCGCCATATGCGCTTCACCGTCAGGGAATGGCCGTCAGCGGCGGCGTTGGAGGACGGCCAGGCGAGCGCCTAGGCGTTCCATGGTTGCGTCATCAGGTTCCCAGCCTCGCTGGAGGAGCGCGGTCAGCAGCGCCTCCATATAGGGCGCTGGACGGTACAGGAAATGCTTCGTAACGGAAATCACCTCCCACCCCATCTCCGTGGCGAGCCAATACCGGCGGCGCGCATCATGAGTGCGGGCCCCGGAACCGGTGTGATGGCGTTCGCCGTCGTATTCGAGGCCGACACGCAATTCCGGATAGCCGAGGTCGATGTAAAGCCACCCCCCGTGCGGGCCCATCACCGGTACCTGGGTGTGCGGACGCGGAAAGCCGGATTCGACGACGGCCATCCGGGTCCAGCTCTCGCCCGGCGAGGCCGCGCCGCGATCGCCGACGCGGATGGTCTCCCGTAGTCGCTTGTTGCCGCGGTACCCGCGCAGACCGCGGGCCATCACGGCGAGTTCGTCGGTGCCCACTCCCCGCCGCAGGAACTGGTCCAACGCCGCGACCGCTTCGTAGCGAGGGAGCCAGCGCGCACAGTCCAGAGCCGTTCTGGCCAGGGATGTCAGGCGCACCCCCGCCCGCTCCACGACATGCTCGGCCGGGAGTTCCACCGTGTCGGCACTGACCGGGGACGGCCCCCTCGGACTCGACGAGATGCCGAGCGAAGCCGGTGGTGAGGAGGCCGGACTCCGCGACGAGGCGGGCGTGGCGGGCCCGGGTTCGAGCTTGTTCGAGGTGATGAGGTCGACGGGCCAGTCGGCCTCGTCCACCCCTGGGGGTAAGACGTCCAAGCCCCAGATCCATGCCGCGGTGCGGCGTGCGACGACGGCCTCCTTCGGCAGCAGGTTGCTGAGCGCGATCGATCGCACGGCGAGCGAGGACCCCTTCACGGGGACGAAATAGACGCCGGGGCCGACGGGGACGACCGAATCGCCGGCCGTCCGCTTCCAGGTAAGGCTGAATCCGTCCATGTGCACCGATGATGGTCGGGTGGCCGCCCCTCCATGAGGTGACCGCGACAATGTGGAAAACGTCGGATGCCCCTTCGTCCACCACGAAGATCGGGGCCGCGGCGGACGGGCCGCCCGCGCAGACCGCCACCACGCGCAGACAGCGCTCACAGGTGGGGGCGACCCGGGCTGGTCCCTAGGTACTGGAGGCTGCGGCCCAATCGCCGATTCGCTTGATCAAGCCTGGTGTGGCGGCCACTTCCGCGTGGCCGAAATCCGGCTCCACCCACAGTTC
Source organism: Actinomadura sp. KC345 (assembly GCF_004348515.1). Lineage (GTDB taxonomy): Bacteria > Actinomycetota > Actinomycetes > Streptosporangiales > Streptosporangiaceae > Spirillospora. Next base: position 1,709 of record NZ_SMKH01000167.1, on the reverse strand, counting down.
ACGTGGGTCGCGGGCGGCGCCGTACAACTGCCGGCCATGTTCCAGAGGAAAGAACGGATCGGCGTCCCCGTGCACGACCAGGAGCGGTACGGGGGCGATCCGGCCGACGACCTCGAATGGAGCCTTTGGCACGGGGTCCCATCCTCGTGGAGCGATCCGGGTCCCGCGGGCCAGGCGCACAGCCAGCCGCCCGACGCGTCGCTCGATCGCCCAGTGCACGCGCCGCATCGGCACCGTGTCGCGGTAGTACCAGCGGGCCGGCGCGCTGACGGAGACCACCGCGTCCACCCCGCCGTGCAATGCCGCGTGCCGGACGGCGATGGCACCGCCCATGGAGAACCCCGCGACGGCGATCCGCCCGTATCCCCGGCGGCGCGCAGCCGCGACCGCCGCGTCGAGGTCGAGGATCTCGCGGTCACCGACGGTGGATTGCCCACCGGACCTGCCGTGGCCACGGAAGTCGAGCGCGATGACCCCGCCGCGCCGGTTGAGGGCACCGGCGATGCGGCGGAGGGCGGCGTGCCGCCACGAGCACGTGAAGCCGTGCGCCAGGATGAAGCACAGATCGCCGTCGCCCCACCGATGACCTGCGTCGATCCGCACGTCATCGGTGGTGTAGAGCGAGAGGGCCTCGGGAATCACCACGTTCTCCATGATCGGTCATCGCCTCTCCGCGACCACGCGCGACCCCTCTGACCAGGGGAGAGATGATCACGACACGACTCCGTACAGCAGCCCTACGGCGTCACCTCGGAATGCACCGACGACCAAGGAACCGCTTCTATCTGGGCCGGCACCGACCCGCCCGCACCCCGCCGGGCGCCAAGTCCGCAGGCCGTGTTCACAGCCATGATCGGCGCGGATCGGGCACGCTCGACTTCACTCAATCTTGGGGCTGATTTGAGGGGCGGTGGGGTAGGTAGCCGGACGTGTCTGGAGGGCTGGTTGAGCGACGGGCTCGGGCGTCGGGCTGGCTGGTATGGGCAGCGAAGACCGCGCGCTCCGGGTGAAGGCGCGCGGGAGCCGGTGGAAGGCCGAAGGCGGCGCCGCCGTGCTGCCGGACGGCCCTGCGCATGGTGAGCCGCGTGCGGTGCGCACGCGAGAGACCGCGGAGTACGCGCGTGAGGCGATGATCTCCTCGGCGCACGCGCATGACCGGGCCGCGCAACTCCTCGAACGGATGGCCGCCGCCCACCCGGAGGAGGCCGACCTGCATCTGCAAGCCGCCACCCGGCACCGCAGGTGGGCCGAGAACGACCGGAAACTCGCGAACGAACATCCGCCGCATGGCGGCGACCCGGATGGTGGTGAATGAGCGCGCCGAGTCGCAGGGAGAGGTGACCCCCGAAGCTGACCGCCGCACTCCGGGCCCTCTCGGCGCGGGTGCCGGGCCTGCGGCCGGGTGTCGCGGTCGAGGACCTGGTCTGGCGGCGCGGCCTGACGGACGCGGGGCCGGTCGCGGCGCCCGTCGGATTCTCCTGAGGCACGCCCATGCGCGGACTCACCGGCGTGGCCGAGGTCGGGCTTTCCGAGGCTAAAACCCGTCCGCCATCGCACACCGAGGCCCCTGCCACGCCCCGGCTGGAGGGGTGCTCACCTGGCACACCGTGCCCTCCAAGGGGGTATCTCCCGAAGCCATCACCTCGCCCCGTGGGGTGTGGTGGGGGACTGGAGGTTGGGGGACTGTGCAGGAATCGGTTGAGCAGTGT
>NZ_SMKH01000166.1 GCF_004348515.1 Actinomadura sp. KC345 | reverse complement strand
GCCCTCGAAGTCTGGGGCGCCGCCGGCCGCCGCTGGCTCGACGACCTCCCCTCGATCGTGGACGCCGTCGCCCGCGCCTGGCGGCTGCGCGTCGGCGCCCCGTTCGAGCTGAGCTTCCACTGGGTCGCCGAGGCGACGCGGGAGGACGGCTCGGCGGCGGTGCTCAAGCTCGGCCCTCCGGAACCCGGCCACCTCGCCATCGAGGCGGCGACCCTGGAGTTCTACGGTGGCCATGGCGCGGTCCGGCTGCTGGACCACGACCCGGCGCGCGGCGCGCTGCTGCTGGAGCGGGCCGCCCCGGGGACGCTCGCGCGCTCCCTCGTCCCCGGCCACGACGAGGAGGCCACGGCCGCGGTGATCGACGTGATGCGGAACCTGCACCGGCCGCCGCCGCCCGGCTGCCCGCTGCCCGACCTGTCCACCGAGAGCGCCTCCTTCTCCGCTCACCTGCGGCGCTTCCCCGGGGACGACCCCCTGCCCCGCCGTCTGGTCGAGCGGGCCGGGCGGTTGTTCGGCGAGCTGTGCGCCGACGCGTCCGACCGGGTCGTCCTGCACGGCGATCTGCACCACGACAACGTCCTGCGGGCGGGCCGCGAGCCGTGGCTGGCTATCGACCCGCACGGCTACGTCGGCGACCGCGGGTACGACGCCGGGGCGCTGCTGTACAACCCCGACCCGGACGACCGTGACGACGCCCTGCTCAAGCTCGTGCCCGCCCGCGTCGAGCAGCTCGCGGACGGGCTCGGGCTGCCCCGGGAGCGGGTCGAGGCGTGGGGGTTCGTCACGGCCGTCCTGTCGGAGGTCTGGACGGCCGAGGGCGGCGGCCGGACCGGAGGCCGCCCGCTCGACGTGGCGTTCCGGCTTCTCCCCCGCGTGCCCTGAGGCTCAGTCGAGGTCGGGTGCCCAGGAGCCGTGGAAGCCCAGGGGGACGCGGACCGGGAGGTGGACGGTCGCGACGGGTTCGCCGGTGAAGTCCTGTGAGGCGATGACGACCAGGTCGGTGGTCTGCCGGGCGCGATCGAACGCCAGGGTCATCAGGTAGCCGTCGTCCTCGGCGGAGTCGGGCGCGGACGGGACGAACACCGCCTCGCCGACGCCCGAGCCCGCCGGGAACGGCCGCGTCTCGGACGAGCCGCGCTCGTAGTCGTGCTTCATCAGGCCCGCGCCGCCCTCGGTCTCGACGACGTTGTCGGCCACCGTGTAGCCGTACCGGTGGCGGCGCGTGGTGAGCCGTTCGTCCACGCGCGGGAACTCCTGGGCGCGGTCGTCGACGGTCTCCTGGACGGCCTTCCCCGCGGCGGGGTCGATCGTCCAACGGTCCAGGGCCGGCGGCGGGTTGCCCTCCAGCCTGCCGCCGTGCATGAAGCTCGGGAAGCGGACCAGGTCCACGACCACGCGGTCACCGTCGTCGAAGGCGTTGAGGGTGTGGAAGACCCAGCAGGGCGGGATGTCGATCCAGCGGACGTCGCCGACCCCGCCGTCGCGCGGCATCACGCCGACGCGTGCGGGGTGGGCGTCGTTCCACGCGTACGGGAGGCCCGCCCCGGCTTCGGCCATCTCCATGGAGAACGTGATGGGCAGGTCGTAGATGACGACGTACTTCTCCGTGAGCGCGAAGTCGTGGACCATCGGGCCGTCCGACACCGGGATCTCCACCGAGCGGACGATCTCCCCGGCCGCGCTCCGCACGGTGTACTCAAGGTGCTCCCAGCCGAAGAAGTACCCGATGGCGTGCAGTTCGCCGGTGGCAGGGTCCTCCTTGGGGTGGGCCGTATAGCCGCCCTTGAGGGTCCCGCCGAAGTCGCATGGGCCAAGCGTGTTCAGCTCGTGGTCGAGCCGGTACGGCCTGGCCCCGGCCTCGACGAGCGCGAGGGTGTCTCCGGCGTGCTGGATCACGTGGGTGTTGGGGGCGAAGTCGAAGTTCTCGACCACGGGACCGGCGGGCCATCGCTCGCCGAGCCGCTCCGCCGCCTTCTGCGAGCGGACCCAGCGGTTGCGGTACCACTCGGCGCGGCCGTCGCGGAGCCGGATGCCGTGCACCATGCCGTCGCCGGCGAACCAGTGGTAGGACGAGTCGTCCTCGACCCCGAGCGGGTTCGGGCCGATGCGCAGGTAGCGGCCGCGCAGGCCGGAGGGGATCCGTCCCGTGACGGGAAGGTCGTGGCTGGTGACCTCCTCGGTGACGGGGGCGAGGAGCCCTTCCAGGTAGGGGTTGGCCATGGTGACCTCACTTCCGGGGAGTGGCGAAGAAGCCGGACGAGATGCCGTTCATGAGGGTGTCGAGGATCGCGTCCGCGTCGGGCAGGTGGCCGTTGAGTTCCAGGCTCACGAAACCGTGGACGCTCGCCCAGAACGAGACGGCGACGTGCCGCGGGTCGGCGTCGATGAGCAGGCCGGCGGCGGCGCAGGCGGCCACCGCGTCCTCCAGGATCGCGTAGGCGGACAGCGCGGTGAGCAGGGCCTTCTCTCCGGGCCGGAACCCGGGGACCGGCTCGCCGAACATGAGCCCGTAGTAGTTGCGTTCGGCGAGCGCGTTGTCCCGGTAGGCGAGGCCCAGTGCGTGCAGGCGGACGCGCGGGTCGGGGTCGGGCGGGACGGCGGCGAGGCGCTCGCGGAACCGCCGGAAGCCCTCGATGTAGAGGGCCTCGGTGAGCCCGGACTTCCCGCCGAACATCCGGTACAGGACGGTGGTGGAGCAGCCGACCTCGACGGCGATCCGGCGCAGCGCGAGCGCCTGCGGGCCCTCGGCCGCCAGGAGGCGGCTCGCGGCGTCCAGCAGCGTCGTGCGGATCGCCTCGTCGCCCTGCCGCTGCGCCAGCGCGAACGCGTTCGGAGCCGCGGTGTCCTCCGCCCCGTCTTCGGCCATCGGTCATCCTCGGTAACGACGTTTTTTTGACGTAACACCGTTATCGCACGTCGGAGAGGAAAGGTCAACCTTCGGGGCGCCGGTGGCTGAGGAACGGTCCGGGTCCGGCACGCACCGTTTCAAGAAGTCCATACCTCGGCCAGAGTTTCTCTAGTGCCGGTCCGGTCGATCCCATCAAGGTGATCATTGAATCGCCCTGGAGCGCCGACGAGCACGACCGCGCGCTGGACCGGCTCGCCGCCCGGGAGAACTTCCCGGTCGCGGCGCGGCTGCTGCCCGTCCGGCACCGCACCGGGCTGCGGGCCGTCTACGGCTTCGCGCGCCTCGTCGACGACATCGGCGACGAGGCGCCGCGGGAGGAGCGCACCAAGCTCCTCGGCCTCGTGGACGACGACCTGGACCGCGTGTTCGCCGGACGGACCCCGAACCTGCCGCAGTTACGGAGGCTGGCCGGGACGGTGCACGCGCACCGGCTCCCGGAGGAGCCGTTCCGCGACCTGGTGCGGGCCAACCGGCAGGACCAGACCGTCCACCGGTACGAGACGTTCGCGGACGTCGCCGGCTACTGCGCCCTGTCGGCCGCGCCCGTGGGACGCATCGTCCTCCACCTGTTCCGCGTGCACCGGCCCGCGCTGGTGGCGGCGTCCGACGACGTCTGCACCGCGCTGCAGCTCGTCGAGCACTGCCAGGACGCCGGGGAGGACTACCGGAACGGGCGGATCTACCTGCCCGGGGAGGATCTGCGGCGGTTCGGCTGCGGCGAGGACGACCTGGCGCGGCCGGTGACGCCGACGCGCCTGCGCGGCGTCCTGGCGCTGGAGGCCGGCCGCGCCGCCGAGCTGCTGGAACGCGGGGCCGCGCCGCTGTTGGCGGGCCTGACCGGATGGGCGCGGTTCGCCGTGGCGGGCTACGTGGCCGGAGGCCGCGAGGCGCTGTCGGCGCTGGCGCGCGGCCGTTACGACGTGCTGGCGCGCCCGCTGCGCCCACGGCGGCCCGGAGTCGTGGCCCGGTGGGCGCACACGGCCGGAAAGTGGGGAGCGAAGTGATGACGGTTTCGGAGACCTGCGAGCGTTCCGAACGGGTCGTTGAGGCGTACCGGCACTGCGAGCGGGTGGTGCGGGAGGAGGCCCGGAACTTCTCCTACGGGATCCGGCTGATGCCCGTCCCGAAGCGGCGGGCGATGAGCGCGATCTACGCGTTCGCCCGCGGCGTCGACGACGTCGGCGACGGCCCGGAGCCCGCCTGCGTGCGGCTCGACCTGCTCGACCGGTCGCGGCAGCGGCTGGCGACCGTGCAGGACGTGCTGCGGCGGCGGGCCGACGTCGCCGCGCTGGAGGGGCACCCGGTGCTGACCGCGCTGGCGGACGCGGCGGGCCGGTACCCGATCCCGCTGGAGGCGTTCGACGAGCTGATCGACGGGTGCGAGGACGATGTCCGCGGCGCCGACTACGACACCTTCGACGACCTGCTGCGCTACTGCCAGCGGGTCGCCGGGACGGTCGGGCGGCTGTCGCTGGGCGTGTTCGGCTCGGACGGCCGGCAGCGGGCGGAGGGCCTCGCGGACTCGCTCGGCGTCGCGCTCCAGCTCACCAACATCCTGCGGGACCTGCGCGAGGACCGGCTGGCCGGGCGGATCTACCTTCCCGCGGAGGATCTGAAGCGGTTCCGCTGCACGCTGGAGCTGGACGAGTCCGGCACGTTCGTCGACCCGCCGTGGCGGCTCAACGAGCTGATCGGCTTCCAGGCGGAGCGGGCGCGTGCCTGGTACGCCGAGGGCCTGCGGCTGCTGCCGCTGCTGGACCGGCGCAGCGCCGCCTGCACCGCGGCGATGGCGGGCATCTACCGGCGGCTGCTGGACAACATCGCGGCCCAGCCGTCGATCGCGCTGAACACGCGGATGTCGCTGCCGACGTGGCAGAAGGCGGTCGTGGCGGCCCGCGCGCTGTCGGGGGTGGAGCGGTGAGCGTCGTGATCATAGGCGGCGGGCTCGCGGGCATCAGCTCGGCGCTCGCGCTCCAGGAGTCGGGGGTGCCGGTCACCCTGGTGGAGTCGCGCCCCTGGCTGGGCGGCGCCACGCACTCGTTCCTGCGGGACGAGCTGAGCGTCGACAACGGCCAGCACGTCTTCCTGAGGTGCTGCTCGGCGTACCAGGGGCTGCTGCGCAGGCTGCGCGCCGACCACCTGGTGGAGATGCAGGACCGGTTCGACGTGCCCGTCCTGCTGCCCGGTGCCGAGGCGGCGCGGCTGAGACGGTCGCGGCTGCCGAGCCCGCTGCACCTGCTGCCCGCGCTGGCCGGGTACGCGCCGCTGTCGGCGGCCGACCGGATCCGGGCGGTGCGCGCGTCGATCGGGCTGCAGAGGCTCGACCCGTCCGATCCGGCGCTCGACGCCGTCTCGGCGGGCGCGTGGCTGGCCGACCGCGGGCAGCGGCCCTGGGCGCGGCAGGCGCTGTGGGGGCTGTTCCTCACCTCCGCGCTGAACGCCGAGGTGGACGACGCGGCGCTCGGCCTGTCGGCGATGGTCTGCCGCCGCGCGCTGTTCGGGCGCGCCGACGCCGCCGACATCGGGCTTCCGCTCGTCCCGCTGGAGGAGCTGCACGGCGGCCCGGCGCTGCGGCGGATCGCGGAGATGGGCGGGACCGTCCGGCTCAAGGCGAAGGTCGAGGCCGTCACCACCGACCCGAAGGTCGTCGTGGACGGCGTCCCGGTGGCCGCCGACGCGGTGATCATGGCGGTGCCGCACGAGGCGGCGGCGCGGCTGCTGCCCGCGCAGGCGCTGCCGGACCCGCTGCGCTGGCCCGAACTGGACGCAAGCCCCATCGTCAACGTGCACGTCGTCTACGACCGGAAGGTCATGGACGAGCCGTTCGCCGCCGCCGTCGGCTCGCCCGTGCAGTGGGTGTTCGACCGCACGGAGGTCGGCGGGCTCCGCCGCGGCCAGTACCTCGCGATCTCGCTGTCGGCCGCCGATCGCTGGATCGACATGCCGACCGCCGAGATACGCGCCCGGTTCGTCCCTGAGCTGCGGCGGCTGTTTCCCGCCGCGCGGGACGCGCGGGTCCGGGACCTGTTCGTCACGCGGGAGCGGCGGGCGACGTTCCGGCAGCGTCCCGGCAGCGCGGGCGCCCGCCCCGGCGCGGCGACGCGGGCGCCGGGACTGTTCCTGGCCGGCGCGTGGACCGACACGGGCTGGCCCGACACCATGGAAGGAGCAGTGCGCAGCGGCCTCACCGCCGCGCGCCTGGTCCGCCGCCACCTGGAGGGGGTGAGGGACCGGTGACTGCCGAACCGGTTTCGATGACCGACGTCCGCGAGCTGGTCGACGGCGCGCTGCGCGCCGCGGTCGGACGGCTCGATCCGCGCACCTACCGTGTCGCGGCCTACCACTTCGGGTGGACGGACAAGGAGGGCCGTCCGCAGAACGCGCCCGCGGGCAAGGCGCTGCGCCCGGCCCTGGCGCTGCTGTCGGCCCGCGCCGCCGTGGCGCCGCAGGAGAGCGCCCTGCCCGGCGCGGTCGCGGTCGAGCTGACCCACGCGTTCTCGCTCCTGCACGACGACATCATGGACGGCGACCGGACCCGCAGGCACCGCCCGGCGGCCTGGACGGTGTTCGGCGAGGCGTCGGCGATCCTGGCCGGGGACGCGCTTCTCGCCCTCGCCGGCGAGGTCCTGCTGGAGGCGCCCGGCCAGGGCTCGGCGCGGGCGGCACGCGCGCTGGCCGCCGCCACGCGCCGCCTCATCGCGGGCCAGGCGCTCGACATGGACTTCGAGACGCAGAAGCGGATCAGCCTGGACGAGTGCGTGTCGATGGCGTCCGACAAGACCGCGGCGCTGCTGGCGTGCTCGTGCTCGATCGGGGCCGTCCTGGACGGGGCGTCCGAGGATCTCGCCTCCGCGCTGGAGGCGTTCGGGGCCGACCTCGGGATCGCCTTCCAGCTCGCCGACGACCTGCTCGGCATCTGGGGCGACCCCGCGTGCACCGGCAAGCCCGCCATGTCGGACCTGCGGTCCCGCAAGATGTCGCTGCCGGTCGTGGCCGCGCTGAACTCCGACACGCCCGAGGCCGCGCAGCTCGTCGAGCTGTACGCGCGTCCCGCGCGGTCGGGCGACGACCTGTCCGAGGACGCGCTGGCCGAGACCGCCGCGCTGGTGGAGGCGGCCGGCGGGCGCGCCTGGGCCGAGATGGAGGCCGAGAGCCGCATCCAGCGCGCCGCCGAGCACCTGATCGCGGCCAGGCTGCCCGACACGGTCCGCAACGACTACCTGCACATCGCCGACTTCGTCACCGGGAGGGATCACTGATGACGGCGGTGGAGGCGGGCACCGGAACCCGGACGGCGGCCGAGGCCCTGGAGGCCGCGCGCGAGCACCTCCTGCTGCTCCAGTCGCCGGAGGGCTGGTGGAAGGGCGAGCTGCAGACCAACGTGACGATGGACGCCGAGGATCTGCTGCTGCGCGAGTTCCTCGGCATCCGCACGAGCGGCGACACGGGCGAGACGGCACGCTGGATCCGGTCGCAGCAGGCGCCGGACGGCACCTGGGCCACGTTCCACGACGGCCCGCCCGACCTGTCCACGACCGTCGAGGCGTACACGGCGCTGCGGCTCGCCGGCGACCCGCCGGACGCCGGCCACATGATCCGCGCCGCCGCCTACATCCGCAGCGAGGGCGGCGTCCCGGCGACCCGCGTGTTCACGCGGTTCTGGCTGGCGATGTTCGGCGAGTGGCCGTGGGACGACCTGCCGGTGCTGCCGCCGGAGATGATGTTCCTGCCGCGCTGGTTCCCGCTGAACGTCTACGACTGGGCGTGCTGGGCGCGGCAGACGATCGTGCCGCTGGCGGTCGTGGGCGCGTTCCGTCCCGTCCGGCCGCTGCCGTTCGGGCTGGACGAGCTGACGCCCGACTACCACGTCCCGAGGCGCCGGGCGCCGGGCCTGCCGGGGTGGGACGAGGCGTTCGAGGCGCTCGACAGGGCCCTGCACGTGTACGAGCGGCGGCCCGTGAAGCCGCTGCGGCGGGCCGCGCTGCGCCGCGCGGCCGACTGGATCATCGCGCGGCAGGAGCGGGACGGCTCGTGGGGCGGGATCCAGCCGCCCATGGTGTACTCGCTGCTCGCGCTGAACCTCCTCGGGTACGGCATCGACCATCCCGTCGTGCGGCGCGGCCTCGACGGCCTCGAACGCTTCACGATCCGGGACGAGAAGGGGCGGCGGATCGAGGCGTGCCAGTCCCCCGTCTGGGACACCGTCCTCGCCATGAACGCGCTGGCCGACGCCGGCCTGCCGTCCGGGCACCCCGCCCTGGAGCGGGCCGCGGACTGGGTGATCGGCGAGGAGGTCACGGGGCCCGGGGACTGGTCGGTGCGCCGCCCGGACCTGCCGCCGGGGGGCTGGGCGTTCGAGTTCGACAACGACTGCTACCCCGACACCGACGACACCGCCGAGGCGGTCATCGCGCTCAACCGCGTCCAGCACCCGAAGGCGGAGCCGGCGATCGAGCGGGGCGTCCGCTGGATGGCCGGGATGGCGTCCCGGGACGGCGGGTTCGGCGCGTTCGACGCCGACAACACCCGGGACCTGTGCCGCAAGCTGCCGTTCTGCGACTTCGGCGAGGTCATCGACCCGCCGTCCGCCGACGTCACCGCGCACGTCGTGGAGGCGATGTCGCACCGCGGCATGGCCGACTCGCTGACGGTGAAGCGGGCCGTGGTGTGGCTGCTGAAGGCGCAGGAGCCGGACGGATCGTGGTTCGGCCGCTGGGGGGCGAACCACGTGTACGGGACCGGGGCCGTCGTGCCCGCGCTGATCGCGGCCGGCGTCCGGCCCGGCAAGCCCGCGATCCGGGACGCGGTGCGGTGGCTGGAACGCCACCAGCGCGACGACGGCGGCTGGGGCGAGGACCTGCGCTCCTACCGCGACCGGTCGTGGGTCGGGCAGGGCGTCTCGACGCCGTCGCAGACCGCGTGGGCGCTGATGGCGCTGCTCGCCGCCGGTGAGCGCGGCCGGGCCGTCGAGCGCGGGATCGGCTGGCTGGCCGAGCGCCAGCGCCCGGACGGGACATGGGACGAGGACCACTTCACCGGCACCGGCTTCCCCGGCGACTTCTACATCAACTACCACCTGTACCGGCTGGTGTTCCCGCTGTCGGCCCTCGGCCGGTACCTGAAAGGTGCGTGAGACATGGCTATGCCACTGCGTCAGAGCCTGCGGGTCGGCGGATACGTCCTGCGCAACAGGCTGGCCGGACGGTCGAAGTTCCCGCTCCTCCTCGAACTGGAGCCGCTGTACGCGTGCAACCTGGCGTGCGCGGGCTGCGGGAAGATCCAGCACCCGGCGGACGTGCTGAAGCAGCGGATGCCGGTCGAGCAGGCCGTCGCGGCGGTCCGCGAGTGCGGCGCGCCGATGGTGTCGATCGCGGGCGGCGAGCCGCTGATGCACCCGCGGATCGGCGAGCTGGTCGCCGAGCTGGTCAGGATGAAGCGGTACGTGTTCCTGTGCACGAACGCGGCGCTGATCCCGAAGAAGATCGACCGGTTCGAGCCGTCCCGCTACTTCGCGTGGGCCGTGCACATCGACGGGCTGCGGGAGCGGCACGACGCGTCCGTCTGCAAGGAGGGCGTGTTCGACCAGGCGGTGGACGCGATCAGGATGTGCAAAGAGCGGGGGTTCCGGGTCACGACGAACACGACCGTGTTCAACACCGACACCCCGCAGACCGTCATCGACGTCCTCGACTACCTCAACGACGACCTGGGCGTCGACCAGATGATGATCTCGCCGGCGTACGCCTACGAGAAGGCGCCCGACCAGGACCACTTCCTGGGTGTGCAGGAGACCCGGAACCTGTTCCGCAAGGCGTTCGCGGACGGCCGCCGCAAGCGCTGGCGGTTCAACCACTCGCCGCTGTTCCTGGACTTCCTCGAAGGCAGGGCCGACTTCCGCTGCACGGCGTGGGCGATCCCGTCGTACTCGCTGAAGGGCTGGCAGCGGCCCTGCTACCTGATGGACGACGGCTACGTCGACACCTACCGGGAGCTCGTCGAGACGACCGACTGGGACGCCTACGGCCGCGGACGCGACGACCGGTGCGCCAACTGTATGGCGCACTGCGGCTACGAGCCGACCGCGGTGTTCGCGACGATGGGCTCGCTCAAGGAGTCCATGCGCGCCATGCGCAGCGTGTAAGCCAAGCACAGCGTGTAAGCCATGCACAGCGTGTGAGTCACCCCGCCGCGTCGCGCAGTTCCTCGATCACGTCGCCGACGGCCGCCATCAGCGCGTCGGCGTCGTCGGTCAGCCCGGGGTCGAGCGAGAGGCCGAAGCACAGCTCGCCGTCGATGCCCAGCCCGGCGATCGAGAACGGCGCGCCGGGCGCGAGCGGGACGATCGGGTAGACGGCCGTGAGCGGGGCGCCGGCCAGGCGCTGCGGCCGGTCGGTGGCGGGCAGGCTCGACACGGTCCCCTGCAGGAAGCGGCCGCTGTAGGACATGCGGGCGAAGCGGGCGTGCAGCGGCGGCGGCATCAGCCGTCCCGCCTGCCGCATGACGAACCACGCGGCCTGCGCCCGGGTCCCGGACCGCAGCACGCGGCCGCGCTCGGCGATCAGGGCGAGCCGGTCGGTCTCGGCCATCTTGCCGGTGGGCAGGTCCACCATGACGGCGGTGGTGTGGTTGCCGACCATGGCGCTGCCCGGGGGCCGCATCATCAGCGGCACCGCGACGCGGCACGTGCCGGGCCGCCCGTCCTCCTCGCTGACTGCACGGTTCAGGGCGCCCGCGACCGCGCACAGGACGACGTCGGTGACGCGGGCGCCGTAGCGGCGTCCGATGTCCCGGACCTCCGCCAGCGGGAGGTGCATGGTGCTGTACCGGCGCTCGGACGCGGCCGCGGCGGGCAGCCGCTCCGGGCGGGTGACGGCGCCCGCGAGCTGTCCGAGCCCGACCACGGTCGCCAGGGCCCTGCGCAGCGGCCTGCGCGGCGGCGCGGGGACGGGCTCGGGCCGCGGCTCCATCAGGTACACCGCCTGCGCGACGATGCCGACGCCGTCGGCGACCACGTGGTGCATCAGGTACACGACGGCGGTGCGGCCGGGCTCGGCGCCCTTCATGACGACCATGCGCCACGGCGGCCGGTCCAGCGGCAGGGGCTCGGACTGGAGTTCGGCGACGGCGGCGCGCAGGCCGGCCATGCCGTCGACGCGGCGTTCGGCGACGTGCCATTCCCAGTCGACGGGCGCGTGGTCGCGCCAGGCGGGGCGGCGCCAGCGGCCGCGTCCGGCGAGCCGCTGGCGGAACCGGGGCAGCCCGTCGATCCGCGCGCGGATCTCCCGGACGAGGTCGGCGCGGCCGACCTCGCGGCCCGAGGTGTCCAGCACGATGACGCCGCCGGCCTGCTGGGGCGCCTCGGGCGTCTCCACCGCCATGAAGAACGCGTCCGGTCCCTCGACCTTCGCCGCCCGCGGACGGGACATGCGCTCGGCGATGTACACGGGGACGGCGACGAAGGGCACGGCGGCGAACGCGTCCAGGAGGAAGTGGTTCGCGGTGGCCATGATGACGTAGAGCGTCACCAGGATGTGCACGACGTTGACGACCTGCACCCAGCGTTTGGCGTTCACGCGGGCGAGTTCGACGCCGACCCACATCGTCCAGGCCATGTGCAGCGACGGCACCGCCGCCAGCTGGTCGGCGTGCTCGACCAGCGGCGAGCCCCACGACCCCCAGGTGCCGCCGAGGTAGACGGTGTCGATGTACCCGAGCTCGGGCATGAGCCGCGGCGGCATGACGGGGTACAGGACGAAGCAGGTGAGGCCGGCGAGGTTCATCAGGATGAACGCGTTGCGGGCCGTCCGGTACCGCTCGGGGTGGCGTAAGAACAGCCAGATCAGCAGGGCGAGCGCGCTGGCGATATAGGTGATCGCGTACTCGTAGTTCGCCAGCACCCGCACAATGCCCTGCTCGGCGAGCCACCCGTTGAGGGACAGCTCGATGTCGATGTTCAGGGCTTTTTCGAGGTCGTAGATGGCAAGGCCGTGCTCGCGCGCCGGACCCGTCCTGGCATGCTCGGGAAGCCTGGTCACCAGGAAGTACACGCCGAACAGCAGCAGGCCGAGCAGCAGCTCCTTACGGGCGCTCGGCCGCGTCCGGCCCGCCGCCTCCGTCGTGAGCACCGTGTCCGGCACGGTCACCGCTTCCTGTGCGCCCATCGTCCTCCCCAAACGGCTGTTACCCAGGTTTTCCGCGATCAGACGGTGGTGCGGCGATCCGGGGACCTTGTCCGGTTCGCTCGCCGGTTCTCCCGCCGTGAGAAGAGATTTTCCCGGGAACGATCTGGCCGAACCGTACGTCTACGATATATCGTTGGCGTATCGCGAGAGATCATAGAGAGATCTCAGAAGGTGGTGCAGAACATGGGACACAGGCATGGGCACGGCGGCCCCTGGGGACGCGGCGACATCCCGAACCTCGGCTGGCTGTTCGGCGGCGGGCCCGGTCCGGGGCCGTGGGGCCCGCCCGGCGGCTTCGGCCCCGGCCCCCGGCCGCCCTGGGCGCGCGGACGAGGCGGCCCGTGGGGACGGGGGCCCAAGGCGCGCAAGGGGAACGTCCGCGCGGCGATCCTCGTCCTGCTCGCCGAGGAGCCGCGCAACGGCTACCAGATCATCCAGGAGATCAACGAGCGCAGCGGCGAGGCGTGGAAGCCGAGTCCGGGCGCGGTCTACCCGGCGCTCCAGCAGCTCGCGGACGAGGGCCTGATCGCGGGCGAGGAGGAGGGCGGCCGGCGGTCGTTCCACCTCACCGACGAGGGCCGGGCGTACGTCGAGGAGAACGCCGCGCGGCTGTCCGAGCCGTGGGCGGAGATGACGCCCGACTACGGCGAGGGCGTCCCCGAGCTGTTCAAGCAGGCCGCGCAGACGGGGGCCGCGGTGATGCAGATCGTCCACTCCGGGTCGGCGGAGCAGGTCGCGCAGGCCAAAGACGTCCTCTCGGACGCGCGGCGCGACCTCTACCGCATCCTGGCCGACGACCTGGAGAGCACGGACGGCACCGACGACGCGGGCCCGACGACCCACGACACCGAGGAGTGACCGTGGTACGCCAGGATGAGATCCGCATCGGCGACGCCGAACGCGACGCGGTCATGGTCGCCATGCACGACCACTTCGCGGCGGGACGCCTGGACCGCGGGGAGCTGGACGAGCGCATGGAGGGCGTGCTGTCTGCCAAGACGCGCGGCGACCTGCGCGCCCTCGTCCGCGACCTGCCCGCGCCCACCGGCGTGCCCGACCCGGAGAAGCAGGCGCCGGCGCCCGTCCCGTGGGGGCCGGGCGCGGCGGTGATGTTCGGCGGCCCGGGGCATCCGGCCTGGCGGCACCACCACCATCGCCACGGCCACATGGCGCGGGGCCACCGGCACGGCCCGCCGTTCCCGGCCTTCCCGCTGCTGCTCGCGCTGTTCCTCGTGCTGACGTTCACGGCCGGGCCGGGCGCGGCGTTCCTGGCCGTCCTCCAGGTCGCGCTGGCCGTCTGGGTGATCCGCGCGATCGTCCTGGCCGTCGGCGTGCGCCGCTCCCGCACCTGAACCGGGGTCAGCGCAGGCCGGCGTCGCGGGCCAGGAGGCCGGCCTGGGTCCGGTTGGCGCAGCCCAGCTTGTCGAGGAGGCGGGAGACGTGGCCCTTGACGGTGGCCTCGCTGAGGTGGAGGCGTCCGGCGATCTGCGCGTTGGACAGCCCCTCGCCGAGGCAGGCCAGCACCTGCGTCTCCCGCTCGGTGAGGCCGCCGGCGAGCGCGCGGACGCGGTCGCGGCCGGCCGCGCGGGCGTCGGCGGCGCCGAGCAGCCGCGCGGTCGCGGCGGCCGACATCACGGTGTGCCCGTCGGCGGCGACCCGGACGAGCTTCACCAGGTCCTGCGGCGGCGTCGACTTCAGCAGGAAGCCGGCCGCGCCGGCCCGCAGCGCCCGCACGACGTACTCGTCGGCGTCGAACGTGGTCAGCGCGACGACGGCGGGCGGCGTGCGCAGCGCGGCGATCCGCTCGGTGGCGGCGAGGCCGTCCACGCCCGGCATCCGCAGGTCCATGAGGACCACGTGCGGCCGGTACCGCACGACCGCCTCGACACCGGCCGCCCCGTCGTGCGCCTCCCCGACCACCTCCATGTCGTCGGCCGCGCCGAGGATGGTGCGCAGGTGCGCGCACACCATCGGCTCGTCGTCCACGAGCAGGACCGTGATCACGAGGACGGCTCGGTGACGGGCAGGTAGGCGGGCAGGGACGCCTCGACGCGGAAGCCGCCCGCGTCGGGGCCCGCCGTGAACGTCCCGCCGATCAGCTCGACGCGTTCGCGGAGGCCCGCGAGTCCCGTCCCGGACCCGCTGGCCGCGAGGTCGGCGTCCGGCTCGCGGGACGCGGCGGCGTTGCGCACGACCAGCGTCACACCGGCCGTGCGGTAGCGGACCTCCACGTGGACGGCGGCGCCCGGGGCGTGCTTGCGCGCGTTGGTCAGCGCCTCCTGGACGATCCGGTACGCGGTGCGGCCGACGGCGGGCGAGGCGGCCGGACGGTCGCCGTGCTCGGCCAGCTCGACCGGGACGCCGACCGCCGCCGACTCCGCGACGAGCACGGACAGGTCCGGCAGCGGCTCCGCGGCCGCCGCGGCCGCCGCCTCGGGGTCGCGGCGCAGGAGCCCGATGACGTCGCGGAGCTCTTCGAGGGCCTGGCAGCCGGTGCCGCGCAGCTCCTCGGCGGCCGCGCGGGTCGGCTCGTCCGGCGCCCGCACGCGCAGCGCCCCCGCCTGCAGCACCATCAGCGTCACCCGGTGCGCCACGACGTCGTGCATCTCGGCGGCGAGGCGGGCGCGCTCCTCCGCGCGGGCCCGCTCGGCCAGCAGGTGCCGCTCGCGCTCGGCGCGTTCGGCCCGCTCGGTGAGGCCCTGCAGGACGCGGCGGCGGGCGGCGGCGTACATGCCGACCAGCGCCCCGCCGAGCACGACGGCCATGCTGCGGAAGACGATCCCGTCGACGCTTCCGGTCTCCTGCGCGCTCAGCTGCCGCAGGGCGGATTCGGGGAGGACGTCGTCCAGGAGCCCGATCGGGAGGAGCATCGCCGCCACCGGCGGCCAGCGGACCCAGACGGGCCGGGCGCCCTCGCGGGGGAACGCCATCACCGCGTACGCGGCCAGCGGCGCGGTCGGCGGCCACCAGACCGGCGGTTCGAGGGACCCGCCGGCGTCCACGCGCAGCAGCGTCCCCGGCGCGGCCAGCTCCGCCAGCCACACGAGCACGGCGAGCCCGGCGGTGACCCACGCGACCGCCATGGGCGCGCGGCGGCGGAACACCAGCGCGAGGGCGGGCACCAGGAACAGCGCCAGCGACGCGCCTCCGTGCGGGCGGACCATCGCGTCGGGGGCCGCGACCGTCCAGCAGCTCTGGGCCGCGCCGACCAGCACGACGGCGGAGTCGGCGACCCGGTCCCGGGGCCGTCCAGGGGGAAGGAGCCGCGCGAGGAGGGGCCGCGGCGAAGGCAGGCGCACAACCACACCGTACGCACCCGGACCATGCCCGCCACCCTACGAAAGTTGCGTCATGGGGCCCGTCCGTAGGGGGCGGACGCGACCATTCGCGGTGCCGCGGGACCGCCCCGCCCGGCTGGAATCGGCGGCATGCTCAAGCTTGTACTCCGGGGGCTGGTCGCGCACCGCGCCCGCCTGCTGCTGTCGATGGTCGTGATCGTGGCCGGCGTCGCGTTCGTCGCCGGGACGCTGATGTTCACCGCCACGCTGGACCGCTCGTTCGACCGCGCCTTCGACGATCTCGGGCGCGGCACGGACGTGGTCGTCCGGACCGACCGCGCGTTCGAGCCGGGTCTGGGCGAGCGGGCGGCCGAGCGTCCCGTCCCGGCTCCGGTGCTGGAGGCCGTCCGTGAGGTGGACGGCGTCGCCAAGGCGGCCGGCGTCGTCGAGGGTTTCGCCGCCGTCGTGGACCGGCGGGGACGGCTCGCCGGCGCCGAGCCCCAGACCGGCGTGGCGTGGAACGGCGATCCCGACCTGTCGCTCCCCCGTCTCAGCGCCGGCAGGCCGCCCGCCGGACCGGACGAGGTCGCGATCGACGTCACGACCGCCCGCGACGCCGGGTACCGCGTCGGCGACCGGGTCACGGTGGCCCTGCGGGCGGGCGCCCGGCCGTTCCGGCTCACGGGCCTGTTCGAGGTCGGTGACTCGGCGCTGGGCGACCAGCTCTCGATGACGGCGTTCGCGCCCGGCGCCGCGGCGCGGCTGCTGTCCGGCGCCCCGGGGACGGGCGATCAGGGCGCCTACGCGCGGATCGTCGTGCACGGGGACGACGGCGTCTCGCAGGAGCGGCTGCGGGACGCGGTGGCCGCGGCGCTCCCGCCGGGCGTCGAGGCGGTCACCGGCCGCGCGGCCGTCGGCGAGCAGGCCGGGCCGCTGAAGGCGGTCCTCGGGGCGATGAGGACGTTCCTCCTGGTCTTCGCCGTGATCGCGGTGTTCGTCGGCTCGTTCATCATCGTCAACACGTTCACGATGCTCGTGAGCGCGCGGGTCAGGGAGCTGGCGCTGCTGCGGGCGGTCGGGGCGTCGCG
>NZ_SMKH01000165.1 GCF_004348515.1 Actinomadura sp. KC345 | reverse complement strand
GCTCCGGGGTCTGCGGCGGGGTGGCGACGCGGGCGGCGTCCAGAGCGAGGAGTGGGACGACCCAAGGCGAGATGGACGTCGCGAAGCTCTTCCCTAGGAACGGACCAAGGGGCACGTACTCCCATGCCTGGATGTCGCGCGCCGACCAGTCGTTGACGAGGACGGCCCCGAAGACCCGCTCGCCGAAGTCGTCCGCGCCGACGGGGGAGCCGAGCGGCGACGGGGTGCCGACGACGAAGCCGACCTCGGCCTCGATGTCCAGGCGGCGCGATCCGCCGAACGTGGGGGCTGCCTCCCCCTTGCGCTGGCCGGTGGGCCGGACGATGTCCGTCCCGGACGGCACGACCGTCCCCGCGCGGCCGTGGTAGCCGACGGGAAGGTGCTTCCAGTTCGGCATGAGCGGCTCGGAGCCGGGACGGAAGAGGCGGCCGAGGTTGGACGCGTGGTGCTCGGACGCGTAGAAGTCGACGTAGTCGGCCACCTCGAACGGCATGTGCAGGGTGACCGAGTCGACCGGATGCACGGCCGCGTCCGGGACGTCACCGGAGACCAGATCCAGGATCCGGGCGCGGACCTCCACCCAGCGTGCGTGCCCCTGGGCCATGAAGGGGTTCAGGCAAGGCGCGGCGAAGACGTCGTCCACGAAGGTGAGGTCGACGACGGTGTCGGCCACGCGGACGCCCGCGCGAGGGGGCGTCCCAGGTGTGGAGAACACGCCGTAGGGGAGGTTGCCGAGACCGAAGAGGGAGTCTTCGGGGATGTCGATACGGGTCAACGGGACGTCTCCTGGAGTGCGGCCGCGAGCAGGCCGAGGTCCGCGAGTTCGGTCAGCGGGTCGGTGATGCTGCACGTCCCGAACGACAGGAAGTGAGCGCGGGCGGCGATCGTGCGGGCCTCGCCGAGCCGCGCCACGCGGGACGCGATGGACCGGGCGTCGCGGTCGCCGAGGATGGCGGCGAGGTCGGGCAGCGGGCGGCCGTCCAGAGCGGCGTCGGTCGCGAGCAGCAGGTTGAGGAAGCCGTGCTGGTGGAAGCCCGTCTCCCGGTCGGTGTTGCGGACGGGATGGTGCAGGCCCGCGGTCGCCTTGAACGGGACCCCGGCCTCCACCACGGCCTTGACCGCGGCGGCCAGCTCGTCCGTGCTCGGGTAGAGGTTGGCCTTCACGCCGCCCGTGCGGAACTTCGCGCGGTGGCCGCGCGCGGCCACCGCGGCGATCACCGCGGCCCGGCGGTCGTCCCTCGGCACCTCGACGTACAGCGGCACGGGGACGGGGCCGAGCACGCGGAAGAACTCGTCCGGCTGCATCCCGGGCGGGACGGCGACCTCAAGCCCGCGCAGGTCGACCGGCAGTCCGGCGGCCGTCACGAGGGACTTGGCCGCCTCGCACGGCCCGCCCGGCGCGGTCACCGACAGGTCGAGCGGATCGCCGGGGCCGAGCAGCCGGTCCAGGTCGCCCAGCGCGGTCGCCGGCAGGACGAGCGGGCCGACGAGTTCCGCGTAGGGGGCCGACCGGTGCCGGCGGTGGGCCGGGACGGCGTCGGTGAGCGGGGCGAGACCCGGCGGGAACACGGCCGCGTCGTCGCAGAGGCCGAGGGCGAACGCCGGGATCATGACCGCCCCTTCGCCCACGTCCAGGCGTAGGCCGGGTCCTCGCAGGCCAGGCCGCCTTCGCCGAGTTCGAGCGGGTGGAAGGTGTCGACCATGACGGCCAGCTCGTCGAAGAACTCGACGCCGATGCTGCGCTCGTACGCGCCCGGCTGCGGGCCGTGCGCGAAGCCGCCCGGATGGACGGAGACCGACCCCGGCCCGATGCCCGAGCCCTTGCGCGCCCCGTAGTCGCCGCCGCAGTAGAACATGATCTCGTCGGAGTCCACGTTCGAGTGGTAGTAGGGCACCGGGATCGACAGCGGGTGGTAGTCGACCTTGCGGGGGACGAAGTTGCACACGACGAAGTTGTGGCCCTCGAACACCTGGTGCGCGGGCGGCGGCTGGTGGACGCGCCCGGTGATCGGCTCGAAGTCGTGGACGCTGAACGTGAACGGGTACAGGCAGCCGTCCCAGCCGACCACGTCGAACGGGTGCCGCGCATAGGTCATGCGGGTTCCGGTGACGCCCCGCGAGCCCCGGTGCTTGACCAGGACCTCGACGTCCGTGCCGTCGGACAGGAAGGTCTCGTCCGGGGCGTGCAGGTCGCGCTCGCAGTACGGGGCGTGCTCAAGGAACTGGCCGTAGCGCGACAGGTAGCGCTTCGGCGGCGCGATGTGGCCTCTCGCCTCGATCGCGTACGCGCGGAGCGGCTGGTCGCCGGTGGGCAGCCACCTGTGGGTGGTGGACGTCGGGATGATGACGTAGTCGCCCTGCTTGGCGGGCAGCGTCCCGAAGACCGTCTCGACCGTGGCCGTGCCGGACTCGATGTAGACGATCTCGTCGCCGGTCGCGTTGCGGTACAGCGGTGAGTCCGCCATGGAGACGACGTACGACAGGCGGACGTCGCTGTTGCCGAGGATGAGGCGCCGCCCGGTGACGACATCTGTGTCGGCCCAGGTCTCCTTGGGGAACAGCTCGTGCAGCTTGAGGTGGCGGGGCTTGAGCGGATGGTTGGGCGTTGTGGAGGCGTCCGGGACGTCCCACGCCTGCGAGTCGACGATCGCGGACGGGATCTCCCGGTGGTACAGCAGCGACGAGTCGGACGAGAACCCTTC
The DNA here is from genome assembly GCF_004348515.1 of Actinomadura sp. KC345. Classification (GTDB taxonomy): domain Bacteria; phylum Actinomycetota; class Actinomycetes; order Streptosporangiales; family Streptosporangiaceae; genus Spirillospora. The sequence goes on along the minus strand of NZ_SMKH01000165.1, from coordinate 13,821 downwards.
CTCGCCCATCAGCTCCTCGAAGTAGAGCCGCTCCTCGCCGTTCCCGTGGCGATGCTGGGTGTGGCGTTTCGGCGGCACGTGGCCGACCCGGCGGTAGTGCGCCATGCTCCCTCGCCTCCGATGATTAACGCATTAACCATTTTGTGCCGACACTACGACTCATCTCCCGCACAGGGAAGGGCCTAACCGGTCCCGCCGCGCTTCAGCTCCGCTCCCGCGCGTCGAACTGCGTCCGGCCGGCGATGAGCTTGTCCAGCAGCATGATCAGCATGTGCTGCTCGGCCTCGGTCAGCACGCCCGCCCACTGCCGCTCGCGCTCGTTCTGCCCGGCGAAGATCTCCAGCATGGCCCGCCGGCCGTGCTCGGTCAGGGACAAGATCACCGACCGGCCGTCCCGCTCTCCGGGCGCGCGGTCCATCATCCCGTCCGCGATCAGCGTCTTCGCCAGGTTGGACACCGCGGCCCTGCTCATCCCGGCGAGCGTGGCGGCCCGGCCCGGCTCCAGCGGCCCCGCCAGCCAGGTCACGAACAGCAGCCGGAAGCCCGCCCACGAGCGCCCGCGCGGCCGGTGCACCGTGGACTCCAGGTCGTAGGTGACGATCATCGACGCCCGGTTGAGGGTCAGCAGCAGCCGGGTCGCGAGCGGGTGCGGGAACCCGAACTCCTCCGAGAGCCTGCGTCCCGCCAGATCGACGAACGACCAGAAGTCCGGCTCGTCTCCGCCCTCCGCGGCCATATCCGATCCCCTCATCTGATTCATGAGTTAACTATTTAACCCGGCTGAGACGTGGGTGTCAGGGGGAGATCACCGGGAATCTCCCCCGTGCGGGGATCATGCGGGATCAGTGAAGCGTGCTCGGGAGGGCCGATGGCGACCGTCGCCGACCAGTTCATCGAAGTGCTGCGCCAGGCCGGCGTACGGCGCGTCTACGGCGTGGTGGGCGACAGCCTCAACCCGATCGTGGACGCGATCCGCCGGACCGACGGCATCGACTGGGTGCACGTCCGCAACGAGGAGGCGGGCGCCTTCGCCGCGGCCGCCGAGGCGCAGACGACGGGACGGCTCGCCGTGTGCGCGGGAAGCTGCGGCCCCGGCAACACCCACCTCGTCCAGGGCCTCTACGACGCGCACCGGTCGGGGGCGCCCGTGCTGGCGCTGGCCTCCCAGATCCCGAGCGCGCAGATCGGCAGCGGGTACTTCCAGGAGACGCATCCCGAGCGGCTCTTCGCCGAGTGCAGCCACTTCTGCGAGGCGATCAGCACCCCGGAGCAGATGCCGCGCATCCTGCGGACCGCGATCCAGCAGGCGCTCGGGCTCGGCGGCGTCGCGGTGCTGACGCTGCCCGGCGACGTCGCGGGCAAGGACACCGCGGAGCCGACCGGCGAGCACGACTTCCTCGTCCGCAAGGGGATCGTCCGGCCGCCGGCCGACCAGGTGGAGCAGCTCGCGGGGGCGCTCAACCGGGCGCGCAAGGTGATGCTGTTCTGCGGCGGCGGCGTCAAGGACGCCCATTCCGAGGTGATGCAGCTCGCGCACAAGCTGCTCTCGCCGATCGGTCACGCGCTGCGCGGCAAGGAACGGATCCAGTACGACAATCCCTTCGACGTCGGGATGAGCGGCCTGCTCGGGTACGGCGCCTGCTACGAGGCGACGCAGGAGGCCGATCTGGTCGTCCTCCTGGGCACCGACTTCCCCTACGACCAATTCCTGCCGGGCAAGAACACCATCCAGGTGGACGACGACCCAGCGAAACTGGGCCGCCGCACACCGCTCGATCTGGCCGTGCACGGCGACGTGGGGGAGACGCTCCGGCTCGTCCTTGGCAAGGTCGAGCAGAAGCACGACCGGTCCTACTTGGACGACATGCTGCACCGCCACACGCGCGCTCTGGAGAACGTCGTCTCCGCATATACGCGGGACATCGAGAAGCACATTCCGATCCACCCGGAGTACGTCGCCTACGTCCTGGACGACATCGCCGCCGACGACGCGATATTCACCGTGGACACCGGCATGTGCAACGTCTGGGTCGCCCGCTACATCACGCCCAACGGCCGCCGTCGCGTGATGGGCTCGTTCGTCCACGGCTCAATGGCGAACGCGCTACCGCACGCGATCGGCGCGCAGTACGGCGCACCCGGGCGCCAGGTCGTCTCCGTCTCCGGCGACGGCGGCCTCGCGATGCTGCTCGGCGAACTCCTCACGGTCAAGCTCCACCGCGTCCCCGTGAAGATCATCCTGTTCAACAACGCGTCGCTCGGCATGGTGCGCCTCGAAATGATGGTGGACGGCTTCCCCGCCTACGAGACCGACCACGAGGCCGTCGACTACGCCGCCATCGCCGCCTGCATGGGAATCGATTCGGCCCGCGTGGAACGCCCGTCCGACGTCCGCGCCGCGATGGAGACCGCCCTCGCCGCCCCGGGGCCCTACCTCCTGGACGTCGTCACGGACCCGAACGCCCTGTCCCTCCCGCCGCGCATCACCGCGCAGCAGGTTAAGGGCTTCGCGCTCTCCGCGGGCAAGACCGTCCTGACCGGCGGCGTCGGCAAGATGCTCGACCTGGCCCGCAGCAACCTCCGCAACATCCCCCGCCCCTGACCGCGCCGGTTGTCAGGCGCGTGACAACCGCGCGCCCGAATAGGTGGCCCGGCATAGAAGAGGGCGAAAGCGGTTATCCGTACGGTCGACTCGTACCTCGCACCAAGCGTCGGAGGCGGCAGATGAGCGGACGATCGTCGGAGTTCGGGCGCCGCGTGGCGCTGGTCGTGCGGGCCGGCGGCATGTTCTTCCGGAGCGGGATGTGGCGTCCCGGGCCGCCGCTGCGGGTCGCCCGCCAGCTCAACGCGCTGCGGCGCTGGGGCACCCTGCTCGGCGGGACGCTCGTGTCCACCGCGGCCCGCGACCCCGGCGCCGTGGCGATCGTCGACGATGAGGGCGAGCTGACCTACGGCGAGGTCGACGCCCGCACCGACCGGCTGGCCGCCGCGCTCGGGCGGTTCGGCACCGCGCCCCGCGTCGCGGTCCTGTGCCGCAACCACCGGGGCATGGTCGAGACGCTCGTCGCGTGCAGCAAGCTCGGCTCCGACACCATCCTGCTGAACACCGGGATGAGCACCGAGCAGCTCGTGACCGTCGTGCGCGAGCAGGAGGCCGAGGTCGTCATCGCCGACACCGAGTTCGCCGGCTTCCTCGCGGCCGTCCCGAAGACCGTCCACGCCGTGGGGGCGGGCGGGCCCAACTCCGAGCTGGAGAACCTCATCGCCACGGCGCCCGGCGCCAGGATCGCGCCGCCCGCGAAGGCGGGCCGGACCGTCGTCCTCAGCTCCGGCACGACCGGCCGTCCCAAGGGCGCCAACCGGCACTCGCGGCCGGGCCTGTCGCCGATGGTGTCGGTCCTGTCCCGCATCCCGTACCGGGTGCGCGAGCGGATGTTCATCGAGGCGCCGCTGTTCCACACCTGGGGATACGCGATGCTCCAGGCGGCGATCCCGCTGCGCGCCACGATCGTGCTGCGGTCCCGCTTCGACCCCGAGCAGACGCTCCGGACGCTGGAGGCCACCAGGGCGACCGCGCTCGTCGCCGTCCCCGTCATGCTCCAGCGCATGATGGACGTCCCGGAGTCCGCGCGCCGCAAGTACGACACGTCCTCGATGCGGATCGCGGCGCTCAGCGGCTCGGCGCTGCCGGCGACGCTCGCCACCGCGTTCATGGACGAGTTCGGCGACGTCCTCTACAACATGTACGGGTCGACGGAGGCGTCGTGGGTCACCATCGCCACGCCCGCCGACCTGCGCGCCCGTCCCGACACGGCGGGCACGCCCCCGCCGGGGACGAAGGTCGCGATCCTGGACGAGTCCGGTGAACGCGTCCCGGCCGGGACCACCGGACGCATCTTCGCCGCCAACGAGATGCCGTTCGCCGGCTACACCAGCGGCGACACCAAGGAGATGCGCGACGGCCTGATGAGCCTCGGCGACGTCGGGCACCTCGACGAGCAGGGCCGCCTCTTCGTGCAGGGCCGCGACGACGACATGATCGTCTCGGGTGGGGAGAACGTCTTCCCGAGCGCGATCGAGGAGGTCCTGAGCGCGCTCCCGCAGGTGCTGGAGGTCTCGGTGATCGGGGTGCCGGACGAGAGCTTCGGCCAGCGGGCCGCCGCCTACATCGCCCTGCGCGAGGGGGAGGACCTCGACGCCGACGCCGTGCGCGCCCACGTCCGCGACCATCTCGCGCGCTTCGCCGTCCCCCGCGACGTCCACTTCGTCGACGCGCTCCCCCGCAACGCCACCGGCAAGGTCCTCCGCCGCGAACTCCAGGACCGCTCGGACTGAGCGTGCTACGCGCCGGTGGGAGGCCGGTCCGCGTCGATGACGAACCAGAGGCGGGTGCGGCGGGGGGACTGGTCGAGGCCCCACTCGTCGGCGAGCGCGTCGATGACGGTGAGGCCGCGCCCGTGGTCGAGGCGCGGCTCGTCGTGGGGGCCGTCCTGGGCGGGGCCGTCGTCGGTGACGTCGACGCGGATCCGCCGGCCGTCGGTGGCGACCGACACGGTGACGATCCCCGTGCCGTGCAGGACGGCGTTGGCGACGCCCTCGGCGGCCATCAGCTCGATGTCGTCCAGCAGCATCTCGTCCGCGACGACCTTCGCGGCACGCTCGCGGACGGCACGACGGGCCCGGCGGCCGCCATCGCCGTCACCGGTGAACCCGAACGGGTCACCGAGCCGTTCCATCCCCACGGTCACCTGAACCTCACCATCGGAACTCGGACGCGCATCGCAATCATTCACCTGCGGTGAGTGATCGGGCAATGCCATGGACGTATCGATCTCGGCCTTTCGGGGGCGGGTTCGACGTCAGACGCGGAGCTCATGGTACGAGTTACCGCAAGATCCGCGCATTGCGAAAATATGAAACCTCGACCATGTTTTTGCTCACTCCGCCACATGGTCGAGATGGAGCGGCGGGCGGCGACGTGTAACACCCCATCGCAGGTCCGTGCCATTTGCTCACCTAGGCGTACAAACCGGTCATTTTATCCGTCCCTTGGCGTGGATCGCCGGACGCCTTCTCCATGTCACCATCCGTTACATCAGCGTTATCGCCGGGTCGGCGGAGATGGGGTGCCGCCTGCCGGGCCGCACCGTGGCTCCGGCCGGAGCCTCACCCCCGGAGGTGCGCCATGCAAGCCGTCGTTCTCGCCTGTTCCGCGCAGGCCGTCTACATCGTCGCGTACGTCCTTTTCAAGACGGCCACCGCCCGGATGAGCCCGATCGGCGGCCGGCACCCGCTGCACGCCGCCGGGCGGCTGGTGCGCAGCCCGCGCTGGCTGGCCGGCGTCCTGGTGCTGCTGGCGGGCTTCGCGCTCTCCGCCACCGCCCTTGTCACGCTCCCGGTCGCGGCCACGCTCCCGGCCTTCGGACTGGGCCTCGTCCTGCTGCTGGCCGTGGGGATGAGCGGGTTCGGCGAACGTCCCACCTCGCGCGAGTGGGGCGCCGCGATCATCACCGTGGCCGCGATGGTCACCGCCGCGCTGTCGGTCATGCCGGGCCCGGGGGAGTCGCTCGCGGGCGCGCTGCACCGCACGGGCGGTGCCGAGGCGGCCGCCGCCCTGCCGCTGTGGAAGGCCGCCCTCGTCGTCGTCCCGTCGCTGGCCCTGCCGCTCTGGATGTTCGGCGTGCGCGACCGCCAGGTCCGCGGGCGGCACGCCAGGCCGCTCACCGGCATCGCCTACGGCTGCGGCGCGGGCGTCCTGCTCGGCGCCACCGAGGTCTTCGGCATGGGCATGGCGACGATGCTCGCCGGCGACCACCGGGGGGACGTCCTGACCTCGCCGCACCCGTTCCTGTTCCTGCTCGCCGGCGTCCTCGGCCTCGGCCTGCTGTCGATCGGCCTTCAGCGCTGCCGCCTCACGATCATCGTCACCGTCGTCACGGTGACCGCGAAGACGCACCTGCTCGCCTCGGCCACGCTGCTGTACGGCGAACCGTGGCCGAGCGACCCCGCCCTGTTCCTGCTGAGGGCCGCCGGCGTGGGCCTGGCCATCCTCGCCCTGCTGTCCTTCCCCCGCCACGAGAAGCGGCGTCCGGGCAACCCCGCCGTGCGCAATCTTTCCAGTGTCAAGATAGGGTGGCGGTGAACCCAGCGAGAGGAGACCGCGGTGACCGAGAACCCCGGCCTTGCCCGGCAGGCGTGGCACCAGCTCGAACCGGTGCACGCCCTGTTCTGGTACTCACCCGACGTGTTCGCCGAGGCGGAGGCGCTCGGCTACAAGGTGGAGGCCCGCTGGCCGAGCTACTTCGCCTGGCGCGCCGCACCGCTCGGCGCGGCCGGCGCCTCATCGGTGGCGTCCGCCTTCTACAGCTTCAGCCCCCGCATGGTGGCCGAGCACGTCCCCGCCGCGTGGACGGTCGCCCCGCCCGAACGCGTCCTGGCGGCCCGCACCCGCGCCGTCGACCGGATGTACCGGACGCTCCTCGGTGATGCCGTCGACACCCCGGACATCGCCGAGGCCGCGGAGCTGGCCCGCTCCGCCGCCGAGTCGGCCGCCACCGCCGGACGCCCGCTCGCCGCGGCCAACGCCGGCCTGCCCTGGCCGGACGAGCCGCATCTCGTCCTCTGGCACGCCATCGGCATCCTGCGCGAGCACCGCGGGGACGGCCACGTGGCCGCGCTCCTCACGGCCGGGCTCGACCCCGTCGAGGCGCTCGTCTCGTTCGCCGCGATCGGTGCCGCGCCGGTGGAGACGTTCGCCGGCCGGGGCTGGACGGACGACGAGTGGGCCGCCGCCCGCGAGCGCCTCGCGTCCCGCGGCCTCGTCGACGCCGGCGGAGCCGCGACCGGCCGGGGCCGCGAGCTGCGCGACTCCGTCGAGCGCACGACCGACGACCTCGCCTACGGGCCCTGGCGGACGCTCGGCGCGGAGAAGACCGACCGCCTCGCGCAGCTCACGATGCCGATCCTGGTCAAGGTCCTGGAGACCGGCCTGATGCCCGCGCAGAACACCCTCGGCATAGGCAAGGTCCAGCCGCCTCCCCGCTGACCCGCGTCGCCCGGCGGCGGCGCCGTGTCACAGGGAGTGCAGGCGTGGAGCCGGGTGAGGCTGTGCGCGGCGCCGGACGACCGGGCGGCGGCGGGAGCGTAAGTGCGCGGCGCGGAGGACCACCTCTATGCCGAAGCGGGCCTCCGGGTCGTCGAGTTCCTTGCCGAAGACCTGCTCGATCTTGCGCATCCGGTACCGGACGGTCTGCGGGTGGATCTGGAGCTGCTCGGCGATCTCGGCGGCGGTGCCGCGGGTCATGAGGCGGCAGCGGAGCGTCTCGGTCAGCCGGTCCCGCCGGCCGGGCGTCATGCCGTCGAGGATCCCCAGATGCCGCCGGGTCAACTGCTCGACCAGCGCGGGATCGGACAGGAGCCACAGCGAGACGAGGTTCTCCTCGCACAGGGTCACCGGGTCGTCGCCGAGGACGCCGTCGAGCGCGAGGTCGAGTGCCCGGCGGGCCCAGCGGAGCGAGTCCGCGGCCTGGCCGGCCGGCATCGTGAGGCCGACCGCGATCCGGCTGCCGGGCAGCGCCTCGCCCAGCATCGCGTGGCGACCGGGCGTGAACGGGCCGGGCAGCAGGAGGTACGGCGCGGCGCACTCCACGTCGGCGAGGACGTCCTCGTCCAGGGAGGTCCACACGCAGCGGGCCTCCGGCTCGACGGCGACGAGCGTGACCTCGTCCGGGACGGCCCACCCGGTGGCCTCGGCCGGCTCGGCGAGGTCGGCTCCAGGGTCCTCCAGGAGGAGGTGGAGCAGCCGCCGGCGCCGCTCGTCGAGTGCCGGTATCGGGCGCTCCCTGGCCCGCAGGTAGCCGTCGAGCGAGTGGGCGGCCAGGTCGTCCAGGTAGACGAACAGCGCCTCGGCCAGCCGCGACATGGTGGCCGAGGAGATGTCGTGGCGCGGCGCGACCTTCATGACGCGCCGCCACGCGACCTGCCCGCCGATCCGGTAGGCGGCCTGGAGGCAGTCCATGCTGCGGCCCTCGTGCGCCTCGTACTGGCCGAGCATCCGGGCCGTCCCCACGGAGTCCCTGCTGATGGCCGGAACACCGGGGACCGCCGCCACCCGGTCGACGAACGCGGCCAGGCTGTGCTCCACGCTCAGCCGCAGCACGTGACCGTACGGCCCGTCGAGCGGCCGGGCGTACTCGGGGATCGCGCGGCGGATCTCGGCGACGATCTCCTCGGCGAGGCTCGGCAGCTCCGGCCGCATCAGCCGGGCGAGCCGCGGCGGGAGCCGGCCGTCGCGATCGGCGGGACCCTCGTATTCCAGGACTCCGGTCATCTGCGCACCTCCGTCGCACCTGGCGTGACGCGGAACGCATTGAAGGTCGCACGGCCCGCGCTCCCGTTCTCTAGACCTGAAGAACAAATCCCCATGACCGGTGCTCACCCGTTTACAAGAACCTCATTCGGGGTGATCGCCGCCCCGCGAACCGCCCCGCATTCCGCGGACGCCGACGCTGCCCCCGAATTTCTGGCCGGTGCCGCCCGCGAAGCCCCGGCCGGAACGACCGCCGGACATTACCGTTCCGGAACAAGTAAAAATGCGCGTCGATTGAAAAGTTGTCATGAAACGACAATGATCCACGCGGCTTGAAGATCGCCTGCGATCAGGCCGTGGTCAACTGAGTGAAATGTGCATCCTTCTTCGTCGCGGACTCGATTCCTTTGTGGGTCCGGGCTTCGTTACGGTCCCTGAATCCGGACTGTGACGACCGAAGGGTGGGCGCGTTGACCGCTTCGGTGGCCGTGGAGAGGCCCGGGTCCGCGACGGACGCGCCGTCGCGCCGGGACCGGCTGCGCGGGTCCCTCTACGGCTGGCTCGGGCCGCTCCTCGTCTCGGCGTTCGCCGGGCTGCTGGTGTTCCACCGGCTCGGGACCCCGCACGCGCTCGTCTGGGACGAGACGTACTACGCCAAGGACGCGTGGTCGTTCCTGCACTACGGCGTCGAGCACAACTGGAATGTCAGGTCTGACGGGAGCCCCGCCAACCTCCACTTCCTCGCCGGGAATCCGGAGGCCGGCCTGGCGCACGGCGCGGAGTGGGCCGCCCACCCGCCGCTCGGCAAGTGGTTCATCGCGGCGGGCATGGCGGTCGCCGGCTCCGGCCCGTTCGGGTTCAGGTTCGCGGCCGGTGTCGCGGGCGTCCTGGCGGTGCTGCTGCTGGCCCGCATCGCGCGGCGGACGACCGGGTCGACCGTGCTCGGCTGCGCGGCCGGACTGCTGCTGGCGCTGGACGGATCATGGCTCGTGTCCAGCCGGGTGTCGATGCTCGACATCTTCATGCTCGTCTGGATACTCGCCGGTTTCGCCTGCGTCCTCATCGACCGGGACAGGGCGCGCGCCGCTCTGGCGTCCCGCGTGGAGGGCGCGAAACCCGGCGGGCCGCTCGTCCGGCACGGGTGGCGGATCGGCGCCGGGGTCTGCTTCGGGCTCGCCTGCGGCACGAAATGGTCCGCCGTGTACGCGATGCTCTTCTTCTGGGCGCTGGCGCTGATCTGGGACCGGAACGCGCGTAAGGACGCCGGAGTCGCCCGGCCGTGGCGCGGCGTGGTGAAGCTGGACGTGCCGCTGTCCCTGCTCCAGGTGGGCTTCACCGCCGGGGTCGTCTACGTGGCCGGCTGGTGGGGCTGGTTCGCCTCCGGGACGGGCCTGCAGAAGGCGCTGTTCGGCCAGACGCTCCCCGGCTTCCAGCGGGATTGGGCCGACCTGAACCCGAGCGGCATCTGGCCCACGTTCCTGAACCCGCTCCGGTCGCTGTGGCACTACCACGCGATGACCCTGGACTTCCACGGCGGTGTGACGGGCGCGAACCCGGGCCGGTCGTGGCCGTGGCAGTGGCCCTACCTGGGGCATCCGGCCGCCATGTGGCGGACGTCCGCGCCGGAGGGGCAGGACGGGTGCCACGCGGAGACGTGCGTCAGCGAGATCGCCCACCTCGGCACCCCCGCGATCTGGTGGTTCTCCATCGCGGCGCTGCTCGCCATGGCGTGCTACTCGCTCTTCTTCCGCGACTGGCGGGCGGTCACCGTGGTCGGCGGCTACCTGGCCGGCCTGCTGCCGTGGCTTCCGGCGGCGTTCGACGACCGGACGATGTACTCCACCTACGCGCTGCCGATGCTGCCGTTCGCGATCCTCGCGATCGTCCTGCTGTTCGAGGGGATCTACGTCCCGTACCGCGACCGGCCGGTGATGCGCGCGGTGATCGGCGGGGCGGGCGCCGCCTACCTGGCGGTCGTCGCGGTGAACCTGTTCCACCTCCATCCGATCCTCACGGCCAGGGCGCTCCCGGAGGCGGAGCGGCTCGCACGCCTGTGGCTTCCCGGCTGGGCCTGACCCGTGACCCGCACGCATGTCCGCAGCTTCAGGAGAGGTGACCGAATGAGGATCCGGGCCCGGTCGGTGGTCGCGGCGGTGACGGTGATCGGCCTCGGCGCGGTCGTGTCCGGGTCGCTGTCCGGCGGCACCGCCACGGCGCAGGAGGCCGACGCCTCCCTCGGCTACGCGTGCGAGTTCCCGTCCGGGGCGTCCCATCGGGTGGGCGTCCAGGTACGGGGGACGTTCCCGGCGGCGGGGACGGCGGGCGAACCCGTCAGGCCGGGCCGGATCACGGCGACGGTGACCGTTCCGGAGGCCGCGCTACCGGCGGTGACGGCGGTCGGCGGGCCCTCCGTCGCGGGCACCGTACGGCTCGCGACCACCGTGCGGCAGAACGGCACGTCCACGCCGGTCGCCTGGGACGGCCTGACCACGCCCGTTACGCCGGTGGCGGAGGACGCCGACCTGGAGTTGGACGCGTCCGGTGACGTCCCGCCGGTGACGCCCGCGGGGGCCGGGGACCTGACGTTCACGGCGGGGGATCTGGCGCTGGCGCTGGAGTCGCGCGACGCCAACGGCGGTGCGGGCAAGGACGCGAAGTCCCTGGAGATCTCCTGTTCCCCGTCCGAGGGGCGGGACATGACGCTCGCCATAGTGCCGGTGCGGGGCGGTGGAACGCCGGGCCAGAGCCGGGCCCCGGAGGCGTCCGCGGCGCCGAGGGCCGGTCCGGCGCCCGCGCAGGCCCCCGGCGGGACGCCGCCGGAGTGCGGAACGTACACCGGGCCCGACGACACCTGGATGCCGGGCTGCGTCTACCTTTCCGGATTCTCCAACGTCGCGAAGCTCGACGGCGCCGCCGTGCTGAACGATCCGGAGTTCGCCGAGCCGGCGCTCACCAACATGATCTACATGATCACCCGCGAGGGCGCGTCGGTGCGGCAGAAGTTCGTCACGCCGCTGCGGTCGACGTCCACCTTCCTGACATTCGGGCTCATGCCCACCACCGCGACGATGGAAATGGTGCAGCGGCCACTGAAACCCGGTGACCCGGACGACCCGCAGGACTACGGGACGTTCGAGGCGATCAGCGACCGGGAGACCGGAATCCAGTCGGTCAGCGCCCACATGAAGATGTCGATCCGCATCCGCGACGTGAAGGTCAACGGCACTCCGCTGGACGTGGGCGCGAACTGCCGGACCGCCACCGACGCCGACCTCCGGCTCAAGGGCCAGATGCCCAACATCCTGGAGGGCGGAGTGGTCGAGGGAACCTTCGCCATTCCCGGGTTCAAGGGATGCGGTGCCGGCGAGGACCTCGATCCGCTGTTCAACGGCTCGGTCGCCGGGCCCGGGAATCTGCTCCGCGTGACGCTCGGATCGACCTGCATTCCGTTCGCCGAGATCAGCTGCCCGCCCGTGCTTCCCCAGCCTTCCCGCAATCCGCGCTGAGCGTCTCGCCGAAGGCGAGTCGCCCGCCCGACGAGAGGAGAATGCCGTGACCACCCGTCCCAAGGACGACTGGCGTCGCTGGATCGCCGAGAACCTGCTGCTCGGCAACCGCCCGGAGGCGATCCGCGCGGTGCTGGTCGAGAACGAGTTCACCGAGCAAGAGGCCGCCCAGGAAGTGTCGGCGGCACTCGCCAGCCCGTACGTGCAGGGCGGCTCCCGCATCGCGAACCGGCTGCGCAAACGCGAATGGACCCTCACCGTCTACGGCCGGCTCGCCCGGATGCGCGCGTCCGGCGGTGAGATCGAACGCCGGGAACGGCCGTCACGGGACGAGTTCTTCGAGGAGTACTACTTCCAGAACCGCCCGGCCATCATCACCGGGATGCTCAAGTCGTGGCCGGCCTGCACGAAGTGGGACCTCGGCTACCTCCGCGACACCTGCGGCGCCAACGAGGTCGAGGTCCAGTTCGGACGCGAATCCGACGAGAATTACGAGATCAACGGGCCGCGGCACAAGAAGACCATGCCGTTCCGCGAGTACGTCGACATGGTCGAGGCCGCCGGGACGACGAACGACTTCTACATGACGGCCAACAACGCGTCCCGCAACCAGGAGGCGCTGGACGTCCTGTGGGACGACATCGACCCGATCGGCGAGTACCTCGACGGCGACGCCCGGGGCCGGAGCTTCTTCTGGCTGGGGCCGCCCGGAACGAAGACGCCGTTCCACCACGACCTCACCAACAACTTCATGGCGCAGGTCATGGGCCGCAAGAAGATCAAAATGGTGCCGCTGCACGACACCGCGTTCCTCTACAACACCGTCCACTGCTATTCGGACGTGGACGCGAGCGCGATCGACTACGAGCGCTTCCCCAGGATGAAGCAGGCGCAGGTGCTGGAGTGCACGCTCGCGCCGGGCGAGCTGCTGTTCATCCCGATCGGCTGGTGGCACTACGTCGAGGGCCTGGACGCCACGATCACGATGAGCTTCACCAACTTCCTGCGCTACAACGACTTCGCGTCCGGCTACACGACCTACAAGCACCTCTGAGTATCGGCGCGGCTCCGTGAAATCGATCGCCCGATGACAAATTACCGGCCTGTGCGCCAGCAGTGGCCCGGTCGCCGGTGAATTATTGTCATGCCGCAAGTGTCCGCTGATCGTCACGCCTGAAAAGTGTCATTATCTGCGCAAATCCGGTGCCGTGAAAATGACCTTGAATAGGTGTTGGACGGTGAGTGCAACTGCCTTCCAATTTGTCAGTGAACCGTAAAGACACCCCTGATACCGGTCGGTAGGTTTCGGTTCGCAGTTTCGCCAGCGGCCTCGTTTCGAGAAAGGCAGAACGTTGGAAGACAAACTCAGCAGACGCAAGCGGCGCGGAGCCAGAGGGCTCGCGGTCGCCGCCATCGGCGGGCTCGGCCTGTCGGCGCTCGGCGTCGTCGGCGCCGCGCCGGCCGCCGCCGTGCCGGTCCAGCAGACGATCAACTACCACTGCGTCTTCCCGCTGATCGGCAACCAGCCGCTCACGGTCGACGTCACGTCGGACATCCCGGCGGAGATCCCCGTCGGCGAGATGACCCCCGCGTTCGAGATCACGGCGACCGCGCACATCACCGGTGCGATCACCAACGGGCTCCGTGCGGTCCGGGCCACCACCATCGAGGGGACGGCGACGGCCGACGCGGTGCTGTCGGTGCCCGAGTCGCCGGAGCTGCCGGTGGCCGTGGACGTGGTCATCCCGTCGCACGACATCCCGCAGACGCCGGGCGCGGAGTGGGACCTGGTCGCCACGGGCGCCGCCCCGCAGCTGGTCTTCACCCAGCCCGGCCACGGCGAGATCTACGTCGAGAACATGATCCAGCGCATCGACCCGAAGCGGGCCGACGGCACCTCGGTGTGGCCGGGCGGGCAGGAGGTCCAGTGCACCAAGGACCCGGGCCAGGAGGATCCGTTCGCCGAGTTCGAGATCACGGACGGCACGCCGACTCCGACCCCGACCC
>NZ_SMKH01000164.1 GCF_004348515.1 Actinomadura sp. KC345 | reverse complement strand
CTCCCGTCCTCATGCCCGCCGGGCGGAGCCTCCCGCGCGATCACGTCGTCGGCATCGCGGCGCGCGACGATGTGACGCAGCGCGCCGGCGTCGGCGGACTCGGGGAAGTCCGCGCGCGCGTGCGCGCCGCGGGTCTCCTCCCGGGCGAGCGCGGACTCCACGATGACCTGGGCGACGGTGAGCTGGTTGGCCAGGTCGAGGGACTCCTGCCAGGCCGGGTTGAAGGCGGCGGGCCCCGGCACCGAGATCCGCGACGCCCGGTCGGCCAGCTCGGCCAGCCGCTCGCGGGCGTTCTCCAGCCGCTCGCGGCGCCGCACGACCCCGCAGTCCTGCCACATCAGGTCCTTGAGCTCCGCGGTGATCGGATAGGGCAGGTCTCCTCCTTCGGAGCGCAGCGGCGCGGTCGCGCGGTCGAAGGACCGCCGTACCGACAGCGGATCGGGCTCGGCGAGGGAGCGGTCCCGCGCGAGCCTCGCGGCCGTGTCGCCGGCCCGCGCGCCGTACACGGTGGACTCGGCGACCCCGTTGCCGCCCAGCCGGTTCGCGCCGTGCACGCCGCCCGCGTCCTCCCCGGCGACCAGCAGGCCGGGCACCTCCGTCCGGCAGCCGGGGTCGATGACCACGCCGCCCATGTGGAAGTGCGCGGTGGGCGACACCTCGACGGGCCGGCGCGCGAGGTCGTCGCCGAACAGCCGGGTGCGCTCGACCATCCCGGCGAAGGAGCGCTCCACGCGCTCGGCTCCCAGGTGGGAGATGTCGATGAACACCCCGCCCGCCTCGGTGCCGCGCCCCTCGATGATCTCGGTGTAGCTGGCGCGGGCGACGACGTCGCGGGTCGAGCGCTCCATCCGCTCGGGGTCGTAGCGCTCCATGAAGCGCTCGCCCTCGGCGTTGTAGAGGTACGCGCCGGCGCCGCGCAGGCCCTCCTCCAGCACCGCCCCGGTCATGCGGGAGCGTCCCGTCAGGAGCCCGGTGGGGTGGAACTGCAGCATCTCCATGTCGCGGACGGGGAGCCCCGCACGCAGGCACATGGCGACGCCGTCGCCGGTCTTCTCGCGGGCGGGCGCGGCGATGCGGTACATGGTGGCGGCGCCTCCGGTCGCGACCACCACGACGCGGGCGCGCACCACGAGGAACCGCCCGGTCCGCACGTCGAGGCACGTGAGACCGGCGAGCCGCCCGCCGGAGTCGAAGACCAGATCGAGGGCGCGCACGTCCTCCAGCTCACGCGCGGCGATGCGGAGCATCTGGTCCCGCAGCCGGCTCATGATCTCGATGCCGGTGAGGTCGCCGCGGTGGACGGTGCGGTCGAACGACTGGCCGGCGAACGCCTTCTGCTTGATCCGGCCGTCGGGCCTGCGGTCGAAGAAGCAGCCGACCCTGGTCTCCAGTTCGCGGATCACCTCGGGCGCGCCGTTGACCAGTTCCCAGGCGAGATCCTGGTCGTTGAGGTACTTGCCGCCTTCGAGGGTGTCCTCGAAGTGGGCGTCCACCGAGTCGGCGGGATCGATCACCGCGTTGAAACCGCCCTGCACCATGCGGGTGCAGCCGGACCGTCCGACCGCGCCCTTGCTGATCACGGTGATGTCGAGCGCCGGGTCGGCCTCGTGGCAGTGCAGGGCGCACATCAGGCCGGCACCGCCGCTTCCCACGATCGCGACGTCGGTGACGATCTCCTCGTGACCGGGGCCGTCAGCCGCCATGCGTCCTCCCTCCCTTGCGCAGCCGCCGTATCGACCGGGCGGGGTCGAGGCCCTTGGGGCACGACCCCGTGCAGCCGTAGATGTAGTGGCACCGGTCCACGCCGTCGGCGCCCTTGACCAGCTCCATGCGCTCGCTGGTCGCGCTGTCGCGGGAGTCCTGGACGAGCACGAGGGCCCGGTTGAGCGCGGCGGGGCCGAGGAAGGACCGCGGCTCTCCGGCGATGCCGCAACTGGAGAAGCAGGCGCCGCACTGGATGCAGTCGAGCGCGGGGTCGATGGCCTCGCGCTCCGGGCTGTCGGGGGCGATCCGGGCGGGCTCGGCGGCGGCCTCCTCGGACGGGACGACGTACGGGGTGATCCTCGCCCACTGCTCCCAGAACGGGGCCGTGTCGACGATGAGGTCGCGGACGACGGGGAATCCGGCGGCCGGATCCAGCCGGATCCTCTCGGTCCCCTCGGGGACGACGGTCTGGCAGGCCAGGACGGACCGCCCGTCCACCCGCAGGGTGCACGTGCCGCACATGGCGACCCGGCACGAGAACCGGAACCCGAGCGAGGGAGCGTGCTCGCGCTGGACGGCCAGGAGGACGTCCAGGACGGTCATCGGATGGAAGGTGCGGACGCGGAACTCGGAGGGGGCGTCGGGGTCGGTACGGGTCACGCGCACCAGGAGCGCGCCCTCCTCGTCCGGCCCCGTGTCGTTGGCGGTCATACCGGTCCTTTCTCGCCGTCGGCGCCGTCCACATCGAGACCGAGGCGCTCCGCGCGGGCGCGAAGGTCGTCGAGCACGCCCCGGTCGACCTCGATCGGAGTGTCGTCGCCGAGGTCGCCGGGGGCGGGGCGGCCCGTCCCGGGCACGCGGCCGCCCGCCTCGACGACGGAGTCGGCCAGCGCGGCGAGCCGGCGCCGGGTGGCCGCGCCGTCGCCGGGATCGCCCCAGGAGGGGTCGAGTGCCAGGACGAGGTGGGCGATCCGCTGCGGGAACGCGTTGCGCTCCGGGGCGAACGGGTCGGCCACCTCGGTGGACAGGTGCGGGCCGACCAGGCCGCCGGTCAGTGCCTCCACCATGAAGGCGAGCGCGAATCCCTTGGCGCCGCCGAGCGGTGCGAGCATCCCGGCGAGGGCCTCCCGGGGATCGGTGGTCGGCCGCCCTTCGCGGTCGAGCGCCCACCCCTCGGGGATCGGCTCCCCCGCCCTGGCCTTCGCCCCGACCTTGCCGCGGGCGACCGCGCTGAGAGCGAGGTCCACGACGGCGGGGCGGGGCGACAGCGGGATCCCCGCGGCGATCGGCGAGGTCGACAGCAGCGCCCTGTCGCCTCCCCACGGCGGCAGCGCCGCGGGACCGTTGGAGAGGAGGAGCCCGACCTGCCCCTTCCGGGCGATCTCCAGCGCGTAGACGCCGAGGGCGCCGCAGTGGCCGCTGTCGGCGACCGCGACCGCCGCCACCCCGTAGCGCGCGGACCGCTCGGCGGCGGTGGCGGCCGCCGCGGCCACCTGCCAGTGGCCCAGGCCGCCGCCGCCGTCGAGCAGCACCAGCGGCCCGGTGTCGCGGCGGACCTTCAGCGCGGCGTCCGGCGGGTGGCCGCCGGACGCCATCCGGTCGAGGTAGTAGGGCAGCCGGAACAGGCCGTGGGAGCCGATCCCCCACGCGTCCGCCAGCGTGATCGCCCGCGCGGTGGTCTCCGCGTGCCCGGGCGGGAGCCCGGCGTTCTCCAGAAGCGCCCGGGCCAGGCCGCGGGCGTCGCCCAGGGGGACGGTCATACCCGGCCTTTCGGGGACGTGACGGCGTGCGACGGCGCTCGGCCGTCCAGGACGGCGTCGATGTCGTCGCAGAGGATCTGCGCGATCCGGGTCTGCGACTGCGCGGTGATCCCGGCCACGTGCGGTGTGAGGACGACGTTGGACAGACCCTCCAGCCGCCCCGGAACCGGGGGTTCGTCCGCGCGGACGTCGAGGCCGGCTCCGGCGAGACGGCCGCTCTCCAGCGCGTCGGCCAGCGCGGACTCGTCGACGACCTCGCCCCGGCCGACGCTGATCAGGATGGCGCCCGGCTTGCAGCGGGCGAGCAGGGACGCGTCGACGAGGCCGGTGGTGCGCTCGGTCGCGGGCAGGTGGACGCTGAGCACGTCGGCCTCGTCCACCACCCGCTCCAGCGGCAGCATCCCGATCCCCAGCTCCCTGACCTCGGGATGGTCCGCCGGTACGTGGGGGTCGCAGGCCACGACCCGCATCCCGATCCCGCGGGCGAGCCGCGCGGTGGCGCGCGCGGTCGCGCCGGCCGACAGCATCCCCCAGGTGCCTCCCGCCAGCTCCCGGCCGGGGACCCGCCGCCACCCGCCGCCGCGCACCTCGCGGTCGAGCTCGACCAGGCGGCGGGCGACCGCGAAGGCGAGGCCCAGGGAGTGCTCGGCGACGCTGACGGCATTGGCCCCCAGCGCCGCGACCACGGTGACGCCGAGTTCCTCGGCCGCCTCCAGGTCCACGTTGTCGAGGCCGGCCCCGGCCCGCGCGACCACGCGCAGGCCGGGTGCCGAGCCGAGCAGTTCGCGCGTCACCCGGGTGCGGTTGCGCACCACGAGGGCGCGGGCGGCGCCCGCCGCGGCCAGCAGCCGGTCGGGCGCCTCCCAGACGTCGGGGTCGCGGAGCACACTGCGCCGGGCGGCCAGGGTCTCGAACGGTGCGCCCCACACGTCCTCGACGACGGCGACGTCCACGGCCACCTCAGGCGCTCTGGTAGAGCTTGGTCAGCACGAACTCGCGGTGGCCCAGGGACTCCGCGCAGGTGAGGCGGCCGTTGACCGTGCGGTCGATGACGTCCATGAGACCGTCGCCCGCCTCCGGGAGGGTGAGCTCCCGGAGCAGCAGGCCCGAGCAGTCGTAGTCGATGTGCTCGCTCATGGTCGCGACCGTGTTCGGGTTGGCCGTCAGTTTGACCACCGGCTCGATGGGGTTGCCGATGACGTTGCCCTGGCCGGTCGGGAACAGGTGGACCGCCGCGCCGCCGGCCGCCATGAGCGTGATGCACTCGGCCGCCGCCGACGAGCTGTCCATGAAGTAGAGGCCCGGACCGGACCCGGGCTCCTCGGCGGGGCCGAGCGCGTCGACGACGGGCTTGGAGCCGGTCTTGGCGACGTTGCCCATCGCCTTCTCCTCGATCGTCGACAGGCCGCCGGCGATGTTGCCCTGGGTGGGCTGGGAGCCGAGGAGGTTGGCCCCGGTCCGCTCGATCATCGCGAGGTAGTCGTCGTAGATCCCCTGGAACCTGGCGCGGACCTCGTCGTTGACGCAGCGGTCGGCGATGAGGTGCTCGCCGCCGGTGAGCTCGCTGGTCTCGCCGAACAGCACGGTGCCGCCCGCGTCGACCCAGCGGTCGACGGCCTCGGCGGTGGTCGGGCACGAGCCGAGCCCGCTCGTGGTGTCGGACTCCCCGCACTTGATCGACATCATGATCTCGCCGCGCTCGACCGGCTCGCGGACGCGCTCGCTGTCGTCGCGCAGGAACCGCTGGGCGATCCGGGACGCCCGCTCGATCGTGCGCAGGTCGCCGACGCCCTCGATGGCCAGTCCCTCGACCCGCTTGCCGGTCTTCGCGATGCCCTCGACGACCCGGCCGGTCCAGTTGGGCTCGATGCCGATGACCACGACGCTGGCCACGTTGGGGTTGCGGCCGGTCCCGATGAGGGTGCGGAACGTCAGTTCCAGGTCCTCGCCGAACTGGAGCCGGCCGTAGGCGTGGGGCAGCGCGAGCGTGCCCGGCACGACGTTCGCGACCGCCTCCGCCGCCGCGTTCGACAGGTCGTCGACCGGCAGGATGACCGTGTGGTTGCGGATGCCGACCGCGCCGTTCTCCCTGCGGTACCCGGTCAGGCCACGCTGTTCTGCCACCGCGCGCTCCTCACATTGTGAACGTGGACGTAGTCGCCCTTCCTGATCGCGGCCTTCGCGACCGCGGTGCGGACTCCGTACTCCCGTACGTCCTCACCGTCGGCGATGTCGACGAGGGCCACCTTGTGGCCCAGCGGGATGTCCTGATGCACCTCCAGGTCGACGACATCGGCGCCGCGCAGGAAGCCGCACTGCGCGGTGCCCGCCGCGATGTCCCGCACCGCGACGGCGACCGAATCCCCCTCGTAGTGAGCGAGGAAGCCGGGTGGCTGTCTCACATTCGCCTCCAAAGGTAAGACCTCTTACCCCGACACGTTAAGCGCCCGACCATGCGGTGGTCAATGAGGTGTGGCGCATGAACGTGTCACCTCCGGGCCAGTGGTAAGACCTCTAGCCATGGAGGCTAGACGGCCGCGGCCCGCCGGGCAATGGCCGGTTCAGGCGGGGCGGGAGGTGGCCGGGTTCTCGTCGAAGATCAGCCAGGTTCGGGTCGAGCGGACGCCTTCCACCGCGTGGATCCGGGACAGGACCACGTCGCGGAGCGACGCGTTATCCGGGGTGCGGACCAGCATGACGAGGTCGACGTCGCCGCCGACGAACGCCAGGTGCTCGATGAAGGGCACCTCGCGGAGCTGGGCGGACACCTTGCGCCAGGAGTCCTGCTCGATGTTGACCAGCACGTAGGCCGCGGTGCCGAGGCCCGCGCGGACGGGGTCCACCCGGGCGGTGAAGCCGGCGATGACACCCTCGCCGACGAGGCGTTCCACGCGCGTGTAGGCGTTGGAGCGCGAGACGCTGACCCGCTCGGCGAGGGCGCGCATGGACAGCCGGCCGTCGGCCTGGAGCTCGCGGAGGATCGCGCGGTCGACGTCGTCGAGAGGCGCGGCCGATCGTCCGGAGGGGCCGGAGGGCGGCGGGCCGCCGAACGACAGCTGGTCCATGACGACTCCCCCGTCCAGCCAAATGTCCTGGCTTTTACCTGGCTATTGAGACTTATGGCCTGGCTGGTTCATATTTCTAGCACCGATGGAGTGCGGAGGCACAGCGCGCGGAGGTGGGGTCCAATGGCGGATCCGGTGGAGACGCTGCTTCCCTCGGCGGAGCCCGTGCGGTTCCTGACCGACGACGGGACGGCCGTGCGCGGGCGCCGTCCCGGCTATCCGGTGCCGGATCCGGACCTGCTGCGCCGGGCGCACCGGGCGATGGTCGTCGGACGGCGGTTCGACGCGCAGGCGACCGCGCTGACCAAGCAGGGGCGCCTGGCCGTCTACCCGTCCAGCCACGGGCAGGAGGCGTGCCAGGTCGGCTCGGTGCTCGTCCTGGAGGACGGTGACTGGTTCTTCCCCACCTACCGGGAGTCGGTCGCGCTGGTGACGCGCGGCATCGACCCGGTGGAGGTGCTCTCTCTCCTGAGAGGCGACGCGCACTGCGGTTACGATCCCATGCGCCATCACGTGGCGCCGCAGTGCACGCCGCTCGCGACCCAGACCGTCCACGCGGCGGGACTCGCGTACGCGGAGCGGCGCAAGGGGACGGGACGGGTCGCGCTGGCCTGCGCGGGCGACGGCGCGACCAGCGAAGGCGACTTCCATGAGGCGCTCAACTTCGCGGCCGTGTTCAAGGCGCCCGTGGTGTTCCTGGTGCAGAACAACCAGTACGCCATTTCGGTGCCGCTGGAGCGGCAGACCGCCGCGCCCTCCCTGGCCCACAAGGGAGTCGGGTACGGGATCCGCTCCGAGCGGGTCGACGGAAACGACCCGGTCGCCGTGCTGGCCGTGCTGGCGGCGGCCGTCGAGCACGCCCGGTCGGGGCGCGGGCCGTTCCTGGTCGAGGCCCATACGTACCGGCTCGAATCGCACACGAACGCCGATGACGCGTCCCGCTACCGCACGGACGCGGAGGCCGGGGACTGGCGGCGGCGCGACCCGATCGCGCGGCTGGAGACGTATCTGCGGCGGCGGGGCCGCCTCTCGAAGGCGGACGTCGCCGCGTCGTCCGCGGAGGCCGAGGAGTTCGCGGCCCGGCTGCGGGACCGGATGAACGCCGATCCCGGCCTCGCCCCGCTGGGCCTGTTCGACCACGTCTACAGCACCCCGACCCCGCAGCTCGACGAGCAGCGGGCACTGCTGCGGGCCGAACTCGACGCCGGGGAGGCGCTGCCGTGATCACGATGGCGCAGGCGCTCAACACCGCGCTGCGCGAAGCCATGGACGAGGACGAGCGGGTCGTGGTCTTCGGGGAGGACGTCGGCGCGCTCGGCGGCGTCTTCCGCATCACCGACGGGCTCACGGCCGAGTTCGGGAACGACCGGTGCTTCGACACGCCGCTCGCCGAGGCGGGGATCGTCGGATTCGCCGTCGGGATGGCGATGGGCGGCTTCCGGCCGGTCGTCGAGATGCAGTTCGACGCCTTCGCCTACCCCGCCTTCGAGCAGATCGCCTCCCATGTGGCGAAGATGCGCAACCGCACCCGCGGGCACGTCGGGCTGCCGCTCGTGATCCGCATCCCCTACGCGGGCGGTATCGGCGGCGTCGAGCACCACTGCGATTCCAGCGAGGCGTACTACGCCCACACGCCGGGCCTGAAGGTCGTCACCCCGGCGACGGTGGAGGACGCGTACTCGCTGCTGCGGGAGGCGATCGACGATCCGGATCCGGTCGTCTTCATGGAGCCGAAGAAGCTCTACTGGTCGAAGTCGGACGGTCCGGCGCCCGGCGCCGAGCGGCCCGCGCGCACGGAGCCGTTCGGCCGCGCGGCCGTCCGGCGCTCCGGCGGCGACGCGACGCTCGTCGCGTACGGCCCGAGCGTCCAGGTCGCGCTGGACGCCGCCCAGGCCGCGGCGGACGAGGGCTGGGACCTCGAAGTCGTCGACCTCAGGACGATCGTCCCGTTCGACGACGCGACCGTCGCCGCGTCCGTCCGCCGGACGGGGCGCTGCGTCGTGGTCAGCGAGGCCGCGGGGTTCGCCGGCGTCGGAGCGGAGATCGCCGCGCGGGTCCAGGAGCGCTGCTTCCACAGCCTGCACGCGCCCGTCCTGCGCGTGACCGGCCTCGACATCCCCTACCCGCCGCCGATGCTGGAGCACCACCACCTGCCGGACACCGACCGGATCCTCGACACGCTCGACCGCCTCCAGCGCGACGACCGCCCCGACACCCGGTTCCTTCCCCTGGAGGGCGCGTCATGAGCGGGGCGACGGTCTTCCGCCTGCCGGACCTGGGCGAGGGCCTCACCGAGGCCGAGATCATCGAGTGGAAGGTGTCGGTCGGCGACGCCGTGGCGGTCGACCAGGCCGTCGTCGAGGTCGAGACGGCCAAGGCGGCCGTGGAGGTCCCCTCTCCGGTCGCCGGCACCGTGACCAGGCTCTACTCCGAAGCCGGCGCCGTCGTGGACGTGGGCGCGCCTCTCCTCGCGGTGGACGCCACTGGGGACGGCGAGCGCGAACGGTACCGGGAGGAGGAGCGGGCCGGGTCCGGGAACGTGCTCGTCGGGTACGGGACGAGCACGGCCCGCCGCTCCCGCAGGGCCGCCGGGCGGGCGGCACGGGCGCCCCGGCCGGCGGCGGGCGAGGCGCCGCGGGTCATCTCGCCCGTGGTGCGGCGGCTGGCGGCCGACAACGGTGTCGACGTCGGCGCGATCACGCCCAGCGGGCCCGGCGCCGTGGTGCTGCGGCGGGACGTCGAGGCGGCGATCGCCGCGTCCCGGCCGCCGGAGCCGCCCGGGCCGGCCGGGGCACGCCCGGACGAGGAGGGCGTGGTGCGCGTGCCGCTCCGGGGCGTGCGGCGGGCGGCGGCCGACAAGCTCTCCCGCAGCCGCCGCGAGATCCCGGACGCGAGTACGTGGGTCGACGTGGACGCCACCGCGCTGGTGCGCCTCCGGAAGGACATCGAGCGCGCCGATCCCGCCGCGCGGGTCGGGATGCTGGCGCTGTTCGCCCGGATCTGCGTGGCCGGGCTCCGCCGGTTCCCCGAGCTGAACTCGTACGTGGACACCCGGCGGCAGGAGATCGTGCAGATGCCCCGGGTGCATCTCGGGTTCGCGGCGCAGACGGACCGGGGCCTGGTCGTGCCGGTCGTCCGCGACGCGCAGGCGATGACGCTGGCCGAACTCGCCGCCGGGCTCAGGCGCCGGGCGGACGAGGCACGGGAGGGACGGGCGGCACCGGAGGACCTCACCGGGGGCACGTTCACGCTCAACAACTACGGCGTCTTCGGGGTGGACGGCTCCACGCCGATCATCAACCATCCCGAGGCGGCGATGCTCGGGGTCGGGCGGATCGTGGAAAAGCCGTGGGCGTTCAAGGGAAAGGTCCGGCTGCGCAAGGTGGCGCAGCTGTCGCTCACCTTCGACCACCGGGTCTGCGACGGAGGCGTGGCCGGAGGTTTCCTGCGCTTCGTCGCCGACTGCGCCGAGCGTCCCGAGCTGTTGGTCACCCGTCTGTAGCGGCGGCCGTGGTTGCCGCCGGTCCTGGCGGGTATCTGGTCTGCTCCACCGGACGCGCCGGGCCGGAGGGGGAGGCCATGCTTCGGAAGAGACATCGGGGCGGCTGAGCAATGCGGAACCGCCGGTCCGAGCCCTACGGGCCGGAAGACGAGCCCGATCTGGTCGGGCAGTACCTCACCCAGATCGGCCGGATCGACCTGCTGACCGCCGAGGACGAGGTCGAGCTCTCCAAGCGGATCGAGGCCGGCGTGTACGCGCGCCACCTCCTGGCCGCCGAGGCCGGACCGCGCGAACGCCGCGAGGCGGGGCGCGAGGAGCTGGAGGCGATCGCGCGGGACGGGGAGCAGGCCAAGGACCACATGATCCGGGCGAACCTGCGGCTCGTGGTGTCGGCCGCCCGCAAGTTCCCCCACCGCGGGCTGTCGCTCCTCGACCTGATCCAGGAGGGCAACCTCGGGCTGATCCACGCGGTCGAGAAGTTCGACTACGCCAAGGGCTACAAGTTCTCCACGTACGCGATGTGGTGGATCCGGCAGGCGATCGGGCGCGGCCTCGCCGAGAAGGGCCGCACCGTGCGGCTGCCCGCGCACGTGGTCGAGGACCTCGCCAGGATCACCCGCATCGAGCGCGGGCTGGAGCGCGCGGGCGCCGAGCCGACCGACGAGCGGGTCGCGGCCGAGGCCGGCGAGTCCGTCGAGAGGATCGTCGCGCTGCGGCGCGCGGGCCGCGACGTCATCAGCCTGGACGGCATGGTCGGGGACGACGAGGACACCCGGGTCGGGGACCTGATCGCCGACACCTCCGAGGTCGCGGCGCCGGACCTGGTGGAGTTCCAGCAGCTGGCGGAGGAGCTGCGGTCGATGGTCGGCAGGCTCCCGCCCCGGGAGGCGCTGATCCTCACGCTCCGGTACGGGCTGAACGACGGCCGCCCGCACACGCTCCAGGACATCGCCGACCGCATCGGCCTCACCCGCGAGCGGGTGCGCCAGCTAGAGAAGCAGGCGCTCATGCACATGCGGGACCCCCGGCACGGGGAGCCACTGCTCACCTGGGTCGGCTGACGCTTCCGCGGGCCGATCCTTAAGTCCGCTTTCGCCCTTGCTTGTTGTGATCGTCGCGTGCCCTCCCGGACGGCGGGACGGCGGACACCACGAGCAGGGGGAACCGACCATGGCTCTCAGCCGGCGTACGAAGATCTTCATCGCGGCGGCGGGACTGGCCGGGGCGGGCACGGTCGCCGGAGGCGGCGCCGCGCTCGCCCATACCGGTCCCGAACCCGTCCAGACACGGCTCCAGATCGTCGACCACAAGGCGTCCCATGCGGGCGCCCCGGGGCGGGACTGCCCCGGCGGGAAGGACGGCCAGAACGGGCAGAACGAGCAGGGCGTGGCCGAGGGCACGCGGTGAGCGGCGGGCTCGACGCCGCCCGCGTCCGGCCGCCCGCCAGCGCCCTCGCGGAGCGGGCCCTGTTCGAGGTGAAGCGGGTCATCGTCGGTCAGGACAAGATGATCGAGCGGATGCTCGTGGCGGTCCTGGCCGGGGGCCACTGCCTGCTGGAGGGCGTGCCGGGAGTGGCCAAGACGCTGGCCGCGCAGACGCTCGCCACGGTCGTCGGCGGCTCGTTCACCCGGCTGCAGTTCACCCCGGACCTCGTGCCCGCCGACATCGTGGGCACCCGCATCTACCGTCCGTCCACCGAGAGCTTCGACGTCGAGCCCGGCCCCGTGATGGCGAACGTCGTTCTCGTGGACGAGATCAACCGCGCCCCGGCGAAGGTGCAGTCGGCGCTGCTGGAGGTGATGGCGGAGCGGCAGGTCAGCATCGCCGGGCGCACGTTCCCGCTGCCGTCGCCGTTCCTGGTGATGGCGACCCAGAACCCGATCGAGTCGGAGGGCGTGTACCAGCTGCCCGAGGCGCAGCGCGACCGGTTCCTGCTCAAGATCGACGTCGGGTATCCGACCGAGGAGCAGGAGCTGGCGATCGTCTACCGGATGGGGATCCGGCCGCCCGAGGCGAGCCGGGTCCTGGAGGCCGGGGAGGTCACCGCGCTGCGGGAGGCCGCCATGGCCGTCTTCGTCCACGACGAGGTGGCGCGGTACGCGGTGCGGCTCGTCGCGGCCACCCGCGACCCGGGGGGCCACGGCGTCCCGCAGGCGGCGGGCATGCTCGCCTACGGGGCGGGGCCGCGCGCGTCGCTCGGGCTCGTCGCGGCCGGGCGGGCGCTGGCGCTGCTGCGCGGGCGGGAGTACGCGCTGCCCGGTGACGTGCGCGACCTGGCCGGGGACGTGCTCGCGCACCGGCTGGTGCCGTCGTTCGACGCGCTCGCCGACGGCGTCGGGGTGCGCTCGGTCGTGGACCGGATCGTGGCGGCGGTTCCCCCGCCGCAGGTCGCTCCGACGGAATCCGACGCGGGAGCGGACGCGGAAGCCGGAACCGGGGCCGCCACGGAAGCTCGCACGGGGGCGGACGCCGCATGAACGACATCCGGCTGCGTGATCTGGCGCCCGAGCAGGCGCTGCGGCGACTGGAACTGACCGTCACCCGGCGCCTGGACGGGCTGCTGCAAGGGGACCACCTGGGCCTGCTGCCCGGACCCGGGTGGGAGCCCGCCGAAGGCCGCGAGTACGTCCCCGGCGACGACGTGCGCGCCATGGACTGGAACCTCACGGCCCGGATGACCGCGCCGCACGTGCGGGACCGTGTCGCCGACCGGGAGCTGGAGACCTGGGTCCTGGTGGACGCGACCGCCAGCATGGACTTCGGCACGGGACGGCTGGAGAAGCGCGACCTGGCGGTGTTCGCGGTGGCGGCCGTCGGGTTCCTGACCGAGCGGACCGGCAACCGGCTGGGCGCGCACATCGTTCACGACTCGGAGACGCGCCGCGTTCCGGCGCGCACGGGACGGCCGCATCTGCTCGGCCTCCTGGGGACGCTGCTGGGGGCGCCGCGCGGCCGGGGAGGGCGGCGGGACGACGCGCTCGGCGCGGCGGCCGGCCTGCTGCACCGCACCGGAGGCGGACGCCGCGGCCTGGCCGTGGTGGTCTCCGACTTCCTGGAGCCGGTGGAGACGTGGGAGCGTCCGCTGCGGCTGCTGGGCGCACGCCACCAGCTCCTGGCCGTCGAGGTCGTCGATCCGCGGGAGCTGGCGCTTCCGGATGTGGGCATGCTGACGCTCGTCGACCCGGAGACGGGGCGCCGGCGCGACGTCCCCACGTCCGGGCGCCGGCTGCGCGAGCGGTACGCGGCCGCCGCCGCGGCGCAGCGCCGGGAGATCGCGGCGGGGCTGCGGCGCGCCGGCGCGGCGCGGCTGCGGCTGCGGACCGACGGCGACTGGGTGCGCGACCTCGTCCAGCACGTCCTCGCGCAGCGGCGCCTCGCCGCCGCGGCGCCCGCCCCGGGAGGTGCGCCGTGAGCTTCCTCGACCCCGTGCGGCTGCTGCTGTTGCTGGCGCTGCCCGTCCTGATCGCCGCCTACGTCGTGACGCAGGTCCGGCGCGGCCGGTACGCGGTGCGGTTCACGAACCTGGCGCTGCTCGACAAGGTCGCCCCCGCCCGGCCCGGGTGGCGCCGCCACCTGCCCGCGGCGGCGTTCCTGCTGATGCTGGGCCTGTTCGTCACCGGCTTCGCCCGCCCGGCCGCGGACATGCGGGTCCCGCGCGAGCAGGCGACGATCATGCTGGCGGTCGACGTGTCGCACTCGATGGAGGCCACCGACGTCCAGCCGAACCGGCTGGAGGGGGCCAAGCGGGCCGCCAGGACGTTCCTGGAGCAGGTGCCCGGCCGCTTCAACGTCGGCCTCGTGTCGTTCTCGGGGACGGCGGCCGTCGTGGTCCCGCCGACCACCGACCGCCAGGCCATGATCACCGGCATCGAGGGGCTGCGGCTCGGCCCCCGCACCGGGATCGGCGAGGGGGTGATCGCCTCGCTGGACGCCATCGCCGGATTCGGGGTGCAGTTCGGCGGCGAGGCGCCGCCGGCGCGGATCGTGCTGCTGTCGGACGGCACCAACACCGCCGGCCGGGACCCGGAGGAGGCGGCCCGGCGCGCCGCGCAGGTCCGCGTCCCGGTGTCGACGATCGCCTACGGCACGCCCGAGGGGACCATGTTCCAGAACGGGAACCTGATCCCGGTCCCCGTCGACGGCCCCGCGCTGCGCCGCCTCGCGCAGGACACGGGCGGCCGCCACTACCAGGCCGCCTCCGGCGACGAGCTGCGCGGCGTGTACGAGGACATCGGCAGCAGCATCGGCTACCGCACCGAGCAGCGGGAGATCTGGGTCTGGTTCATCGGCGCGGGCCTGCTGCTGTCGTGCGCGGTCGCCGCCGGGTCCCTGCTGTGGTTCTCCCGCCTCCCATGAAGGGCTTCCGCGAGCGGCCCGCCTGAACGAAACGCCCAGGAGCGGAGTACTGACTAGTGAGAGATGAGCGTGAGGAGCCTCATGAGTTATCCACCGCAGGCGGACTCCCGGTACGGCATGGGCCAGCCGACCACCCAGTACGGCCTCCGCGACGACGTCAGGTACGGCTTGGGCGATCCGCGCGGTCCCGACTTCCGGTCCCCTCCGCCAACTCGTACGTGGCCCCAGGACGATCCGTTCAGGAGCCTGCCGCCGGCCGATCCGTGGCCGCCGCTGCCCGACCACGACGAGCCCCGCCGCGGACACCGGGGCGGCGCGGGCCGGGCGGTCGCCGCGGCGATCGTCGCGGCGCTGCTGGCCGGCGGCGTCGCGGGCGGCGTGGCCGGGCGGATGTCCGCCGGCGAGCCGCTGGCGGGGGTGTCGCGGTCCGACGCCGGGCCGGTGAGCGCCGGTTCCGGCAACCTCAGCGACGTGGCGGCACGGGTGCAGGCGAGCGTGGTGTCGATCGAGGTGCGGGCGCCCGGTGCGCGCGGCACCGGGTCCGGGTTCGTGATCGACGGGCAGGGCCACGTGCTGACCAACGCGCACGTCGTCGAGGGCGGCGGCAGCGTCACCGTGGTCCTGGCCGACCAGCGCCGCGTCGCGGCGCGCGTGGTGGGCACGGACCCCGCCCTCGACCTGGCGGTGCTGGCGATCCCCCCGGGGCAGAGCCCTCAGCCGCTGGCGTTCGGCCGCTTCTCCGACGTGCGGGTCGGCGACCCGGTCATCGCGCTCGGCTCCCCGCTGGGCCTCCAGGGCACGGTTACCGGCGGCATCGTCAGCGCGCTCAACCGCGAGGTCCGCCTGGGCGAGGGCGGCGCGGGGACGGCCCTGCAGACCGACGCGTCCATCAACCCCGGCAACTCCGGCGGCCCGCTCGTCAACGCGCGCGGCGAGGTCATCGGGGTGAACACGGCGATCGCGACGCTGATGCGCGGCGGGGGCGGGGGCTCGATAGGCATCGGGTTCGCGATCCCCGCGGACCGTGCGCGGCAGGGGGCCCAGCAGCTCGTGCGCTGACCGGCCGCTCCGGGACGCCCCCGCCGCAGGTGCCTGGTCCGCGTACTTTGAAACGGAGTGGGAGAAAGGTGGCGTCCCGGATGCGTGTACTGGTGGTGGAGGACGAGGAGGACCTGGTCGAGGCGCTGCGGTACGGGCTCGCCCGCGCCGACTACGCCGTCGACGTGGCCTACGACCTGGAGGAGGCGACGCAGAAGCTCTACGCCTCCGCGTACGACCTGATGGTGCTGGACCTCGCCCTGCCCGACGGCGACGGGTTCGATCTGTGCCGCGCGATCCGCGGCGGCCGCCTGGACGGGGAGAGCGGCCCCGACCTGCGGATCCTGATGCTCACCGCACGGGACCGGCTGGCCGACCGGGTGCGCGGCCTGGACGAGGGCGCCGACGACTACCTGGTCAAGCCGTTCGCGTTCCCCGAGCTGCTGGCGCGCGTCCGGGCCCTGCTGCGGCGCGACAGCGGAGGCGGGTCGGCGGTGCTGGAGGTGGGCGACCTGCGGCTGGACACGGCGCGCCGCGAGGCGTTCCGCGGCCCGCGGCCGCTGCGCCTCACGCCCAAGGAGTTCGCCGTCCTGCGGTACATGATGAGCCGCCCCGGGCGGGTCGTCTCCGCGGAGGAACTGCTGGAACACGTCTGGGACGAGAACGCCGACCCGTTCACCAACACCGTCCGCGTCACCGTCGGGACCCTGCGCCGCAAGCTCGCCGAGCCGGACGGGACGCAGGTCATCGAGACCGTCGTCCGGCACGGCTACCGGCTGCTCGACACGGGTCCGGACGCCGTCGCCGCAGCGAACGGGGTGACGGCGTGAGCACTCCCCCGGCCGAGCCCCGGGACCCGCTGGGACGGCGCGGTCTCCGCCGGGTCCACTCGATCCGGTTCCGGCTCACGGTCATGTACTCGACGCTGCTGTTCGTCCTCACGGCCGTGGTGCTGGGCGCGGTCTACCTCGCGGTGGCGCGCAGCGCCGAGGCCCAGCCGATCACCAAGACGTTCAACGCGGAGAAGATCGTTCAGATGCCGGACGGCACCGAGCAGCGGCTCGGGCAGGTCGAGGTCGTCAAGGTCCAGCAGGTCGAGCAGGCCGTCAACTACGAGACCCGGCAGACCCTCCGGCGCTACTCGATGATCATGCTGGGCGGGCTGTTCGTGGCGAGTCTCGGGATCGGGTGGGT
>NZ_SMKH01000163.1 GCF_004348515.1 Actinomadura sp. KC345 | reverse complement strand
TCCCGGGACCGGACGGGGCCGCGGAGGACCGGCCCGGCGAAGGGTGCGCGCTGGACGCGGGCGCCGTGACCTGCCCGCCGCCCCGGGCCGCACCGCCGGAACCGCCCTCGCCCTGCCGGTCCAGCAGCGCGTACCCCCCGGCCCCGGCCAGCGCCGCGACGACGCAGGCCCCGGCGGCGGCCGCCACCGCCCGCCACAGCCGGCGCCGCCCCCCGCGGCCGCCCGGCCCCGGGCCGGGCCGGGTCGACGCGGGCGGCACGGTGTCCTCCCCGTCCGCGCCCGCGGCCGCCGGCGCGGCGGGGGAGACCGCGGCATGGGCGGCCGGGGCCGCGGCGGCGGTGGCGGAGGCCGCGGCCGGTTCGAACGCCTCCTCGTGGCCGACGAGCCGCAGCAGCAGCTGCGCCGCGGTGGGCCGCCGCGCGGGGTCCTTGTCCAGCGACGCCGCGACCAGCTCGCGCAGCTCGCCCTCCAGGTCCCCGAGATCGGGCTCGTTGTGCAGCACCCGGTACATGACCGCCGGGATCGAGTCGGCGCCGAACGGGGGCCGCCCCGTCGCCGCGAACGTGATCGTCGAACCCCAGGAGAACACGTCGCCGGGCGCCCCGGTCCGCTGCCCGGACACCTGCTCGGGCGCCATGTAGGCGGGGGTGCCGACGGCGTGGCTGCTGACCGCGCTGGCCGCGTCCAGCACCCGGGACAGCCCGAAGTCGATCACGCGGGGGCCGTCGGGCCCGAGCAGCACGTTGTGGGGCTTGAGGTCGCGGTGCACGACCCCGGCGCGGTGGATGGCGGTGAGCGCGCTGGCGGTGCTGACCGCGAGCCGGTCCAGCGCGCCGCCGGCCATCGGCCCGTCCCGCGCGACATGGCGGTTCAGCGCCTCGCCGGCGACGTACTCGCTGACCAGGTACGGGCTGTCCCCAGCGACCTCGGCGTCCAGGAACTGGGCGGTGCAGAACCGGGCGACCTGCTTGGCGACCTCCGCCTCGCGGACGAACCGCGCCCGCGCGGTGTCGTCGTCGTCGAACTGGACCCGCAGGAGCTTGACCGCGACGTGCCCGCCGTCCGGGCCCGTCCCGAGGTACACGGTGCCCTGCGCTCCGGAGCCGAGCCGCCCGCGCAGCTCGTAGCGGCCGAGGCGCGCCGGGTCGTGGGGCCGCAGCGGCTGGGTCTCCGGCAACGGGACCCCCTTCCGGTCGTCGTCGTCGCGGCCGCCGTCGCGCACGGGCCCTCCGGCACGGGCGCTCAGAGCAGGCCCGCCAGCTTGTACAGCACCAGCGAGCCGGCGACGGCCACGTTCAGGCTGCTGCCGCCTCCCACCATAGGGATCTCCACGGCCAGGTCGAGCAGGTCGAGCGCTTCGCCGGGAATGCCGGACCGTTCGTGGCCCAGCACCGCCACCGTCCGGACGCGCGCCGCGCGCAGGTCCGCGAGGCGGACCGCCTCGTCGGCCAGCTCCACCCCCACGACCTGCGAACCGGCGTCGCGCTGGCGCTCCAGCCAGCCGAGCGGATCGTTCACCCAGTGGACGCACGCGGGACGGCGGAGCGTGTTGCCGCGCGCGAGGGCCTCCGGAACCCAGGAGAACCGGGGGACCGCCAGGCACGCGCCGACCGCGTCGCAGGTGCGCAGCAGGGTCCCGAGGTTGGCGCCGTGCATCGGCCACAGCGGCGCGGCGACGAGGTGGTCCCAGCAGGAATGGGCGCGATCCCGGCGCCGCCGGCGCACTTCGCGCGGGGTCCGGACCCGGATCGCCGGGCCCGCCGCACCGCGGCTCACCGGCCGCGGGCGCCACCGCCCTCCGGAAGGAAAACGACCATGGGGAGGCGCACTTCGCGGCGTGCGCGGGCCATCACCGGAAACGGGACGTGCGCGACAAGTCTACCCCCGGCCGGGATCCCGGCGCCGCAGGTAGCGTTCGAACTCGCGGGCGATGGCGTCGCCGCTGGCCTCCGGCAGCTCGGTGGCGTCCTTCTGCTCCTCCAGCGTGCGGACGTACTCGGCGACCTCGGAGTCCTCCTCGGCGAGCTCGTTGACGCCGTGCTCCCAGGCGCGGGCCTCCTCGGGCAGCTCCCCGAGCGGCACGGTCACGTCGAGGAGGTCCTCGACGCGGCGCAGCAGCGCGAGGGTCGCCTTGGGCGACGGCGGCTGCGCGACGTAGTGGGGTACGGCCGCCCACAGCGACACCGTGTCGAGATCGGCCTTCGCGCACGCGTCCTGCAGCACGCCGAGGATCCCGGTCGGCCCCTCGTAGCGGGCCGGCTCCAGGTGCAGGGTGCCGACGAGCCCCGCCTCGGACGCGGCGCCGGTCACCGGGACCGGCCGCGTGTGCGGGGAGTCGGCCAGCAGCGCGCCGAGCAGGACGACGTTGCGGATCTCCAGCTCCAGCATCAGCCCGACCAGCTCGCGGCAGAACGACCGCCACCGCATGTTCGGCTCGATCCCGTGCAGCAGGACGACGTCCTTGCCGTTCGGCAGCCGCGCCCACGACACGCGGGTGGTCGGCCAGGTGATGCCGCGGGTCTCCCCGTCGGTCATCTCCACGATCGGGCGGGTGACCTGGAAATCGTAGTAGTCGTCGGGGTCGAGTTCGGCGATCGGCGCCGCCTGCCAGGTGGACGCGAGGTGTGCGATCACCCCGCTCGCGGCCTCTCCGGCGTCGTTCCACCCTTCAAAGGCGGCCACGAGTACCGGATCGACGAGTTCCGGCACGTCTTCGAGCTCGACCACGCGCTGCCTCCTTCCGACGCACAGGTACAGCGCCACCGACGGGGGCCGTCATTCCCGGGGCCGGGGACCCCGGGCATGATCGGTGGCTGTCAGCCTACGTCCTGCCGGTGACCTACCCCCACCGCCGCGGCGGCAGACCCCCGCCCTGTACGCCCGCGGCGGAATACCGAACCCCGTTCTCCGGCGCGCGGCGGCCGGCCGCTTCGGACGGGGGGGGGTGTCCCTATGGGATTCGTCAAGCCGCTCGGGCGGCGGGTGTGCGCGAGGGCTGGTAGGGCTGTCGATCACGGAGCATGGCGTAGATGACGTCTGAGCGGCGGCGGGCCAAGCAGATGAGGGCGGCGTTGTGTTTCTTGCCCTCGGCTCGTTTGCGGTCGTAGTAAGCCCTGCTCAGCGGGTCGGAGAGGGAGGCGAACGCGGCCAGGAACATGGCGCGTTTGAGGGCCTTGTTGCCGCCTTTGGGTGGGTGTTCGCCCTTGATGGACGACCCGGAGCGGCGGGTGACGGGGGCGAGGCCGGCGTAGGCGGCCAGGTGCCCGGGGGTCGCGAAGGCGGAGATGTCACCGATCTCCAGCAGGATCCGTGCGCTGGTCCTGACCCCGATGCCCGGCATCGAGATCAGGACCCTGGCAAGAGGGTGGGCATCGAGGATCTCCTCCACCTGGACCGCGACCTGGTTGCGCTGGTCGTGGACTGATCGCAGGGATCGGGCCAGGTGAGGCAGGACGGTCGCGGCAGCGGTGGTGCCGGGAACCACGACGGTCTGGGCGTCCATCGCGGTCTTGACCGCTTCGACCAGGCGTCCGGCCATGCGCGGGGCCAGCGGCCTGGTGGTGGCCAGTAGCTCGTCGGTGGTGGCAGCGCGCAGGCCGTCCGGGCCGCCGTGGGCGATCAGCAGCTCCAGCGCGGCAGGGTGGTGCAGCCGTGGCCCCAGCGCCTTCTCCAGGGCGGGGTGGATGGTGACCAGCAGCCCGCGGATCCGGTTGACCAGCCGGGTCGACTCGCCTGCCAGATCGTCGTCGAACCCGACCAGGACTTCCAGCTCGGCCAGGGTCTCCTGGCCGGTGTCGACGCGGCGCAGGGAGTGCGGGAGGGTGCGGGCGGCGTCGGCGATGATGTAGGCGTCGCGTGCGTCGGTCTTGGCGTTGCCAGGGTGCAGGTCGGCCAGGCGCCGCATGGTCAGGCCGGGCAGGTAGGCGACCTGGCAGCCCGCGTCGCGGGCGACGGCGACGGGCAGCGCGCCGATCGAGGCGGGCTGGTCGACCACCACCAGTACCCGGCCACGGCGGCTGAGCTGGGTGAACAGGGCACGCAGCCGCTGCTCGTCGTTGGGCAGGGGCTTGTCGTGCAGCTTCTTGCCGGAGGGGTCCAGGGCGCAGGCGTGGTGTTCGCCCTTGCCGACGTCCAACCCCAAGAACACCGCGTACTCGACGCTCACGTCTACCTCGATCGGGGGTGTTTGGCCTGGTCACAAGTCTCAGCGTCGGCTGCCGGCATCCACGTTACGGCGAGACGATCTTCCTCGTCACAGACGGTGCCTTGTCCCTATGAGCGGTCCACCGACGCCACCCAGGCCCGGTGACAACACCCCCCGGATCATGCCTGCGACAGGGGGCTTGAGTCATGCCGGGCCGGGTGACCTGGCTCCCCGCCATGGCGGGGACGTGAAAACGGTAACGGGGGTCACTTCCCGTCGGTGGTGTGGACGATCAGCACGTCGCAGGGGGAGCGGTGGGACAGGTTCGCCGGGACCGAGCCGAGGATGCGGCCCGCGAGGCTGTTCAGCCCCCGGTTGCCGATCACGACGAGGTCCACGTCGCGCTCCTTGGCCAGCTTGGACAGGACGTCCACGGCGTCGCCCTCGACGGCGGCCTCGTCGATGTCGGTGGCGCCCGCCGCGACCGCCCGCTCCCGCGCGGCCCGCAGCGCGTCGTCGGCCGGCGTGGACCCCTGTACCTTGTAGGCGAGGTCTCCGAGCCGGTCGGCGGCGCTGGCGCGCTCCCGCTCCGGCATCGGGCTGTAGGCGGAGGCCAGCAGCAGGGTGGCGCCGGTGGCGGCCGCCAGCTGCGCGGCCCGGTCGACCGCGCGGAACGAGGAGTCCGAACCGTCGGTGCCGACGAGGATGATGCGGTACGCGCTCATGCCGTTCCTTACCGGGTAGTAGTTTACTGGTGGCACGTTATCGGTCCGGTGACCCATCCGTCACCGTCTCTTTGCACACCGCGTCCAAGAGGGACGCCGGCACGCCGACACCGATGGAAGGAGCACTGTGACCCGAGGCGGCCCGCAGGCCGTGCTGTTCGACATGGACGGCCTGCTCATCGACTCCGAGCGCGTATGGCTGGAGGTCGAGTCGGAGGTCATGGCGTGGCTGGGCGGCGAGTGGAGCCCCGCCCACCAGGAACGCCTCGTCGGCGGCTCCCTCGACGTCGCCGTCCGCTACATGCTGGAGCTGACCGGCGCGGACGCCTCCCCGGAGGAGGTCGGGCGGCGGATGCTGGACGGCATGGCCGAGCGCCTCGGCGCCTGCGTCCCGATGATGCCCGGAGCCAAGGACCTGCTCACCGAGATCCGGGCGGCCGGGGTCACCGCGGCGCTGGTGTCCTCCAGCCACCGACGCCTCATCGAGCCGGTGCTGGACGCGATCGGCCGCGAGCACTTCGCGCTCAGCGTCGCCGGGGACGAGGTCGCGCGGACCAAGCCCGACCCCGAGCCCTACCTCACCGCGGCCGCCCGGCTCGGCGCCGACCCGGCCCGCTGCGTCGTCCTGGAGGACTCCCCGAACGGCGTCGCCGCCGGGGAGGCGGCCGGCTGCGTCACCGTCGCCGTCCCCGGCGTCCTGCCGATCCCGCCCGCGCCGGGCCGCGTGGTGGTCGCGTCGCTGCGCGAGGTGAGCCTCGCGACGCTGCGGTCCCTTCCCCCGTTCGCCGGGGCGTGAGGGCCCCGGCGCCCGCTTCTGCACGGTGCCGCCCGCGATACCTGCGGGGTGCTCCTTAGGGGACGGGTCACGCGGGAGGAGGAGAGGGGCCTCCGGCAAACCGTCCGCCGGGAGGATCGGAATCGGCTCCGGACGTGTGAACATGGGAGGGTGAGCGGTTTTCATCCGGCCTGCCGTCCGGGCCGCCACCTGGTGCGGGGCGGCGGGGATGGAGAGCGTTCGGCGAGGTACCACCGTATGGATTGAGGGGCCGGCATGACCGACGAAGCCATTTTCGCGATCAGCCTCGGGGTGACCCTGCTCGGACTGGTCATCAGCTGGGGGGTCTACCGGCGCCGCGGCGCGGGCACGGGTCTTCGCGGCGCGGCCCTGTCCCTGGTGCCGCTCGCGGCGGCGATGACGGGGGTGACGGAGTTCTTCGTCGACCTGGCGTTCAGCCCGGTGAAGTGGGCGGGCGTCGCGGTGGCGGGGCTGGCCGTGGTGCTCTACATGGCCTCCGGCGCCATGATGAGCCGCCGCGCGGCCTCCGGCGGCGGGGGCGGCGGCACCCAGGCCGCCGAGGGCGGGCGCCGGAAGCCCGCCGGGCGGTCCGGCAAGAAGAAGGACGCCGTCGAGGGGCCCGCGCCGGGCGGAGACCCCGAGATGGCCGAGATCGAGAAGATCCTGCGCGACCGCGGCATCTCCTGACCCGCGAGCCGCCCGGCTCCCCGTACGAGACGGCGGGCCGGGGCGCCCCCCTGCGATCCTGGGGCGCCCCGGCCCGCCGTTTTCGTGTGCCCGGACGCTGACCTGCGGAGAATCGATATCGGAACGGACTCGGAACGGTAAAGCTTTGCGGTCTAGACCGGCTTTGGGTACCCGCTGGTAGGGGGTGGAACGTACTATTCGGGCGATTTGCCCGAAGTGTTTGCGGGGTGCGTGTTCCCCAGATGACGGCGAGATCACAAGTCAGATACGGGTACTGGCGAAGCTCGTCCAGCGGATGGACAGTCGGGGCCGAAGGACTACGTTTCCCTTCAGCAACGCGGCGTGACGCGCATGGAGGCGGCGGACGATCTCCGCGGCCGCCGGCGTGGCCGAACCAGTGGCCGGACGGTAGGAGGTATGGAGCGTGGCCGCACCCATCGAGGTGAGCGGATCCGACACCGAGGCGCAACCGGAGGCGGTGCTCTCCGGCGTCGACCGCAAGAAGATCCAGGGACGCTCCCTGGGGCAGATCGCCTGGATGCGGCTCAAGCGCGACAAGGTCGCGCTCACCGGCGCCGTCGTGGTCTTCGTGCTGATCCTCATCGCGATCTTCGGCCCGTACTTCGTCCAGAACCCGCTGACCTACCACCAGAACCTGATCGACCCGACCTACAACCGGCCCAAGTACGGGTTCTGGCACTCGGGCATCAGCACCGACCACTGGCTCGGCGTCGAACCGGGCACCGGACGCGACATGCTGGCCCGCATCGTCCACGGCGCCCGGATCTCCCTGCTGGTGTCGTTCCTGGCCACCCTGATGTCGGTGTTCATCGGCACGATCCTCGGCATCACCGCCGGCTACTTCGGCGGCTGGGTGGACTTCGTCATCAGCCGCGCCATGGACGCGTTCCTCGCCTTCCCGCTGCTGCTGTTCGCGATCGCGCTGGTCGGCGTCGTCTCCGACGGGGCGTTCGGGCTGAGCGGCAACGGCCTGCGCATCTCGGTGCTGGTCGTCGTCATCGGGTTCTTCAACTGGCCCTACATCGGGCGCATCATCCGGGGGCAGACGCTGTCGCTGCGCGAACGCGAGTTCGTCGACGCCTCGCGCAGCATGGGCGCCCGCAACTCCCACGTGCTGTTCAAGGAGATCCTGCCGAACCTGGTCGCGCCGATCCTGGTGTACTCGACCCTGCTGATCCCGACCAACATCCTGTTCGAGGCCGCCCTGTCGTTCCTCGGCGTCGGCGTCATCCCCCCGACTCCCTCGTGGGGCGGCATGCTCACGCTCGCGGTGCCGATCTACGAGTCGGACCCGATGTACATGATCATCCCCGGAATGGCGATCTTCATCACCGTCCTCGCCTTCAACCTGTTCGGTGACGGGCTGCGGGACGCTCTCGACCCTCGGGCCAAGTGATTCGGGTTCCTCCGACCCGCCTATTGAAAGGGTGCGCCTGCACATGAACATGATGAGACCGATCGCGGTCTTCGCGGCCGGTGTGGTCGCGGCCGCGGGGCTCGCCGCCTGCGGCGGCGGGGACACCACGGGAGGGGACGGCCCCGGCTTCAACGCCGGCGTCAACGAGGTCGTCAACGCCTCCGACAAAAAGGGCGGCACGCTCAAGATGGCCAGCTCTGACGACTTCGACTCGCCCGACCCCGGCGACACGTACTACGCCTTCTCCCAGAACATCTCCCGCCAGTACGGCCGCGCGCTGACCACGTTCAAGCCCGCCGCCGGCCAGGAGAGCCTGGAGGTCGTCCCCGACCTGGCGACCGACCTCGGGCAGGTCAGCGACGACGGCATGACCTGGACGTACAAGCTGCGCACCGGCGTCAAGTACGACGACGGCACCACCGTGACGTCCAAGGACGTCAAGTACGCGGTGGAGCGGAGCAACTACTCCAAGGAGCTCCAGCTCGGGCCGAAGTACTTCAAGCAGTACCTGAAGGACAACGACCCGCCCTACAAGGGCCCGTACGACGACAAGAGCGACAAGGGCCTGGAGGCCATCGAGACCCCCGACGACCAGACGATCGTGTTCCACCTGAAGGAGCCGTT
The DNA here is from genome assembly GCF_004348515.1 of Actinomadura sp. KC345. GTDB lineage: Bacteria > Actinomycetota > Actinomycetes > Streptosporangiales > Streptosporangiaceae > Spirillospora. Next base: position 8,247 of record NZ_SMKH01000163.1, on the reverse strand, counting down.
CGCCGAGTTCGACTACCTGGTCGCGATGTCGCAGACGATGCCCGTGCCGAAGGCCAAGGACACCGGCCTGAAGTACGCGAACTCGATCGTCTCCAGCGGCCCCTACAAGGTCGACGACTACACGCGCGGCAAGTCCATGACCCTGTCGCGCAACCCGCACTGGGACCAGAGCACGGACCCGATCCGCAAGGCGCTGCCCGACAAGATCGAGATCCAGCTCAAGCAGAACGGCGACGACATCGACCAGCGGCTGCTGGCCGGTTCGCTCGACATGGACATCGCGGGCGTCGGAGTCCAGGCGGCGGCGCAGCCGAAGGTGCTGGCCGACGACCAGAAGCCGTTCGTCGACAACCCGATCCAGGGCTTCCTGCGGTTCATGTCGCTGAACGTCCACGTCAAGCCGCTGGACAACATCCACTGCCGCAGGGCGGTGCAGTACGCGACCGACAAGGTCGCCGCGCAGACCGCCTACGGCGGCCCGCTCGCCGGCGGCGACATCGCCACCACGGTGATCCCGCCGACCGTCAAGGGCTACACCAAGTTCGACCAGTACCCGCAGAAGCAGGCCGAGAACGGCGGCCTGGACGACGCGACCATCGCCAAGGCCAAGCAGGAACTGCAGCAGTGCGGCCAGCCGAACGGCTTCAGCACCAAGATCTCGGCCCGGTCCGACCGGTCCAAGGAAGTCGCGATGGCCCAGGCCATCCAGCAGAGCCTCAAGAAGGTCGGCATCAACGTCGAGCTGGTGCAGTGGCCCGCCGGTGACTACTTCAACAAGTACGTCGGCGTGCCGGACTACGTCCACGAGCACGGCGTCGGCATGATGATCATGGCGTGGGCGGCGGACTGGCCGACCGGCTACGGGTTCCTCGCCCAGATCGCCCACGGTGAGTCCATCAAGCCGTCCGGCGGCACCAACCTGGCCGAGCTGGACGACCCGAAGATCAACAAGACGCTGGACGACGCCATCTCCAACACCGACGAGGCCGCCCGCCTGAAGGCCTACGGCGAGGCGGACAAGCTGATCATGGAGTCGGCGACGCAGGTTCCGCTCGTGTACGCCAAGGCGCTGATGTACCGGCCGGAGCGCGTCACCAACGCCGGGATCACCCTCGCCTACGGCGGCATGTACGACTACCTCAACATGGGCGTGGAGGAGTAAGAGTCCCCCGCGTCCATGCGTCCATCTGAAGGCAGGTGAAGGCGACGCCCGCCGGCCGGGTCCGGACCCACAGGTCCTCCCGGCCGGCAGGTGGGGCCGCGCAATGTGTTCGCATACATCGTCCGGCGCCTGATCGGCGCCGTCCTCATGTTGCTGCTGGTCAGCCTCGTGACCTTCGGCATCTTCTTCGGGCTGCCGAAGCTCGCCGGGCAGACGACCGACCAGCTGGCCGCGGCCTACGTCGGCAAGGCGCCGAGCCAGGAGGCCATCGAGGACACCAAGGAGCGCCTCGGCCTCGACGACCCGATCGTCGTCCAGTACGGGAGCTACCTCAAGGGCATCGTGGCCGGCAAGGAGTACAAGGCGGGCCCGGTCACCGACCACTGCCCGGCGCCGTGTCTCGGGTACTCCTTCCGCAGCAGCCAGCCGGTCCTGGAGACGCTGCTCGACCGGGCCCCCGCGACGGTGTCGCTCGCGGCCGGCGCGTCGATCCTGTGGCTGGCCGGCGGGATCACCACCGGGGTCATCTCGGCGCTGCGAAGAGGGACGGTCTGGGACAGAGCGGCGATGATCATCGCGTTGAGCGGGGTGTCGCTGCCGATCTACTTCACCGGCCTGGTCTCGCTCGCCCTGTTCTCCTATACGTTGAAGATCTTCCCGGGAGGCGGCAGCTACAACCCGTTCAGCGAGAATCCCGTGACGTGGTTCCAGTCGCTGGTGCTGCCCTGGGTCACTCTGGCGTTCCTGTACGCCGCGATGTACGCGCGTCTCACCAGAGCGGGCATGCTGGAGACGATGAACGAGGACTACATCCGCACGGCCCGCGCCAAGGGGCTGCCGGAGAAGACCGTCGTCACCAAGCACGCCCTGCGCGCGTCGCTGACGCCGATCCTGACCGTCTTCGGCCTCGACCTCGGCCTGCTGCTCGGCGGCGCGGTGCTGACGGAGAACACGTTCGGCATTCCCGGGCTGGGCCAGCTCGCGATCGGCTCGATCCGCAGCGGCGACCTGCCCATGGTGCTCGGCGTCACCCTGATCACCGCCACGTCCATCGTGCTGATCAACCTGATCGTCGACCTGCTGTACGCCATCGTCGACCCGAGAGTGAGGCTGGCCTGATGACCGGCACCGCGCCCACCGCGGAGACCGCGGGCAAAGGCGAGGCTCCCACGTCGTTCCTCGAGGTCCGCGACCTGAAGATCCACTTCCCGACCGACGACGGCCTGGTCAAGTCGGTCGACGGGCTGTCGTTCCAGGTGGAGCGCGGCCGTACCCTCGGGATCGTGGGGGAGTCGGGGTCGGGCAAGAGCGTCACGAGCCTCGGCATCCTGGGCCTGCACAACAAGCGCAACGCCCGCGTGTCCGGCGAGATCTGGCTGGACGGCAAGGAGCTCGTCGACGCCCCCGAGTCCGAGGTCCGCCGCCTCCGCGGCCGCGACATGGCGATGATCTTCCAGGACCCGCTGTCGTCGATGCACCCGTTCTACACGGTCGGGCAGCAGATCATCGAGGCCTACCGGGTGCACAACGACGTGTCCAAGCAGGTCGCGCGCAAGCACGCCGTCGACATGCTCGGCAAGGTCGGCATCCCCAAGCCCACCGAGCGCGTCGACGACTACCCGCACCAGTTCTCCGGCGGCATGCGGCAGCGCGCGATGATCGCGATGGCGCTGTCGTGCGACCCGGAGCTGCTGATCGCCGACGAGCCGACGACGGCGCTGGACGTGACCGTCCAGGCGCAGATCCTGGACCTCATCCGCGACCTGCAGGAGGAGTTCAACTCCGCCGTCATCATGATCACCCACGATCTCGGCGTGGTCGCGGAACTGGCGGACGACATCCTGGTGATGTACGCGGGCCGGTCGGTCGAGCAGGCGTCGGTGGACAGCGCCTTCCACCGGCCGCTGCACCCCTACACGTGGGGGCTGCTCGGGTCGATGCCGCGGCTGGACCGGGTGCGGTCCGAGCGGCTCCTGCCGATCAGCGGGTCGCCGCCGAGCCTGATCAACGTGCCGCCGGGGTGCGCGTTCCATCCGCGCTGCCCCTACAAGGATCTGAACGACGGCAAGAGCGAGACCGAGCGGCCCGAGCTGACCGAGGTCGAGCCCGGCCACAAGGCGGCGTGCCACCTCCCGCTGGAGAAGCGGCGGGAGATCTGGAACGACGAGATCCGGCCGAAGCTGTGACGAGCACGGGGGGTAACGAGACTGTGAGCACATCGAAGACCCCGGCGGACGCGCAGACCCCGGCGGACGCGCAGACCCCGGCGGAGTCGGCGGCCCCGGCGCGGGAGCCGCGTTCGTTCGAGGACGGCGAGGTGCTGCTGGAGGTGGACGGCCTCGGCAAGCACTTCCCGGTCACCGCGGGGCTGCTGCGCCGCCAGGTCGCGGCGGTCAAGGCCGTCGACGGCGTGTCGTTCTCGGTCCGCAAGGGCGAGACGCTCGGGCTGGTGGGGGAGTCGGGCTGCGGCAAGTCCACCACCGGCCGGATGATCATGCGGCTGCTGGACCCCAGCTTCGGGAGGATCACCTTCGAGGGCGAGGACATCACCACGATGTCGCAGGGCCGGCTCCGGCCGCTCCGCCGCGACCTCCAGATGATCTTCCAGGACCCGTACTCGTCGCTGAACCCCCGCAAGACGGTCGGCGCGATCGTCGGGGCCCCGTTCAAGCTGCAGAAGATCAAGACCGAGCAGGGCGTCAAGAAGGCCGTCCAGGAGATCCTGGAACTGGTCGGGCTGAACCCCGAGCACTACAACCGCTACCCCCACGAGTTCTCCGGCGGGCAGCGGCAGCGCATCGGCATCGCCCGCACCCTGGCCCTCAAACCCAAGCTGATCATCGCGGACGAGCCGGTGTCGGCCCTGGACGTGTCGGTGCAGGCGCAGGTCGTGAACCTGCTGGAGGACCTGCAGGACGAGCTCGACCTCACCTACGTGGTCATCGCGCACGACCTGTCGGTGGTGCGGCACATCTCCGACCGCGTCGCCGTCATGTACCTCGGCAAGATCGTCGAGGTCGCGGACCAGGCGGACCTGTACGAGCGGCCCATGCACCCCTACACCAACGCGCTGCTGTCGGCGGTGCCGGTCCCGGACCCGGCCGAGCGCGGCGAGCGCAGGCGGATCAGGCTGCAGGGCGACGTGCCGAGCCCGCTGGACCCGCCGCCGGCGTGCCGCTTCCACACCCGCTGCTGGAAGGCGCAGGAGATCTGCAAGCAGGTCGAGCCGCCGCTGGAGGAGCTCAGCCCCGGGCACTACGCCGCCTGCCACTTCCCGGAGAACACCACGGTCAGCGCGACCGACGCCGTCGCCAAGGCCAGTGTGTCCGCCGCCAAGACCCCGGCCGACGAGCCCGGTCAGGAACCCGCGGAGTAGGCCCGCGCGCCCGCGGAACAGGGCGCCCGCCGGTCCTTCCCCCCGGCGCGCCCTCCCGCACCGGAAAGACCCGGCCCCCTCAGTGAGGGGACCGGGTCTTCGCGTGCGGGTGCACGCTCACTCCACGCGGGCGGTCACTCGGTGGAGATCGCCTTCAGGACGTCCATGCGCCCGGCCCGCCACGCCGGCCACAGCGCGGCCAGCACACCGATCACGGCGGCCACCACCAGGTAGACGCCGAGCGTCCCGAAGGGGATCGACAGGACGCCGAGGCCCTGGTCGGCGAGCGCGTTCTGCAGCGCCGCGCCGAACGCGACCCCGATGCCCATGCCGAGCACCGCGCCGAACACCGCGATCATGATGGACTCCAGCCGGATCATCCGGCGCAGCTGCCGCCGGGAGATCCCGATCGCGCGCAGCAGCCCGATCTCCCGGGTCCGTTCGATCACCGACAGCGCCAGGGTGTTGACCACCCCGACCGCCGCGATGATCACGGACATGATCAGCAGGATCGTCAGGAACGTCACGAACCCGTCGACCTGCGCGCGGGCGTCCTCCTTCAGCGACGCCTGGTCGGCGACCTCCAGATTCGGGTAGGCCTTCAGCGCCGCCTCCAGGCCCGTCCGCGTCGCGGCGTCCGTCGCGGCGGTGTCGACCACCATGATCGAGATGGCGGGCTTCAGCGTGTGCCTCAGATGCGCCTGCGCCGGCAGCAGCCGGGGCCCGATCAGGTCGCTCTTGGCGTACACGCCGCTCAGCGTGAGCCGCTCGGTCTTGCCGTCGGGGAACTGGACCGGCACCACCTCGCCGGCCTGCCAGCCGCGGTCCTCCGCGGTGTCCTCGTCCACCATGAACGCGGACGCGCCGGCCGCGAGGCTCCCCGACACGACGTCCAGCCGCACCGCCTCGGCGAGCGCCTGCGCGTCACCCGCCACATAGAACACGTCCTTGCCGTCGATCTTGACCTGGCCGTCGTAGGTGGGCGACACGCTCACCACCCCGGCGGTGCCCTCGATCCTCCGCTGCGCCTCGGCGTTGACGCCGCCGGGCCCCTGCGACTGCACCAGGTAGTCGGCGCCGAACTGCGCGCCGATCTGCTCGTCGACCGAGGCCCGCATCGTCGAGCCGAGCACGTTCACCGTGGTGATCAGCGCCAGGCCGATCATCAGCGCGGCGGCGGTGGCGGCGGTGCGCCGCGGGTTGCGCAGCGCGTTCTGCCGCGCCAGCCGCCCCGGCGACCCCATCAGCCGCGCCGCCGGCGCGCCCAGCACCCGCAGCACCGGGACGCTGATCACCGGCGCGAGCATCGCGACACCGACGAACACCCCGAACGCGCCCGCGCCGACGGGGGCCGCGGGGTTCCCGCCGCCGCCGGCCAGGCCGACGGCGATGAGGCCCGCGCCCGCGGCGGTCAGCAGCGACCCGAGCGCGATCCGGATCCGCATCGACCGCTGCGGCAGCGCCACGTCGTCGCGCATCGCCGCCACCGGCGGGATCTTCGCCGCGCGGCGGGCCGGGAAGTACGCCGACACGACCGTCACCACGATCCCGACCACGTACGACCAGATCACCGGTGTGGCGGTGAACGTCAGGCCGCCCTGCCCGGCGTCGCCCATCTGCGACTGCAGCAGCGACGCCAGGCCCGCCCCGGCCACCAGACCGAGCGTGGACCCGACGACCCCGACCGCGACGGCCTCGCCGATCACCGCCCGCGTCACCTGCCCGCGGGCCGCGCCGACCGCGCGCAGCAGCGCCAGCTCACGGGTCCGCTGCGCCACCAGCATCGAGAACGTGTTGAAGATGATGAACGCCCCGACGAAGATCGAGATCAGCGCGAACGCGAGCAGGAACGTCCGGAAGAAGCCCATCATCTCCGCGATGTCGCTCTGCGCCTCCTCGCTCATCTCCGTCCCGGTGATCGCCTCCAGGTTCGCCGGCAGGACCTGGGCGACGCGGTCGCGCAGCTCCTCCTCCGACGGCCCCGACGACTGCATCTCGATGTCGCTGAAGTAGCCGGGCCGCAGCAGCAGCCTCTGCGCCGTCGGCGTGTCGAACGCCGTGACGGTCGCGCCCATCATGTTGCCGGTGTCGACCAGCCCGACGATCCTCATCCGCTGCGGCGGCCCGGCCGTCACGACCTGCGTCGTGTCGCCGATGGCCAGCCCGCCGTTCTCGGCGGTCGCCTCGTCGATGACGACCTCGGCCGGGCCCCGCGGCGCGCGGCCGGAGGTGAGGTCGTAGAAACCGCTGCCCGTCAGGTTCACGCCGAGCTGCGGCGGGCCGTTCTGCGGCGTCCCGACGATCTCGCCGTCCTTCCCGACGACCGCCGCGTACCCGGTGACGTTCCCGATCGGGTCCTTGACGCCCTCGACGCCCTTCAAGGTCTCCAGCACCGACGCCGGCACCGGCTGGGACCCCATGCCGTCGCTGTCGCCGCCGACGACCTTCTTCGCCCGGACGTCGACGGCGATGTCCTCGCTGATCCCGCCGAACAGGTCGTCGAACTGCTTGTTCATGCTGTCGGTGAAGATCAGCGTGCCCGCGACGAACGCGACGCCGAGCAGCACCGACACGCCCGTCAGCAGCAGCCTGATCTTGTGCGCCGCGAGGTTGCGGAGCGTGACTCTGGCCATCATCGCGGCGCGCCCCCCGGCCCCTGCGCGCCCGGAACGGCCGAGGCGGGCCCGGCGGGCGCCGCCGCGGCGGCGGGACCGGACTCGAAGCCCTTCATCCGCTCCAGCACCCGCTCCGCCGTCGGGTCCGCCATCGTGTCGACGATCTGCCCGTCCGACAGGAACAGCACCTGGTCGGCGTACGCGGCCGCGTTCGGGTCATGCGTCACCATCACGATCGTCTGGCCCATCCGCCGCACCGACTCCCGCAGGAACCCCAGCACCTCCGCGCCGGACCGCGAGTCCAGGTTCCCCGTCGGCTCGTCCGCGAAGATGATCTCGGGGCGGGCGGCGAGGGCGCGGGCGCACGCGACGCGCTGCTGCTGGCCGCCCGACAGCTCCGACGGGCGGTGCTTGAGCCGCGGCCGCAGCCCCACCGTGTCGACGACCGTGTCCAGCCACTCCTTGTCGGGCCTGCGGCCCGCGATGTCCATCGGCAGCGTGATGTTCTCCAGCGCCGTCAGCGTCGGCACCAGGTTGAACGCCTGGAAGATGAAACCGACCTTGTCGCGGCGCAGCCGGGTGAGCTGCTTGTCCTTCAGCCGGGTCAGCTCGGTGTCCCCGATGAACACCTCCCCGGAGTCCACCGAGTCCAGACCCGCCATGCAGTGCATCAGCGTCGACTTCCCGGACCCCGACGGACCCATGATCGCCGTGAACCGGCCGCGGGGGATGCCGACGGTGACCCCGTCGAGCGCGACGACCTGGGCGTCGCCTCGCCCGTACACCTTCGCGATCTGCTGGGTCCGTGCGGCGAAGTCGCCCGGACCGGGCACGGTCTGCGCGCCGGCGGTCGATGGGGCGGTGTTCGTCACGTGAAACTCCCGTATGTGAGTGAGCGTTGCAGGGGACGGACCGCGCGACGCCCCCGGACGGTCCGACGTTCAAAACAGTAGAAGCCGGACGGCCTCCAGAGATGGACCCCAGGAACGGACTTGCCCGTCCGCCGGAGGCAGGAGAGGCCCCGCCCCGGTCGTCCTACCGGAGTACGCCCCTCCTCCTGGAAGACAGGGTCGACTCAGGGTCCGACCCTGAGC
>NZ_SMKH01000162.1 GCF_004348515.1 Actinomadura sp. KC345 | reverse complement strand
GGTGGTGGGGGTGGACGCCGGTATCACGGCTCTCGCCACCACGTCCGCGGGGCAGAAGGTGCCCAATCCCTGTCATGAGCGATCCGAACGGCGTCTGAATGTCAGGGGCATGATCCGCAACCATCGTCTCGCGCGCGCGATCACGGACGCGGCTCGGCGGGAGATGCGGTCGATGCTGGAGTACACATGCTCCTGGTACGGACGGGACCTGGTGGTGATCGACCGCTGGTTCCCCTCGTCCAAGCGCTGCTCGGAATGCGGTGCCGCCCGGGAGACCATGCCGCTGGGCGTCCGCACGTGGGAGTGCTCGTGCGGAGTGATTCATGATCGGGACGTCAACGCGGCCCGGAACATCCTCGCCGTCGGGCTGGCGGAGAGGCGAAACGCCTGTGGAGCCGATGTCAGACCTCAACGGGAGACTTCTTTCCGAGCGGGCAATCGGCGATGAAGCAGGAATCTCCTATCAACAGGGGGAAAGCCAAGTCTGGCATGGTAGTTCCGACGAACCACCGCGCCGCAGGGTTCCCCGGAGTGTCGGGGAAGGGGGATCCCGTCCGGCTCTGGCCGCGCCAGGGAGGCGATCCATGTTCGACCCGAAAGCCGAGGCGATGTCCCCGGACGAGCGCGCCGCGCTCCAGCGGCACCGGCTGTGGGGCCTGGTCGACCGGCTGCTCGCGGCCGGCGGCGTGCAGGGGCGGCGGCTCAAGGAGGCCGGCGTCGTCGGCGGGGCGGACGTGACGCTCGCGGGACTCCGCGACCTCCCATTCGCCACCAAGCAGGACCTCTGGGACAACTATCCGTTCGGGATGCTGGCCGTTCCCCGCGACCAGGTCGCCGCCGTGCACGGTTCCAGCGGGACGCGGGGGCGGCCCACGCTCGTCGCCTACACCAAGGCCGACCTCGACCTGTGGGCGGCCATGTGCGCGCGTTCCCTGTCCTGCGCGGGGGCCTCACCGGGCAGCATCGTCCACAACGCCTACGGCTACGGGCTCTTCACCGGCGGGATCGGCATCCATCAGGGGGCGGTCGCGCTCGGCGCGACCGTGGTGCCGATGTCGGGCGGCATGACCGACCGGCAGGTCCGGATGCTCACCGACCTCCGGGCGGACGTCCTGACCTGCACCCCCGCCTACGCCCTGCGCCTCGGCGAGGCCCTTGCCGAGGCGGGCGCCGAACCGCACGCGCTGAAAGCCGGCCTGTTCGGAGCCGAGCCGTGGTCGGAGGAGCTGCGCACCGCCATCGAGAGCGTGCTGCCGATCAAGGCGATGGACATCTACGGCCTCTCCGAGGTCATCGGCCCCGGCGTGGCCACCGAGTGCCTGGAGCAGAACGGCCTGCACGTCAACGAGGACCACTTCATCGTCGAGGCCGTCGACCCCGGGACGGGCGACCCCGTCGAGGACGGTGCCCCCGGCGAGCTGGTGTTCACGACGCCGACCAAGCAGGCCCTGCCCCTGCTGCGCTACCGGACGGGCGACATGGCGTCCCTGGACCGCGGCGAGTGCCCCTGCGGACGGACGCTGGTCCGGATGAGCAAGGTGCTCGGGCGCGCGGACGACATGCTCGTCGTCCGGGGCGTCAACGTCTACCCGAGCGAGGTCGAGCGCGTACTGCTGGGGAGCGGGCTCGTCCGGCCGCACTACCAGCTCGTGGTCGACCGCCGCAGCCCCGCCGTGCGCCTCCTCGTCGCCTGCGAGGCGTTGTCGGGCGACCCCCGGGACGAGCTCGCCCGCGGCCTCAACGCGTCGCTCGGCCTGTCCGCCGAGGTGTTCGTCCTCCCCGAGGGCACCGTGCCGAGGGTCGAGGTCGGCAAGGCCGTCCGCGTCGTCTCCTGGGAGGACGGCGCCCCGCCGCTGCCCGGCCTGGCCTGACCCGGGCCCGATCGTTACGGGCACCGTCCCGCGCGGTTATTCTCGTCGTCATGACGCAAAAGCGGCGGCTCGGGGTCATGGGCGGCACGTTCGACCCGATCCACCACGGGCACCTCGTGGCCGCGAGCGAGGTGGCGCACTTCTACTCCCTCGACGAGGTCGTGTTCGTGCCCACCGGCCTGTCCTCCCACAAGGAGCCCCGCAAGATCGCCGCCGCCGAGGACCGCTACCTCATGGCCGTGATCGCCACCGCGTCCAACCCCCGCTTCTCGGTCAGCCGCGTCGACATCGACCGCCCCGGCCCCACCTACACCGTCGACACGCTGCGCGACATGCGCGAGATCCACGGGCCCGACACCGACCTGTTCTTCATCACCGGCGCCGACGCGCTGGAGAAGATGCTGACCTGGCAGGACACCGAGGAACTCTTCGAACTGGCCCACTTCGTCGGCGTCACCCGCCCCGGCCACCGGCTCGCCGATCCCGGCCTGCCCAACGGGGGAGTCTCCCTCATGGAGGTCCCGGCCCTGTCCATTTCCTCCACCGAATGCCGCGACCGCGTCCACTCCGGCGAACCCATCTGGTACCTCGTCCCGGACGGGATCGTCCAGTACATCAACAAGCGCGACCTCTACCGTGTCGCTCCGGCCGGATGACCGGCTGACCCCCGTCCCCCTCACCGGACGCCGCTTGTCGCACACGCCGCATACCCTGGAATGAGCAGGACCGCATCAGCGATGCGGTCGAACAGCGACAAAGAGGTCCGTCGACCGGCGCCCGTGAGAAGGTGTTAGCGGAGACGACCCCTACAGGGAGGATCGCGAGCGCATCGTGACCGCATCCGAGAGGGCGGCGCAGCTCGTCCGGATCGCCGCCGAGGCGGCAGGCGACAAGCTGGCCGACGACATCCTTGCCTACGACGTGAGCGAGCAGCTCGTCATCACCGACGCGTTCGTGCTCTGCTCGGCCCCCAGCGACCGCCAGGTCCGCGCCATCGTCGACGAAGTCGAGAAACGCCTCCGCGAGGAGGGCGACGCCAAGCCCGTCCGCCGCGAAGGCGAACGCGAGGGGCGCTGGGTCCTGCTGGACTACGCGGAGATCATCGTGCACATCCAGCACGAGGAAGACCGCATGTTCTACGCTCTCGAACGGCTCTGGAAAGACTGCCCCCTCCTCGAACTGCCCGCGAGCGTCACCGCCCACCAGGCCGCGCGCGCCGTCGGGAGCCCCGAGTGAGCGACGCGCGCACCACCCGCGAGCCAGGCCGGCGCCGCCTCGTCCTCTGGCGGCACGGCCAGACCGCCTGGAACGTCGAGGGCCTCTTCCAAGGGAGGACCGACATCCCCCTCGACGAGACCGGCGTCCAGCAGGCCAGGCGCGCCGCCGGCCTGCTCGCCGGGCTCCGCCCCACCGCCCTGCTCGCCTCACCGCTGCGCAGGGCCGCCGACACCGCCCAGGCCCTCGCCGACATCACCGGGCTCCCCGTCCGCTACGACGACGACCTGGTCGAACGCGCCGGCGGCGCCTGGGAGGGGCTCAGCGCCCGCGAGATCCGCGAGCGCTACCCGGCCGAGCGGGCCGTCTGGGAGCCGCCCGGCGGAGAGACCAGCGCCCAGGTCGCCAAGCGCGTCGGCGCCGCGCTCGAACGCGCCCTCGACGACCTGCCGCCCACCGGCCAGCTCGTCGTCGCGTCCCACGGCGCCGCCCTGCGGCTCGGCATGTCCCACCTGCTCGGCCTTCCCGAAGAGGTCTGGGAGCGCCTCGGCGGCCTGTCCAACTGCTGCTGGTCCGTCGTCACCGAGATGCGCAACGGCGGCTGGCGCCTCGTCGAGCACAACGCCGGCACCCTTCCCGAACCCGTCCTCAGCGACGACCGCCCCAACACGGGCACCTGACCGGAAACGATTCGAGACCCACCCTCGCCGTCCTATACACTGGCGAGGCGCTGCGGGATGAACGTCCACGCAGCGGCGGGGCTATGGCGCAGTTGGTAGCGCGCCTCCATGGCATGGAGGAGGTCTGGGGTTCGAATCCCCATAGCTCCACAAACGAGTTGGGAGTGGCGTGCTCACGGAAAGCGTGGGCCGTCACTCCTTTGTCATGTTGGCCCAGGGGGTCCCCGCGGGGACCCCCGATGTGGGGGCTCCGCCCCCCGCCCCCTCCCGGCTGAAGCTCCACATGTGAGGCATGCGCACCTCCATCAGGACGCGCTCGGAATCGTCGCCTCCCTGGGCTGACCAGGACCGCATCCCCCGGTTCGTCTGGTTCACGGGCTCTTGTGCGGTGTGTCCACAACATGTATACAAGTTGCCTATGAGCAGTGCACAGCATGTCGGCAGACAGGGTCCGTCGGCTCAGGACCTCACTTATGAGTGGTTGAAGAGGCACATCTCCGAGCTGCCTCGGGACGGTGGGGTGTTCCTGAGCGAGTCGGAGGTGGCGCAGGCCGCGGGGACCTCGCGGACGCCCGTGCGGGAGGCGCTGCTGCGGCTGGAGACCGAGGGGCTGCTGACGATCGTCCCCAAGAAGGGGGCCTACATCCCGCCGATCTCCGACAGCGAGATCCAGGCGGTGATGGAGGCGCGGGGGCTGGTCGAGGACTGGTGCGTCCAGCGAGTCGTCCCGGCGGACCCGTACTTCGTCCGGGAGCTCGAACGGATCCTGGGCGAGCAGGAGAAGCTCATCGACGACCCGGTCGAGTTCATCGACCAGGACCGCGCCTTCCACCGGGCGATCGTCCGGCAGGCGGGCAACCCGGTGCTCGAGGAGTTCTACGAATCGCTGCGGGAGCGGCAGATCCGGATGGGTGTGCGCGCTCTGGTGAGCGAGGAGAACCGCGCGAGGACGGTGCTCGAAGAGCACGCCGCGATCGTGCGCGCCATCGCGGCCGGTGACGCCTGCGACGCCCTGGCCGCGCATCTGGCCGGCACGCTGGCCGTCCTTCGGCTGCCGATCCCCGTCGAGCGGCCCGGCGGGCATTCCGTCGGAGGACTTTCATGAGGGTCGCCCTGGTCCAGGTGAGCAGCCCGGCCGGGGAACCGGTCGGGGAACGGCGGGAGCGGGTCGGTGACCTCGTGCTCGGCTCGGGCGACGTGGACCTCGTCGTCCTCCCTGAGCTGTGGGCCGCGGGCTACTTCTCGTTCGACGCCTACGACGCGGAGGCGGAGCCCTTCGAAGGGCCCACGCTCGACGCGGCACGCGGTTGGGCGCGGGAGCTGGACGCGCATGTGCATCTCGGCAGTTTCGTCGAACGCGACGGGAACGGCCGGCTGTTCAACACGGCGGTGCTGCTCTCGCCCGCCGGTGAGGTCGAGCACGTGTACCGGAAGATCCACGTGTTCGGGTACCGGTCGCGCGAGGCGGAGCTGCTCACGCCCGGTGACGAGGCCGAGGTGGCTTCGACCGGTCTGGGGCGGGTCGCGGCGACGACGTGCTACGACCTGCGGTTCCCGGAGCTGTGGCGGGGCCTGGTCGACGGCGGCGCGCACATCGTGATCGTCCCCGCGGCGTGGCCCGCCGCGCGCCTGGAGCACTGGCGGCTGTTCACGTCCTGCCGTGCGGTGGAGGAGCAGGTACTGCTCATCGCGTGCAACGCGGCCGGTGCCGAACTCGGCGGGCACAGCCGCGTCGTGGACCCGTGGGGGGCGGTCCTCGCCGAGGCCGGCACCGAAGAAGGCGTGACCCGGTGCGACGTCGACCCCGCGGTGGTCGGACGGGCACGGGAGGAGTTCCCGGTGCTCGCCGACCGGCGGACCGATCTGGATTTCAGCGACCGAAGGGCGAGCTCCCACGTATGACCCTCAGCGAGACCTTGGACTTCACTGTGGCCGACTCGGGCGAGCCGCTGCCCGTCCGCCCGGCGCGGCTCGTCGTGGCCGGGTACACCGCCAGGGACGAGGCGGCCGTGATGGAGCACATCGACGAGCTGGCCGCCATCGGCGTGCCACCGCCGCCGTCGGTGCCGATGTTCTACGACCTGGACCCCGCTCTGCTCAGCACCGCCGGCCAGGTGGACGTCCCCGGGCCCGCCACCTCCGGCGAGGTGGAGCCGGTGCTGGTCAGGCACGACGGCGGCTACTTCCTCGGGGTGGGCTCGGACCACACCGACCGGGAGCTCGAGCGGAGCGACATCGCCGCGTCCAAGGCCGCCTGCCCCAAACCCGTGGGCAGCGGCGTGCTGGAGATCGGGTCCGACCTGTCCTTCCCGGACTGGGACGCGATCGAGGCGCGGTCCGAAGTGGACGGGCGGCCCTACCAGGCGGGGGCGGTGTCGTCCCTGCGGCACCCCGCGGACCTGGTCGAACGCATGACCGCGACCATCGGCGACGTGGCCGGTGACCTGGTGCTGTTCTGCGGAACGCTGGCCCTCCTTGGCGGGACGTTCGTGCACGGCGACACCTGGTCGCTGAGCCTGAACCTGCCCGCAGGCCCGCGCCTGACGCACTCCTACACGACCCGCAGGAGCACCCCATGAGCAAGACCGAGTACGAGTTCTTCCCGGTGACCGACGTGGAGTTCACCGTCTGCCCCGGCGACGACCCGAAGATCACCGAGCGGATCCTGGCCGCGGACGGCGACTCCGGTGTCGCCACCCGCATCCTGCGCTACGAGCCGGGCGCCGACTCCACCCCGATGGGCGTCCAGCGGCACGACTTCTGGGAGGAGGTCTACATCATCGAGGGGTCCTTCGAGGACCTCAGCCTCGGCAAGACCTTCACCGCCGGGATGTACGCGTGCCGCCCGCCGGGCATGCCGCACGGCCCCTGGCGGACCGACGAGGGAGTGCTGACCTTCGAGGTCCGCTACCGCGGCGCGTCCCGCGAGGCGACCACCTGACGCCAATCCCGGGGCCGCGGCGGGGGCCGGCCCGAAGTCATCATCGGAAGGATGCGCCATGAGAACCCGGCCACGACGCCGCGCGCTGATCCCGCTGCTTCTCGTCACCCTCCTCGGTGCCGGCTGCGGCGTCGGGACGGACGCCGGTGACAAGCTCACCTGGAAGATCGGCACGCTGCAGTGCTCGACGGACTGCGGCTTCCTCAAGATGGCCGAAGAGAAGGGCTTCTTCGACGACCGCGGCGTCGAGGTCGAGTACGTCACGCTGCAGAGCGCATCGCAGGCGCTGCCCGCGCTGGCCTCCGGCGAGGTGGACGCGATCGAGCAGAACGCCGGCGCCTTCTTCATCGCCTCGCAGCGCGGCGACCTCGACGCGTCGATCATCGGCTCGACCATGATCGGGCTGCCCTGGGCGATCTACGCGAAGGAGGGGATCACACGCCTCGACCAGCTCGACGGCAGGAGCATGGCGATCTCCTCGCCGACCGGGCTGCCGGCGACGATCACGGGCGTGATGCTCGGCCGCTCCGGCGCCTCGATCGAGTCCATGCAGAAGCTCAACGGCGGCGGCAACGCCGACCGCTACCGGGCGGTCGTCGCGGGCACCACCGATGCCGCGTCCTCGCCCGCCGACTACGTGCCGCGGGCCGAGAAGGACGACGTCAACGTGGTGGCCCTGTCCACCGACATCGTCCCGGACTACCCGCGCTACTCCATCATCGCGCGCAACGACCGGGTGGCCGACAAGCCGCAGGCCGCGCGCCGCTACCTGGCCGGGCTGATGGACGGCTTCCGCTACGCCTACGACCATCCCGAGGAGACCAGGGAACTCGCGGCGAAGGAGGCGGGCACCACCCCCGACGACTCCTACATCACCTACATGAACGACCTGATCGTCCAGAAGAAGCTCGTGGACCCCGACGCCGGCGTCCACCGCAAGCGGCTCGGCTACCTGTCGAACCTGCTGACCACGACCGGACGGCTCGACCGGCCGGCCGACCTCGCGAAACTCATCGACGAGCGCCCGCAGCGGGACGCGCTGGCGATGACGCAGCCCTGACCGGCCCCTCAAGCGGAAGGAGAAAGCCATGGACGGTAACCAGGCGGGCGTGTCGATCGAGGACGTGTCCAAGAGCTTCACGGTGCGCTCCGGCAAGCGGGTCGAAGAGGTCCACGTACTCGACCATGTGTCGCTGCACATCGATCCGGGCGAGATCATCGCGCTGACCGGGCTCAGCGGCTGCGGGAAGACGACGCTGCTGCGCATCCTGCTCGGGCTCGAAAGGGCCGACTCCGGGCGCGTGCTGGTGAACGGTGCCGAGGTGCGGGGGTGCGGTGAAGACCGCAGCATGGTCTTCCAGCACGCGCAGCTCTTCCCCTGGCGCAGCGCCCTGGAGAACGTCGAGTTCGGGCTCGAGGTGCGCGGCGTCCCGAAGGAGGAGCGCCGCCGCACGGCGATGGAGACGCTCCGGCTCGTCGGCCTAGAGGACGCCGCCGACCGCCGTCCGGACCAGCTGTCCGGAGGCATGCAGCAGCGCGTCGGCCTGGCCAGGGCGCTGAGCGTCGACCCCGCGGTCCTGCTGATGGACGAGCCGTTCGGCGCGCTCGACGCGCAGACGCGCGAAGGGCTGCAGGCCGAGGTGCTGCGCATCCACCAGGAGACCGGCAAGACGATCGTCTTCGTGACGCACGACCTGGACGAGGCCGTCCTGCTCGCCGACCGGGTCGTCCTCATGGCACCGAACCCCGGCCGCGTCGACGAGGTCTTCCCGGTCGGCATCGCCCGTCCGCGGACCGACCTGGTGACCATGCGCGGGCTCAAGGAGTTCAGCGACCAACGCTACGAGATCTGGCGCCGGCTCATGGCCGGCGCGCGACCGGCCGCCGCCGCGACGGCGCCCGCCGGCAGCTAGTCCCACCCCGGACGGAGTACAGGCATGACACTCACCGACCACAGCGACCAGAAGGCGGAACGTCCGGCCGTGTCGGCCCGGCCCGCGCCGCCGTTCCACCGGCGCCACCGGGGCGGGCTGATCACCACCGGATCGCTCCTCGTGGTGCTGGCGTTCTGGGAGATCACCGGACGCCGGATGAACCCGATCTTCTCCTCCTACCCCAGCGCCATCGTCCGCAAGTTCGGCGTCCAGATCGAGTCCGGGCTGCTGCCCGAGGCCCTGCTCGACAGCCTCCAGCCCCTCCTGCTCGGCTTCTGCGTCGCGGCGCTCATCGGCATACCGGTCGGCCTGCTGATCGGCCGCTACCGCGCCGCGGACGCCGCGCTGGGCGTCTACGTCACCGCGGGCTACGCCATGCCGCTGGTCGCGCTCATCCCGCTGTTCATGCTCTGGTTCGGGCTCGGCTTCACGGTGAAGGTCGTGATCGTCGTGGTGATGACCGTGTTCCCGATCGTGATCAACACGCGTGCGGGCGTGCGGGCGGTGCCGCGCTCGCTGACCGAGGTCGGCACGTCGTTCATGGCGTCGGAGTTCGCGATCATGCGGAAGATCATCCTTCCGGCGACCGTGCCGCACATCATGACCGGGCTGCGGCTCGGCATCGGCCGCGCGGTGATCGCGATCGTGATCGCCGAGTTCTTCACCGCGATCGGCGGGCTCGGCGGGCAGATCATCCTGGCCGGCCAGCGGTTCGACACGGCCGGGCTGTTCGTGCCGGTGACCGTGCTCATGATCCTCGGCGTCGGGTTCACCCGCCTGGTCGGCTGGCTGGAGACCAGGGTCGCGCCCTGGGGCCGGCCCGCGGACGCCGACCGGGGCTGAACCCCGGACCACGGATTCTTCGAGGGAGACATGGCAGACCGAGACCACATCATCGTCGCCGGAGCCGGTCCGGTCGGCGCCGTCACCGCGCTCGCCGCCGCGCAACGCGGGTTCCGCGTGACCGTCGTCGAGCGCGACGCCGGCATCGAGACCGACGACGCGCCGCGGGCGGCGACCTTCCATCCGTCCACCCTGGAACTCATCGACCAGGTGGGCATCACCGACGAGTTCCTCGCCGTGGGCCTTGAGTGCCGGTACTTCGACTACTGGGACAAGGCCACCGGCACCCTGGTAGCGCGGATGGACCACGACACCCTGCGCGACGACACCCCGTTCCCGTACGTGGTGCAGACCGAGCAGCACAAGCTGGTCCGGATCGCGTTGGACCGGCTGCGCCGGATGCCGGACGTCGACCTCCGGCTCGGCTGGACCGTCGACTCGATCGAGCAGGACGCGGACCGCGTCACGGTCCGCACCGGTCACGGGTCCGGGACCGACGTCCTGACCGGCGACTGGCTGTTCGGCTGCGACGGCGGCCGCAGCACCGTGCGCAAGTCCATCGGCACCGAGTTCGAGGGCTACACCTGGCCGGAACGGTTCGCGGTGCTCACCACGCGGTACGACTTCGGCGCCGAGATGGGCTGTAGCAGGCGCGCCTACTTCGCCGACCCGGACCAGTGGGTGAACCTGTTCAAGGTCGCCGGCGACGACATGCGGGGCCGCTGGCGGGTGGTGTTCGCCGCCCGCCCCGACCAGACCGACGAGGACGTGCTCGGCGACGAGTACGCCGAGCAGGTCATGTCCCGCATCCATCCGGCGTCCGGGCCGCGCCCCCTGGTGCACCGCAACATCTACAACGTGCACCAGCGCGTCGCCGCCGCCTTCCGGTCCGGGCGGGTGTTCCTGGCCGGGGACGCGGCGCACGTCAACAACCCGATCGGCGGGCTCGGCCTGAACTGCGGCGTCCACGACGCCATGGAGCTGGTGAGCACCGTCGACGACGTGACCGCCGGACGGGCCGCGCCCGCGCTGCTGGACCGGTACGAGCGCCGCCGCCGCACGGTCAACATCGAGTTCGTCCAGCAGCAGACCGTCGACAACAAGCAGCGGCTGGAGGAGAAGGACCCGGCGGCGAGGCGGGCGAGGCTCGACCGCCTCGCGGCGATCAGCAACGACAAGGAGGAGCAGCGCAGATTCCTCCGCAGGACC
Source organism: Actinomadura sp. KC345 (assembly GCF_004348515.1). GTDB lineage: Bacteria > Actinomycetota > Actinomycetes > Streptosporangiales > Streptosporangiaceae > Spirillospora. The sequence continues at coordinate 6,057 of NZ_SMKH01000162.1, read as the reverse complement.
TCCCTGCTCGACGCCGTCGCCCGCGCCCGAGCGATCGACTGACCGGCCCCGACGCCCCGAGGAACGAATCTTGCGAATCGCCGTACCCGACCTGATCTCTCCGTCGTACTTCCCGGCCATCACCGCCGTGGACCTCGGCCTGGCCCGCGACGAGGGACTGGACGTCCACCTGGACCTGCTCTACCCCGTCACCGACGCCGCCGAGGCGCTGCGCACCGGGAAGATCGACTTCCTGGCCGGCGCCGCGCACGCGCCGATGCACGCCTTCCCGCAGTGGCGCGGCGCGAAGCTGGTCGCCGCGCTGTCACAGCACATGTACTGGTTCCTCGTCATGCGCCCGGACCTGGGCGTCGTCCGAGGCGATCTCGGCGCCCTGCGCGACGTCCGGATCGGCGCCGCGCCGGGCCCCGACCTCGGGCTGCGGCGGCTGTTCGCGGCGGCCGGGATCGACACCCGGGCGGACGGGATCGAGATCGGCCCCGTCCCCGCGACCGAGGGAGCGGGCACCTCCTTCGGCCTCGCCGCGGCCCAGGCGCTCGGCGAAGGACTGATCGACGGCTTCTGGGCCAACGGGATGGGCGCCGAACTGGCGCTCCGGGACGGCACCGGCATCCTCGTCCTCGACGCCCGGCGCGGAGACGGCCCGCCGGGGGCCGAGAACTACACCTTCCCCGCCCTCGCGGTCGCCGACGAGACCATCGCCGACCGTCCCGACGCCGTCGCCGCCATCACGCGCGCGATCGTCCGGGCGCAGGCGGTCCTCCGCGACGACCCCGGCCGGGCCACCGAAGTCGGCGAGCGGCTCTTCCCGCCGCGCGAGGCGTCCCTGATCGCCGAACTCGTGCGCCGGGACGCGCCGTTCTACGACCCGCGGATCGCCCCGGAGACAGTCCACGCCCTGGTCGACTTCGGCCGCCACAGCGGACTCCTCGACGCCCCCGTCACCTATGACGCCGTGGTGGCGACCCGCTTCCACGACGTCTGGACCGTCGGAGACCGCTGACGCCCGCGGGCCGGTTCCTTCGTTCGAGGCCGGCGAACCCCTCGTTGGGCCCTGACCGCAAAGGGTTGGCCATGGTCGCGGCTGCCTTTCGTCCGGCCGCGCTTCAGAATGTCGATCATGCGGGAACAGCCACGTAGTGGCGATGCATGATCGAGATGAGGCTGTCCCATGAGAAGCCGGATGTCCGCAAGGCTGCTGCCCGCCGCACTGGCCGCGGCGGCCGTGACCGCGATCGGCGCACCCGCATGGGCGCAGGAGGCGCCGCCCCCGGCCGAGGAGACCCACACCGAACAAGAGTGCGTAGAGGCGCTCAAGATCCTTTCGTACTTCAAGCTGCTCCCGGACCAGCCCGACGTCGGCCGGACCCTGTGCTCGATGAACAAGGCGAACCAGCAGGAGGAGGGCACGCACCAGGACGGGCTGCACCAGGACGCGTACACCCAGGAGCTCGACAGCAAGTACACGACCGAGACCGGTCAGACCGTCGAGGACAGCAAGCTCCTCGGCCTCCCAATCGAATGGCCGGAGAACCTCACCGTCCACGTGCCGACGATCAACGACCGGTGGCACTCCTACAGCGCGCCGACGAACTGACGCCCCTGCGGGCTGCGGAGGGACGACCTCCGCAGCCCGCGTCCGAACCGCTCCCAACGTGCACTAAGCTTTTCCTCGACCGAGGGGCTATGGCGCAGTTGGTAGCGCGCCTCCATGGCATGGAGGAGGTCTGGGGTTCGAATCCCCATAGCTCCACTCGGAGTTGAGAGAGGCATGCCCGCAGAAAGCGCGGGCCATCACTCCTTCGTCGTGTTTGTCCAGGGGGCGACCCCCTGGAACCCCCGGTGTGGGGGCTCCGCCCCCACGCCCCCTCGTGGTTGCGGTCTCTGCGGAAAGGCGTGGGTGCGTTACTCCAGGGGGCGGCTCGGTGGAACCCCCGGTGTGGGGCTGTGTCCGGTTTTGGGTAGTGGCCCTTCGTGTGTGGTGCTTGCGTCGATGTGTGTTGGGCCGGACTGGTCTTCATGACTCGGGGCGGGGGTGTCCGGTGAGGTCATGGCGGGGCGCGGTTCCGAGCGTGGCCTCGTAGCGGTGAAGCAAAGGGCGTAGCAGGTCGTTCAGGGTGTCGATCTCGTCACCGGTGAGTTCATCGAAGATCTGGCGCTCGGACCGGGTCCGGCGGGCCGTGGCCCGCCGCCATCGCGCGAAACCGTCACTGGTGACGGACACCGGCCGCGAGCGGCCGTCGGTGCCGGTGCCCAGCGTGATCAAGCCAGCCTGAAGGAGCCGGTTCAAGCGTGTGCTGACCGTTCCCGACGTGAGCCGGAGGGCCTGAGCCAGGGCCGTCGGCGTGCACCGACCGCCCGCGCGCACGATCACTGAGAGCGCCTCCCAGTCCGCGACGCTCAGACCTTCCTCGCTCGCCCTGTTCCAAGGAGCGGGTGAACATCCTGGCCAGACGGCCGATGCGCTGCCGGGCCGCCTCGACGGCGGGGTCCACCTCCACCATGTGCGACGAGGCCGTGAACGAGGCGGTTCGCACGCACGGGCGGATCGACGTCCTGGTGAACAACGCCGGGCACGGGCTCGCCGGGGTGGCCGAGGAACTCACCGATGACGACCTGAGAACCGTCCTGGACGTGAACTTGCTCGGGGTGCTGCGGGTCACCAGGGCGGTGCTGCCGCACATGCGTGCACGCGCGCAAGGCCATGTGGTGCAGATGTCGTCGGTCGGCGGCGTGGTCGCCAATCCGGGGCACGCCGCCTACGGCACGTCCAAGTTCGCACTCGAGGGCTTCTCCGAGGCGTTGTCCGGAGAAGTCGCTCCCTGGGGCATCCGCGTCACCATCGTCGAGCCCGGGCCGTTCCGCACCGACTTCGCCGGCAGGTCCATGCGTTTCGCCTCGGCGATCGACGCCTACGCCGACACCTCCGCCGGACGCGTGCGCCAGGGATTCGCCGACCAGGACGGGCACCAGCCCAACGATCCGGACCGGGCCGCGAAGATCATCCTGGAGGCCGTCGACGACCCGGCGTCCCCGCTGCGCCTTCCCCTCGGACCGGAAGCCGTTGATCGCATCCGCGCCAAGCTCACATCCCAACTCGCCGACCTGGATCGCTGCGAAGCGACGGTACGCGACACCCGCTTCTGAAGGGCATCGCCCTGGTCGACGCCGAGAGGGCGGCCTGTGGTGGCGTCAGGCGGTGAACCGGAGGACGGCGCCGACGTGGACGGGCTGCGTTGGGCCGTTGGACGGGAGGACGACCAGCTCGCCGTCCATGGCTGCGGCGGCTCTGACCAGGGCGGAGTCCGCTCGGTCTTCGTGAGGATCGGTGACGCCGAACTCGTCGCGGAGTTCGGCGGCGCTGGTCGCGATCTGTGCGGGGTCCGGGCCGACCCAGAGGCGGGAGACGGAGTCCGGGTCCTCGTCCAGCAGGAGCGTCTCGACGCGCCCCTGCCGGACCGCCTCGGTGGTGGCGGGCAGGCCGGCGACGGCCCGCTGGCCATTGGCGAGTTCGCGGTCGAAGCGTTCGGCGACGGTCATGATGTGCTCGGTCGTCTTCAGGTCAAGGACACGGCGGAGTTCGGCGTCCAAGTCGGGGTCGTCGACGGTGGTGTTCTTGTCCGTCTCGACGGTGCGCTCCAGGACGTGCTCCGAGACCTCCTCCAAGACGGCGTTTCGGGCGCGGACGTCACCGGCGATCACGATGGCCTCGGCACCGCAGCGTTCGGCGGCGCGGTCGATCTCGTGGGCGACCTTCTTGGCGTTGGCCTTCCAGACGTTCTCGGCCGAGCGCTGGAACCGGGACTGGTTCCAGTCGCCCGCCTTCGTCTTGCGGATCGGGTAGTCCTCGTCGCCCTCCACGTCGATGTGCTCGTGCCGCCCCTGCGCCGTGACGCAGTCGATCGCGCCCCCGCGACGGTCGACGACGGCCAGCAGGTGCGGGAACCTCTCACCGCGCTGGGCCAGGTAGGGAAGGACGTCTGGCAGCGGCGCGAGCGTCGCCCGGGGGGAGCGGGGGGCCGTGTCGAGCCGCTCGGTGCGCACCACCTCGTCGTCCGCCGCGAAGATCACGAAACCTTCGGAGCGGCGTTCCCGTGCCTCCTCGTCGATGGTCTGCTCGATCGCGTGCAGCATGCCCTTCGGTGCGTTCTGTGCCTCCAGGTCCGCGCGCAGCGCCCGCCACCGCAGCTCGATGGCCTTGGACGCGTCCTCGGTGGTCCGGGTGAAGTCCATGTACACCGATGCATAGGGGCCCGGACGTTGGTACAGCGTCTTGAGGAATGACAGATCCATGGGATGGCCGTACCCGCACTATCTGGGACAAACGTGAAACGAAGTGGCCTAGGGACTCATCCCTCGGCGGACTGCTGGAGCCGCGCGTAGGCGAGCTGTAGCCAATCCGAGCCCGCGACCGCCGTCATCGTGGCACCGGCGAGCCGGGTGGCGTGCGGAGCGAAGACGAGGCCCGCCGTATAGGCGGTCGCGACCCACTGCGCCGTGCAGAACGGGCAGGTGATCAGCTCTCCGACCGCGTGCCGGGCACCCTTCCCGCGGACCTCCTCCGCCACCTCGGCGGGCCCGGACGTCCCGGAATACCGAACGAACGGGGCACGCAGCGGGCTCGTCACCGGGTCCTTCGCGATCAGCCGGGACAGCTTGTGCGTGGTGATCGTCATCAGGGCCAGGTCGCCGAGGCCGATGGACGGCGCCCGGTCCCGCAGGCGGCGCCCCACCAGCACCATCGCGCCCGTGGTCAACCCGTACACGGCGAGAGTGCCGAGGTAGGAGCCGAGCGGGCGGTCCTCCGCGCCGGCGTACTCCTCCTTCTGCCTGCGCGCGGTGTCGACGACCGCGTTCATGACTCCTCCTCCGGTGGGGCGATCAGGCAGAACTCGTTGCCCTCGGGATCGGCGAGCACCGTGGTCGGCCAGCCGTCGTCCACGAACGGGCCGCGGACGATCGTGGCGCCGAGCGCCATCACCCGGGAGAGCTCTGCGTGCATGTCGGTGATTCGCAGGTCAGGGTGCATCCGGTTCTTCGCGGCCTTCGGCTCCGGGACCCGCTGCAGCAAGAGTCGTGGCCTCTTCCCCGACGGATCCGTGAGTGCCACGTATGGGGGCTCGAACTCGCCGCGGTCGTATCCCAGTGCCGCGGCCCAGAAGCCGGCCAGAGCTTCGGGATCGTGGCAGTCCAGGACGAAGACCAGTTCCATCTAGTGATCGCGCAGCGCTCGGATCAGCTTGGACTTGTTCATCGACGAACGTCCCTTGATGCCGATCTCCCGGGCGCGCTTCAGCAGGTCGTCCTTCGACCAGTCGTCGTAGGACGGGTTCTTGCCGCCCTTGCGTCCGACCTTCTTCTTGCCCTGGCCCGCTGAGGCGTTCGCGATCCGTGCAGCCTTCTCCTTGCTCTCGCCCCGGTCGCGGAGTCCCTGGTACGTCTTCTCGTCCTTGATCTGCGCTCTAGGCATATCGGACACGTACCCCACGTACGCGCTCCACACATGGCTGGGCGCGCGCCGCCGGTGAGCACGCCCGGTCGTGTGCCGCCCGGACCGGCTGTGAACAGCGGGTTTCCAGAGTCGGACGGGGAGAGGACGGCTGGATTTGACGGAGTCTCCGGTGCTGTCTAATCTCTGACGTGCCCCAAGGGGATGCGGGACGCCGACCGGCGGACGGCCCCGGGGAACGCCGACAGAGAAAACGGTTCGAAGCTTGCTGCGGGCCGGGGTACTCTTGAATGGCAAGCCTGAACGGGATGCAGGACGCCGCGAGGTGGCCGGCCCGGAGGGCGCCTCCTGCGAAACGATCTTCTGATGGGGCTTCGGCCTGTTGGTGTGTCGTTGTGTGGGGGCTTGGTGAGTTGACCGTCTGTCGAAAAGATCTTGGTTGATCGGCTTGACAGCGGTGGCGAATCAGGTAAGTTAGAAGGGTTGCCCCGGAGCCGGGGCCTGCGGGAGCGGGGTTCGGCGCGGTGGGTGTCCGTTTCTTGAGAACTCAACAGCGTGTTAAAAGCCAGTGCCTTTTTCGGCTCGGCCGGATGTTTGTTCGGTCGGGT
>NZ_SMKH01000161.1 GCF_004348515.1 Actinomadura sp. KC345 | reverse complement strand
GGCTGCTCGGCTGGACGGTGTGGTGGCTGACGTCGGACCCGCTGCTCCGGGGCACCCGGCCGACCTGGTCGGTCGAGGCCGCCGCGGCGGTGTATCCGGAGCTGGTCGGGTCCCTGCTCCAGGGGACGCTGGCCGGGCTGCTGTTCCACCTCGCCGTGCGGCGGTTCCGCGGGCGTCCCGCGAAGCCGGAGGCGCCCGCCCCGCGGGTGGTGATCGTCGGGGGAGGGTTCGGCGGGATCAGCGCCGCGCGCCGGTTCGAGCGGCTGAACCTGCGGGGGCACCGCTTCGACGTGACGCTGGTCAGCGACTCCAACTACCTGCTGTTCACGCCGATGCTCGCGGAGGTGGCGTCGGGCGGTCTGGAGGGGCAGCACATCGGCTCTCCGGTCCGTGCCGCCGCGCCCCACACGCGGTTCCGCCACGGCCGGGTCGCCGGGGTGGACGTGGCGCGGCGGCGCGTGGTGCTCGAGACCGGCGGCGAGCCCATCGGGTACGAGCACCTGGTGCTGGCGGTCGGGTCCGTCCCGGACTTCCTCGACCTGCCGGGCGTGGCGGAGCACGCGCTGACGCTGAAGTCGCTCGGGGACGCGGTGCGGTTGCGCGAACGGGTGCTGGCGCTGCTGGAGCGCGCCGACCAGGAGGCCGATCCGGCGGAGCGGAGGCGGCTGCTGACGTTCGTCGTGGCGGGCGGCGGGTTCGCCGGGACCGAGTCGGTCGCCGAGCTGTACGACCTCACCCATGACGTCCTGCACTTCTACCCCGCAATCGACCCCGGCGAGCCGCGCTTCGTCCTGGTCCACGCGGACGAGCGCATCCTCCCCGAGCTGTCGGACCGTCTCGGCGGCTACGCGCTGGAGAAGCTGCGGTCCCGCGGCATCGAGTTCCGGCTCGGCGTCCGCGCGACCGGCGCGACCGGCCGGAGCGTGCGGCTCGACAACGGCGAGTCGGTCGAGACGGCGACGTTCGTGTGGACGGCGGGCAACCGGCCGAGCCCGCTGCTGCGGACCCTGCCCGGCGAGAGCGGGCGGCGCGGCGCGGTCGTCGTCGACCGGACGCTCCGCGCGTTCGAGATGGACCGCGTCTGGGCGATCGGCGACTGCGCCCAGATCCCCGCCGAGGACGGGACCCTCTACCCTCCGACCGCCCAGCACGCGGCGCGCGAGGGCAGGGCGGTCGCCGACAACGTCGCCGCCGTCCTGCGGGGCCAGCGGCCCAGCCCGTTCCGTTTCAAGGCGATCGGGACGTTCGTCGCGCTCGGCCATCGCACCGCCGCCGGGGAGATCCGCGGCCGTCCCTTCTCCGGTCTGAGCGCCTGGCTGCTGTGGCGCGGGATCTACCTCGCCAAGCTGCCCGGCGTCGAGCGCCGTGTCCGCGTCCTCCTCGACTGGGCCCTGGACGTGGCGTTCCCGCGCGACATCGTCGTCACCGGCCCGCCGGCGGACGCGCCGGTGCCGCTGCCCGGGGAGGGGGTGCGATGACGGCGGAGGCGGTCCGCGAGCCGGTGTTCCCCGGGCGGGGCGCACCGGCCGGCGCGTTCGCCGGCGCGGCCGGGGGCCTGGTCTGGGGGGCGGCGATGCTGTCGCTCGGGACGCTCCCGGACGTCGCGGTGCTCGCCGGGTCCGGTTCGCCGTGGCTCGGCTTCGTCCTGAACATGGCGATCGCGGTCGTGATCGGCGCCGTGTTCGGGCTGCTCGCCGTGCACCAGCGGGTGCGGTCGAGCGAGCTGCTGTTCTGGGGCCTCGCCTACGGGGTGTTCTGGTGGTTCCTCGGGCCCCTGACGCTGCTGCCGCTGCTGTCCGGGACGCCGATGGCCTGGAGTCTGGCGGCCGCCCAGGAGGCCATGCCGAGCCTGTTCGGCCACCTCTACTACGGCGCGGTCACCGCGGTCGCCTTCGCCCTCCTCCAGCGGGACGGCCGCTCCGAGGCCGGGAGGCGCCTGCGGGTGAGGACGGTGCTGCGCGGCCTGCTCGCGGCCTTGATCGTCGGCGGACTCCTGGTCCTCGCGTTCGGCGCGGGAGCCGGTGCGCGACTCGGCTGGCTCCCCGCCGTCGCGGTCTGCATGGGGATCGGCTACCCCCTGGTGTTCGGCGGGCGCGCGGAGGGCACCGGGCCGGCGGTCGTCCGCGGCACCGCCTACGGCTTCCTGTGGTGGATCGCGGCCGGTCTCACGCTCGCGCCGCTGCTGGACGACGGCACGCTCGACTGGTCGCGGCCCGCCGTGGCGGAGGCCGCGACCAGGCTCGTGCCGTACCTGCTGGCCGGCGCCGGGATCGCGGTCGTCTTCGGCTGGCTCGGCTCACTCGCCCGTGGCCTGTTCGTGGACGACGTGCGGCTCCGCACCCGCACGATCGGCTCGCGCGGCCTGCGGGTGATCGCCTACGGCGCGTTGTCCGGGCTCGTCGGCGGCATCCTGTTCGGTTTCGTGTGGGGCGTCGTGGACGTCCTGGACAGCGTGGCGAAGCTCGTCGGCGCGGGCGGTGACGTGGCCGGGTGGACCGTCCACCTCCTCATCGCCCAGGGCATCGGCGTGTCCTACGCGCTGCTGTTCCGCGGACGCGGCTACGACCTGGTGTCCGGGGTCGGCTGGGGGCTGTCGTACGGGTTCTTCTGGTGGGTGTTCGGCGGTCTCACCCTGATGCCCGCGGTGCTGGGCGTCCCGCTGTGGTGGACGCCCCCGACGATCGCCGCGGACTTCGCGAGCCTCATCGGCCACCTGGCGTACGGGGGTGCGCTGGGTGTCGTCCATGCCTGGCTGGAGCACCGGGAGAACCCGTGGTGGCTGGCGCGCAACGAGCTGGAGGCCGCCCGCGCCGCCGCCCGCCGCGAGCAGGTCCTCGGCTCGGCGCCCGCGCTGTGGATCCTGACCGTCCTGATCGCGCTGACCATCCCGGTGCTGGTCGCCGGCGCCTGACCGTCCGCGGGCCCCGACTCGGGCGGCGAACACTTAGCCCTTGCGCTAACTATGGCGGGATGCAATAGTTAGCCGCATGGAACAGTATTCGGAGCGGCTCGACGGGGTGTTCGTCGCCCTCGCCGACCCGACCCGGCGCGCCGTCGTCCGGCGCCTCGGCCACGGGCCCACGAGCGTCGGCGACCTCGCCCGCGAGTTCCCGATGACCCTCCCCTCGTTCATGAAGCACGTGCGGACGCTGGAGTCGAACGGGCTCATCCGCACGGTCAAGTCCGGCCGGGTGCGCACCTGCGTGCTCAACCGCGAGCGGCTCGCCGTCGTCGACGACTGGCTCGCGGAGCAGCGCCGGATCTGGGAGGCGCGGACCGACCGCCTCGAACAGTTCGTCACCGACCCGGAGGAGAACCGGCAATGACCTTCGACCGTGAGCTCGACCTCGCCCTGGAGCGGATCATTCGCGCTCCGCGCGCGACGGTCTGGAACGCCTGGACGGACCCGTCCAAGCTTGAGCAGTGGTGGATCCCGGCACCGGCCCACTGCCGGGTCGACCGCCTGGAGCCGCGGCCCGGCGGCGCGCTCGTGACGCGGATGAGCGACGACGGGACCGACTTCGTCCCGCACATGGACGCGTGCTTCCTCGCCGCCGACGACCTCGAACGCCTCGTGTTCACCAACGCGATCGACGGCACCTGGCGCCCGGCCGCCCCCGCCCCGGTCGCGATGACCGCCACGATCACGCTGAGCGACCACCCGGACGGCACGGACTACCGGATCGTCGTCCGGCACGGCACGCCCGACGCCCGCGCGCAGCACGAGAAGCTCGGCTTCGCCGACGGCTGGGGGACGGTCGCCGCCCAGCTCGCCGCGTTCGCGGAGGCCGCCCGATGAAGATCACCCTCACCGGGTTCCGCACGCTCGACGGGTGAGCCGGGGCCCCGGTTCGCACGCCGTCGCCCCGGAGCCGGTTCGGCGGCTCCGGGGCGACGGCGTTCGGGGTACCGCTACTTCGCGGCCTCCGAGGCGACGCGCTTGATCGCCTTGACGGCGGCATCGGGCTGGTCGATGTAGATGTCGTGCCCGCTCTTCTCGGCCGTGCTCAGCTGGCTGTCGCTCGACAGCGCGAGCCACTTGCGCTGCCCGGCGGACCACACCTGCTCCAAGCTCTGCCCGTACTGGGGGATGGCCCCGAGGTACGGCTTCCCGTGCTTGATCACCTCCACCGGGATGCTCCCGGCGGAGCGGACCTCCCCGTCCTTGATGACGAGCTTCTCCGGGTTCTGTCCCTGGAAGACCGCGAGGTTCTGCGCGCGGACCTGGGCGGCCGGACCCTTGGCGGACTCCGGGATCGTCTTCGCGATGTCGGCGGCCATCGTCGGTGGCGTGGCGTCCATCAGCACCAGGCCCTTGACCCTGTCCACGTGGTCGGGGGCGTACCGGGCGGCGATCAGCCCGCCCAGCGAGTGACCGGCCAGGACGACCGGAGCGTCACCGGCGACCTGGTCGAGGACCCCGGTCAGGATCTTTCCGGTGCTCGCGAAGCTCTGCGGGCCGCTGGGCTTGGCGCTCGCCCCCGCCCCGAGCCGGTCGTAGGAGCAGACCCGGTGCTCCTTGCCCAGGGTCTTCTGGAAGGCGGCCAGCTTGGTGAGGTCATGGCCTCCTCCGTGCATCAGGACGACGACCGGCTTCCCCTTCTCCCCGCCGTCCGAGCAGGACACGTTCACCGACGTGCCGCCGACGTCGAGCTTCTTGGTCCCGGAGACCAGCGTGACTTCGTTCTTCGGGGACGATGAGGCGAACGGGTCCCAGCTGTCCACGGCCTCTTCGTCGCAGCCGGTGAGTCCCGCACCGAGCAGGGAGCAGCACAGCGCGGCCACGGCGGCGGCCTTGAGGTTGCGGAACATCTTCGTCCTCCAGGGGGAGTCGGCGGCGAGTCGATTCGCACGGTTTCTGGCGGGGGTGCGGCTGTGCGCCGCGGCTACGTGGAAACGCTATGGAATCGACGGGGTACGAATCGTCACCACTCAGAGGACATTCGCCGGTAGCTCGCACGGGGGACAGAACGGGGAAGCCGCGTCCGCCGGACGGGTCAGCGGCGAGGCTCCCAGCGGAACAGCCGGTGGGCCAGCGTGACGGCGGCGAAGATCCAGGCGAGCGTGGGTGCCAGCAGGGCGAGGGAGTCGGCCATGGGCACGTCGCCGTTCCAGGCGTTGACGGCCAGTTCGGTGGCCGAGCCGCCGGGGAGCAGCCGCTTGAGGGTGGCGAGGTCCTCGGTGCCGCTGATCCCCACCCAGCTGGCCACGGCGATGACGCCGAGGCTGACGGGCAGCGTGGTCACCTGGGCGTGCTCGGGGGAGTTGGTCAGTCCGGCCGTGGCGAGCCCCAGCCCGGTCATCATGGCCGTCGTGGCCACGACCGCCGCCGCCAGCAGGGCGGGATGGGCCGGACGGCCGGCGACCGCGGCCAGGACGCCCAGCAGGACGGCGATCTGCACCAGGGAGATGAGCACGACCGGGAGCAGCAGCCCGGACAGGATGCCGGCGTCGCCGGCGGCGGTGGAGCGCAGACGCTTGAGGAACAGGTTCTGCCGGCGGGACGCCAGCGTGGTCACCGAGGTGGCGTAGAGCCCGAACGCCGCCACGGTGAACATCATGATCGCCGCGATGTAGCCGAGGCTGCCCAGTTCGGCGAACGTCTCGTGCTGGTGGATGAAGTACGCGCTGATCGCGGCCGGCATCACCATGCTGGTGACCAGCACCAGGCGGTTCCGGAAGATCTGGATCAGCTCGCCCATGGCGATGGAGAACATGCCGATGGTCCTTTCGGGGGTCTCGCCTACTGGCTTTCGATGGAACGGAAGACGTCGTCGAGGCGGGTCGGCCCGGCCTCCAGCTCCTGCGGCTCCACCCCGTGTTGGTGCGCCCAGTGGAGCAGGGCGTACAGCTCCTTGGGCAGGTTGAAGGTCTCGATGAGGAACCTGCCGCCGCCCTCGTGCACGGCCGGAACCGGGAGCGGCGGCGCGGTAGGCGGAAGCACGAACCGGATGGTGGCGGGAAGGGTCCGCGTCAGTTCGGCGACGGTCCCCTCCCGGTGGAAGGCGCCCTGGTGCATGAGCCCGATGCGGTCGGCCCGCTGCTGGGCCTCTTCCAGGTAGTGGGTGGTGAGGACGACCGTGGATCCGTCCTCGCGCAGCCGGTCCACGGCGTCCCAGAGGCCGTCGCGGGACTGGATGTCCAGGCCGGTGGTGGGCTCGTCCAGGAAGACGAGCTCGGGCGCGCCGTAGACGGCGGTGGCGAAATCCAGGCGCCGCTTCTCGCCGCCCGAAAGCTGGGACACCTTGGTCCCGGCCTTGCGGGTCAGGTCGACGACGCCGAGGACGCGTTCGACGGTGTCCGCGCGCCGGGTGAGCCTTCCGATCAGCCGGATCGACTCCTTCACGGTCAGGTCCGGTGAGAAGCCGCTCTCCTGCAGCATCACGCCCATCCTGGGGCGCACGGCGCGACGGTCGCGGGGGTTCTTTCCGAAGACCCGCACGGTGCCCGAAGTGGCCGTCCGGTGGCCCTCGACGGTCTCCAGGGTGGAGGTCTTCCCCGCCCCGTTCGTGCCGAGCAGCGCGTAGAGTTCTCCGGGCCGTACCTGGAAGGACAGGTCTTTGACGGCGTGGAAGTCGCCGTACTTGAGGTTCAGGCGTTCGACGTCGATGACCGGTGTGGGTTGCATGCTTCCGATCCCAGCAGCCGCGTCGCCCACCGGGCAGTGAGGTCACGTCACCACTTCACGGTGACATTCCTCGAAGTGAACGCATGACGTAGTGTCACTATCGGCCGCGGAGATCCGATTGAACACTTGGGGTGGAGTTCTATTGACCTATCCCGGAGAGTCGCAATGGAGACCAGATCGCTTCGCATTCTGCTGATGGCCAATATGGCCGTCTTCCTCGCGGTCTGTGTGGCGTTCCTTCTCCACCACCTCGGCGTCGGTCTCTTCTCCGGAGGCGTCGAGTCCTGGTTCGAGCACAACCAGTGGGTGATGTGGACGGCGGTGGCCCTGACCTTGGCGAGCGCGTCGGCGATCCCGCTGCTCAACCTGAGGGACCATCGGTGAGGGCGGGAACCGGGGGGTTCATGGCGACCGAGTACAACGAGGACACGCGGGGACGGCTGCGCAAGCTGAACATCACCACCATGGTCCTGGCCACCGGGCCCGTGGGGGCGCTGATGGTGGCGATCGACTCCCGGACCTGGTGGGAGGCCGTCGTCCTGAGCCTGGGCGTCCTCGCGGCGCTCCTGGCCCTCCTCCGGTGGACGGCGACCGGCATCTCCCGCGTCGTCCTCCCGTGCCTGGCCGTCGCCGCGGCGGTGTGGCTCGCCGGAGCGCTGGCCGTGGGCGGCCACACGGCGTTCTACGGCCTCACGATCATAGGCGCCGTCTACGCGGCGAAGCTTCCGCGCGGCCGTGGCGCGGCCGCCGTGGCGCTGACCGCCGCTGTCGCCGGACTGGGCGCGACCAGGCTGCTGGTGTCACCGGCGTCGGTGGCCGACGTCCTGTTCTCCTACGTCCTCATCCCGACGGGCGTCACGGCGCTGGTGGCCGCCAGCATGTTCCTCGGCCAGTGGTACTACGACATCGTCGAGGAGCTGGCGGCGTCCCGGGAGCGCGAAGCGGAGCTGGCCGTCGCCCGCGAGCGCATCCGGTTCGCCGGTGACCTGCACGACATCCAGGGCCACACGCTGCACGTGGTGAAGCTGAAGACCGCGCTGGCCCAGAAGCTCGTCCGCACGGACATCGGACGAGCCGAAGAGGAGCTCAGGGAGATCCACGCCCTGGTCGGCGACACCATCACGCAGACCAAGGAACTCGTCTACGCGCAGCGGCGGCTCAACATCGCCGCGGAGCTGGAGAACGCGAAGAACCTCTTCGAGTCCGCGGGCATCCGCGTGGACGTCGCCCGCGAAGCCGACGGCGAGATGGACGCCCGCGCCGGCGAGCTGCTCGGCCTGGTCCTCCGGGAGACGACGACCAACATCCTCCGGCACTCCGAGGCCGGGCAGGTGCGCATCACGCTCTCCGCGTGGGGGATCAGCATCCTCAACGACGGTGTCCAGGAGGCCCCGCCGTCCGAGCTCAGCGGGCTCGCCGCCCTCAGGGAGCGCGTGGCGGGGCACGGCGGCGAGCTTACGGTGGAGCAGAAGGACGGCCGCTTCCTGACGGCCGCGGCACTCCCGCACGACCGTCCGGACGCCGGAACGCGGAGGGACGACCGATGATCACCGTGGTGCTCGCCGACGACGAGGCCCTCCTCCGCAAGGCACTGGCCTCGCTGCTCCCGCTGGAGGGCGAGATCACCGTGCTCGCCGAGGCGGAGGAGGGCGAGGCGGCCGTGGACGCCGCGCTGCGGCACCGGCCCGACGTGCTCGTCATCGACCTGGAGATGCCCGGCATGGACGGGCTCGACGCCGTATCGGCCATCCGCCGGGAGCGACCGGACCAGACGATCCTCATGCTGACCCGGCACGCCAGGCCCGGCGTCCTCCGCAGGGCGCTGAAGCTCGGCGTCCAGGGCTTCGTCAGCAAGTCCGCGGAACCGGCGCACATCACCTCGGTCATCAAGACCCTCCACGAGGGGAGGCGGTGGATCGACCCGGACGTCTCCGCCCTCGCCGTAATCGACGACTGCCCGCTCACCGACCGGGAGATCGACGTGCTGCGCGCGACCCGCGACGGCTACTCGGCCGCCGACATCGCCGCCCGGCTCCACCTCGCGGAGGGCACGGTGCGCAACTACCTCTCCAGCGCGATGCAGAAGACCCAGACGCGAACCCGGCACGAGGCCGCCCGCTACGCCCGCGAGCACGACTGGCTGTGATCCCCGGCGCGCCGGTGATCACAGACGTTCATTCCGCGCGCAGCTCGGCGTGCTTGTCGAAGCCGATGTAGAGGCGGGCCTCGGCGTTGGTGGCGAGGCGCGCCAGCGCCTCCAGCTCCCGCACCCGCAGCAGCACCGGATGGTCGGCGTAGGCGGCGGCCGCGCCGGCGTGCAGCCGCAGGGCGGCGGCTTCCGCCTCGGCCTCCAGCCGCTGCGTGTCCGCGCGGCTCTCGGCCTTGATCCGCTCCGACTCCCGCTCGGCCTCCGCCGCGACGCGCTCGGTCTCGGCCCTCGACCGCGCCTCGATCCCCTCGCGCTCGGCGGTGGTCCTGGCCTCGACGAGCTGCGCCTCGCTGAGCCGCTCGGCGGCCAGCACCCGGTTCATGATCTCCTGGAGGTTGCCGGGGAACACCAGGTCCTTGACGTCGGCCCGCAGAATGGCGATGCCGTATCCGGACGCGGCGTCCTGCACGTCGCCGAGAATGTCCTCGCTGAGCTGGTTGCGATTGGTCAGAATCCCCTCCAGCGTCATGGACGCCAGGGACCGGCGAGCGGCCAGCTGCACATCGCTGTAGAGACGGTCCGTGTACGACTCGACCTTTTCCAGCGCGGCGGCCGGATCGACGACCCGGTACTGGGTGATGATGCTGACCCGCACCGCGACCTTGTCCGAGGTCAGGATCTCCTGGCCCTTGAGAAGCAGTTCCCGCTCGCGTACGTCTACCAGCACGATCTCGACGACGGGGCTGTTCCTGCGGCGCCGCGAGCCGTCGGGGACCTCGTAGCGGCCCGCCTCCAGGACGTCGGTCAGGCGGCCGTCCTCATAGCGGAGACCACGGTGGGTGGACTTGATGATGATGTCTTGTGTGCGGGCCATGACGATCTCCTGAAAACTCCGAAAGGAGCCGCCCCGTAACAGGCCCGATGTGAAGGACGAGTTTTCGGATGGGAAACCAGCTATCACAGGATGACTGTCCGAGTGCACGGTGTCCGGAAGGCCACTCGCTCCTGAACCCGCCGGGGCGGCCCGCACAAAACGATAACCCACCCATTGGCCGCCGGTCGCCCGAATTAATACGGGCGCAGTTCGCGATGAACATGGCGATCGGTCGCGGCATGGTGCTCGGCCGGTGTCCGTGGTACGCCTAAGGGCCCGCCGCTTACTCGCCCATCGAGGTACGCGATGCCACGCCTGCGGACGATGCCGAGGAACACCCTGGTGATCGCGGGCGTGACGGCGGCGCTTTGCGGGGCCGGCGTGGCCGGTGTGGCCAACATTCCCGGTGACGGCGTCAACGAGTACCAGCGCACCGGGCGGCGTCCGGACGATCCGGAGAGCTGGTCGGCCGGGCTGGCCGTGGCGTTGGCGCTGACCTGCCTGGTGTGGGTGTGGATCGTCTGGGCCACCCGTTCGCGTCCGCAGGGCCGGTCGGCCGGCCGCCGGAAACGGGTGCGGGTCGTGGCGGGTTCGGTCATGGCGGCCGGGTGCGTTGCCGCGTCGGTCATGGTGGTGTTGCGGATGCCGACGCCGGGGCCGTCCGGCGGTGTGGACCTGAGCGTTCCACTGATGATCCCGGCCCTGGCCCTGTCGGGTCTCGGCGCCTTGGCGACGGTGGTGGACAGCGTGCGGCGGCCGAGTGCGGACCGGACCGTCCCGCCGGGCGGTTTCCGGTCGGCCGTCAGCGCCGGGTCGGCCGCCTCCGTGCCGCTGCTCGCCGTGGCCGTCGCGGTCGGCCTGGTGCCGTCGTGGGTGGTCGCGGTGAACACTGAGAACGTGACGACGGACCGTCCGGCCCCGGCGGCCGGTGCCCCGGCGCTGACCGGCACGGTTGCGTGGTCGACGCCGCAGCACGATACGGGGAAGCCCGGCTCCGCCCGCATCTCCGTGATCGGCACCGCGGGCGGCTTGGCGGTGCTGGACCCGCGCGGTCTGCGAATGCTGGATCCGGCGAGCGGGGCCGAACGCTGGGCGTTCCACCGGTGGGACGCCCGGGTGCTCGGCCCACGGCACCGGCCCGACCGCGTGGACACCGGCAGCGTGGCGGCCAGTCCGGACGGGCGGCTGCTCGCGATGACGGTCTTCGTCGACGCGCCGCGGACGCTGCTCATCGACGGGTTGCGTGCCAGAACCCGGGTGTGGGTGTTCGACACGGTCTCCGGTCGGCTGAAGGCGGACTTCGCGGTGCCGGACACCGTGAGCGTCGTCGGGGTCGGCGCAGACCGGGTGACGGTCGACATGCCGGCGGCCTCCACCGAGCGCGGAGCGCTGAGCATGCTCACCTTCGATGGTGAGACGACGTGGCGGTTCGCCCTGGACGAGGGATGCAGGCCCACCGAGATCGCCCCAGTCGGTGACGACGTCCTGACGGTCGTTTCCTGCCACAGCGAAGAGGAACACGTAGACCCCAGCCATCGCCTGGTGCGGGTCGACGGCGGCACCGGCAGACCGCGCTGGTCATGGCAGGTCAGGCAGGAGGGCGCCGAGCCCGGTGACGTGCAGCGGTTCGAGCAGGTGTCGATGGGGGTCACCGGTGGCACGGCGGTCGTCGACGCTCGCGAGATCACTCGGAGCGAGGTCGGCGAGGCAGGTGAGACGACGGTGTCGCACAACCTGGTCGGGGTCCGGGTCGCCGACGGCCGTCCGGTGTGGTGGCGGCCGGGCGGACAGGGCAGTCGGTTGAGGTCGGACGATCCGGGCGAGCGCGGACCCTTGCACGCCGCGGCGGGCACGGCGGTCTTCGCCGAGAACCGCCGCACCGGGACGGGCGACGAAGCGCGCTACTCGACGGCCCTGCGCGCCTTCGACGTTCAGACCGGCGAGACGTCCTGGTCACGCGACGTTCCCCATATCGAGGTCCGCGACCTGAACGATTCTCCCGGTCCTGAAGCGCTTCTCCGGGACGGCCGACTGTTCGCCGCCTACCGCGAGTCGACCGCCGCGGGCCGGTTCAAGGGCTGTGCGATGGCCGCCTGGGACATCACCATCGGCGAACGGCAGGGCCCGTTCCAGCCGACCACCGTTCGGGACGAGGAGTGGTGCCTTACCCGGCCCCTGGAGGTGGTGGAGGTCCCCGGTGGCGTGGCCGTGCACCTCAAGGGAAGCACGGAGGGAATCTTCGTCCTCGACTAAGGGGATTCATGTCGTGGATGCGCCGCCCGCCGCGCGGCGGAACCTTGTCGCGAGGCGGTCGAACGCCGCCGCGAGTTCGTCTCCGTCGATCACCTCGATGTCGACGTCGAGCTGTGTCATCCACAGCGCGAGCCGGTCCGGGTCGTCGGAACCCAGTTCGACGTGGCACGTGGACTCGTCGACCACCTCGATATCGACCGGGATGTGGATCTTCGCGGCGACCTTGGCGGCGGGAGCATGCACGAGGACCCGGGCGCGGTACTTCCAGGACGCCTTGCTCACGCGTCCGACGACGTACTCGACGACATCGTCCTCCGGGATCACGCGCGGCCGGAACCGCGCACCCGTCGGTGCGTGCGGAACCATGCGGTCGACACGGAAGACCCGCCAGTCGTCACGGTCGAGATCCCACGCGAGCAGGTACCAGAGCGACCCCCAGGTCACCAGCCGATGCGGTTCGGTGTGGCGGGCCCCTTCGCTGCCCCCGGGCTTGGTGTATCCGAACCGGAGCCGTTCGTGGCCGCGGATCGCGGCGGCGACCGCGCCGAGAACCAAGAGATCGAGCGGCCGTTTCCCTGGAACGACGCTCGTCGCCTCGCGTACCGCCTCCACGCGCCGACGCAGGCGCGAGGGCAGCACCTGCTCCAGCTTTGCGAGCGCGGTGAGCGATGTCTCTTCGACGCCGAGCCTCTGGGTCGCGACCGCGCCCAGTCCGACCGCGACGGCGACGGCCTCGTCGTCGTCGAGCAGCAATGGGGGCATCGCCGTTCCGGCGGCCAGCCGGTACCCGCCCGCGACGCCGGGGCGCGCGTCCACGGGATAGCCGAGCGATCGCAGCCTGCCGATGTCGGCGCGCACGGTCCGCGTGCTCACATCGAGCCGCCCGGCGAGCTCGGAACTCGTCCAGTCGCGCTTGAGCTGGAGCAATGACAGCAGTTCGAGCAGGCGGGCCGAGGTCTCCAACATGTCTCCATCGTCCCAGCAATCGCGGAAGCCAACCTGCCGCATTGCCTGGGAGCGTCGGTGTCATGAACGAGAACGACGCACTCACACCGTTCCGCATCGACATCCCGCAGGCCGACATCGACGACTTGCGCGACCGGCTGGCACACACGCGCTGGCCGGCCCCCGTGCCAGGACGGGACGACCGCGCCGACTTCAGCCGCGGCATCCCGCCGGCGTACCTGAAAAAGCTCGCCGAGTACTGGCGCGACGGGTTCGACTGGCGTGCGCAGGAGGAGAAGCTCAACGAGTACGAACAGTTCACGACGGTCGTCGACGGCCAGACGTTCCACGTCGTCCACGCGCGGTCGACGAACCCGGAGGCCGTCCCGCTGATCCTGAACCACGGCTGGCCGGGCTCGTTCGTCGAGTACCAGCGACTCATCCCGCGGCTGACCGGCGAGTTCCACGTGGTCATCCCGTCGCTTCCCGGCTTCGGGTTCTCCACCCCGCTCTCAGGGACCGGCTGGGAGCTGGCGCGGACGACGGATGCCTACGCCGAGATCATGACGTGTCTCGGCTACGAGAGGTTCGCGGCCCACGGCACCGACATCGGCTCGGGCACCGCCGGCCGCCTCGCGGCGCTCTACCCGGAGCGCGTCATCGGCACGCACATCGGATGCGACCCCCGGTTGCTCGGCCTGGTCGGCGACAGGTTCCCTTACCCCGACGGCCTGTCCGATGACGAGATCGCCCAGCTCGAGGCAGTGCGCATTGAGTACGCGGCCGACCGCGGGTATCTCGAGATGCAGAACCACCGTCCCGACACGATCGGCGCGGCGCTCACCGACTCGCCGGCCGGTCAGCTCGCGTGGATCGCCGAGAGGTTCAATACCGGGACCGGCGGCGCCTACCGGACGCCGGACGAGTCGGTCGACCGGGACCAGCTCCTGACGAACATCAGCCTGTACTGGTTCACCCGCAGCGGCGCGTCGAGCGCGCGGTTCTACTACGAGGCGGAGCACTCCGGAATCGACTTGTTCATGGCCTCCGGCGTGCCGTCCGGATGGGCCGTGTTCGACACCCACCCGCTCGTGCGCCGCGCGATGGACCCGTGGAAGGCGATCGGCCACTGGAGCGAGTTCACCGAGGGCGGTCACTTCCCCGCAATGGAGGAGACGGAGCTGCTCGCGGACGACATCCGCACCTTCTTCCGCGGCATTTCCTGACACCGCGTCAGGGTCGGCGGGCCGACCCCGGCGGCGTTCAGCGACACCTCGGTCTCGTCCCGCTCGTAGAACCGCAGGGTCGGGACCGAGGTGACCACCTCGCCGCCGGGCGAGACGCGGTAGTGCCTGATCAGCCGACCTTGGTGTAGATCAGGTCGAAGTCGTGCTCCCAGGTGGCGTTGTCCAGGGACTTCTCCCAGGCGGCCCGGATGGTGCGCCCGTCGTCGCTGAGCGTCCCGGTGAAGCGCTGGTCGAACCCCGGCGCGTCCCGCCACATCTTCCAGACGCCGCCCTCGAAGGTCATCTGGTAGACGCGGGACACGCCGCGCGAGTCGTAGTAGAGGACGGTGTAGACGTCGGACGAGTCGTCCCCGCTGACGAGCTGCACGGAGTTCGGCGCCGGATCCGGTGGCCCGGACTGGATGCGCACGAAGGCCCGCCCTTCAATCCACTCGATGCTCACCGGCGCGGACCCACCGCCGAACTGGGGCACCTCGACCCTCCACTCCCCGATCAGCGGCCCAAGCGACTCCAACACCGGATTCGGCGGCAACGAGGTCATGGCGAACTCCTCAGCTTCAACGCAGTTCGAAGGATGAGCGCTTCAGCGCCTCTACAAGGGCCGCGAACTCCCCGCGTCCCACGACCAGCTTCGGCCCGTCCGGGTCCTTGGAGTCCCGGAAGGCGATCGTCCCGGAGAAGCGGCCGATCTCCACGCACTCACTTCCGCCCTGGGTTCCGCTGCGAGTGCTCTTGCGCCACGTTGTCGTCACCGAACGCCTCCATAGCCGCCGTGATCAGGTCCTTGGACCGGTGCTCGGGGAGAGCCTTCGCACTGATCCGCGCGAAGAGGATCGCATACTCGGCGACCTCCGTTGGCGACGATATAAGCCGTCCGCCACCGATCGACTCGGTGTAGGCGACTTCACCGAAATCGTCTCCGGTGACGAGCTTCAGGCCGCCGTCCAGGCCCGGATAGGCGTTGGTCTCGAAAGTCTGCGGGATCACATGGAGAACGACATTGGGCCGCTCGGCCACTTCGAGAACATGTGTGAGTTGCTCCCGCATGATCCGGGGGCTCCCAACCGGCCATCGCAGCGTGGCTTCGCTCAGCAACACCATGACGAACGCCCGGTCGAGGACGCCTTGTCGCTCCATCCGTTCCACGACGAACGGCTCTGGGTCGACCATGCCTCCGCCAGTGAGGAGTCCTCGGGCGTACTCCTCGGTCTGGAGTAGGCCTGAGATGACAAGCGGTTCGAAGATCCGAATGATCCGCGCTCGCTGCTCGAACGACTTGTACTGGGCCAGCCATTGCGGATCGTGGCCGATGCTGGCGTACCAGACCAGGAGAGCGAAGACACCGCCGGTCTCCCAAGCCTTGTCCAGGAGAGCCGCGCGTTGCCCGTCCAGGCGATCGACGTCGTTTTCGATACGTGAAACGGTCGCCTTGCTCGCGTTGATGAGGCGTCCGGTGGCTTCCCCGGACAGCCCCCGCTGGGTACGGCAGAAGCGCAGGTAGTAGGCGATGAAGGCCCACATGCCGTCCTTGGGATTGGGCGACGCGTTGGTGGCCATGGGGGAGCCTCCGCGTTCCGTGTCGTTTCGAATGCGCTGCGTACACATGCCAACTTAGCGTGACGGCGTGACTCTATGGCGTAGTTCACACACATCCTGGACGCCGAAAGGTGTGGCGATGCGTACTGCACCCGTCTCCGAGGTTCCCGAACTCGTTCTCGATCCCACTGGGGAGGCTCCGCGGCTGGCGCGGCGGTTTCTCGCCGAGCGGTTCGCGGAGTGGGGAATCACCGATGACTATGTGGGGCGGCTCGTCGTCTGCGAGCTGGTCACCAACTCCTACCGGCACGGGGAGGGGCCGATCGTCGTCCGGGTGTTCCAGGACGAGCGCGACGGCCTCATCGTCGTGGAGGTGTGGGACGGCGGGGAAGGGCGGCCGGTGATCCAGCCGGACAACTACGCCGCGACGTCCGGCCGGGGGCTGGCACTCATGGCCGAGCTGGTGCAGGGGTGGGGCGTCCGCCCCCTCAAGGAGGGAGGGAAGGTGACGTGGGCCAAACTTCGCTGACCGGCCACCGGCGCCCGGAGACGAACGACCCCGTCACTCTGCTGCTGCTCCAGCACCTCTTCCCCGGCTGGACGATCACGCGGGACGAGCACGGCACCTGGCAAGCGACCGGTCGCGTCGCGCTCTCGGCATCGGACGTCGACGGCCTGCTCGACCTCCTCGCCCTCGCCGCCCCCGACACTGCACGCCGGGCCGTGTCGCTGCTCAGCGAAAAGCGCTGATCGCGATCACCCGAAGTCACATGGACGAGTGAGGCTTTCCGGTCAGCGGGTTTTGGCGGTGAAGGCCAGGTGGGTGACGCCGCTGGGGGTGGAGACGGCCTCGATGTCGTAGGCCTCTTCCAGTGATTCCAGGCCGTCCCAGAGGCGGACGCCTCGGCCGAGGAGGATGGGGACCTGGACCACGTGCATGTGGTCGACGAGGCCTTCGGTGAGGAAGTCGCGGAGCACCGTGGGGCCGCCGCCCAGGCGCACGTCCAGGCCGTTGGCCGCTTCGCGGGCCGTCTGGAGTGCTTGGGCGGGTGTGGTGTCCAGGAAGTGGAAGGTGGTGCCGCCTTCCATCTCGATCGAGGGGCGGGGGCGGTGGGTGAGGACGAAGACCGGTGTGTGGAAG
>NZ_SMKH01000160.1 GCF_004348515.1 Actinomadura sp. KC345 | reverse complement strand
TGACAGACTGAGTATCCAACGGAGTTCCTGCACTTCAGCGATCTTGGTCGACGCTGTTCTAGCAGGAACTCCGTTGCCGTCTGCGGGCCTTGACAATCCCACCCATCCGCCTAACTACACGGCTTTGGGGCTAGTCGACGACGGTGGCTTGGGGGCTGTGGCGGCGGACGGCGCGGCGGACCCGGGCGGGGTCCTGGGACTCGACCGCGTCGACGAGCGCCACGTGGGCGCGGAAGGTCTTGCTGGCCGTGAACAGCTCATCGGTGCTGACGTGCTCGATCTCGTTCTCGATCATGTCGAGCATGGTGTTGTAGATGACGCGCAGGACCGCGTTGGGGGTGATCGCGGCCAGCCGCCGGTGCACGGCCCAGTTGGCGCGCAGGAACTTGCCGGCGTCGGTGCGCTGCTCGTTCATGTCGTCGAGCAGCTCGCGCAGCTCCGCCAGGTCCGCGTCGGTGCGGTGCGTCGCGGCGTCCATGAGGATGGGCTCCTCCAGGGCGTCGCGCACCGCCAGGCAGTTCGCGCTGGTCACGCCGTCCTCGCGCAGGCCGAGGGTCAGGTGCTTGATGCGCACGTGGCCCGGGGTGCGGAGCGTGAACAGGCCCCCGCCGGGGCCGGGCTTGGCCGACACCACGCCGCGCGTCTCGAGGAGCCGGACCGCCTCGTTGACGGTCCCGACGGCGACGCCGTACTCCTGGCGCAGGTCCTCCTTGGTCCCCAGCCGGCTGCCGTCGGGCAGCGAGGACTCCAGGATCTTGCGCTCGATCTCGCGCGCGATGGCTTCGGCGCGCGACAGCCGCCATTCGGCGCGGCCGGTCTGCTCGGGACGGCTCATCGGTTGCTCCCCACGTACGTCGGTCGTGTTGCGGCAGGTCGGCGAGCGGCCGGCACGGCAGTCGCCATGTCTTGACAGATAATCATCATGCTGAATACCTTCAGTATAAGGCTGGATTGCAATCCTGCGGCGGCCGCCGTGTCATCCGGGCGGTTCGCGGTGTCTCGACGTGCCTTGATGTCCACCAGCCGCGGCCAGGGCCGGTCGTCCCGCCGACGCGGGCGCGACAGTGGCCGCACCCGGAAGGAGCCTCCGTTGACCCGGACTTCGACCATGTCGACGTCGATTATCCCCGGCACCCGATGGCGAGTCCCACGGTCGCCCAAGTTCACCGACGGACTTCTCGGCGTGGCGGGGCTCGCGGCGGTGCTCGCCGTGCTGGAGCTCTCCACGATCTTCGGGCTGCTGCCGGCGGAGACGTTCCCGCGCGTCTCCAGCGACCTGCGCGAACTCGCCGGGATGGCGGGCGGCTCCGAGCTGTGGACCGCCGTCGGCCACACCCTGCGGGGCTGGGCGATCAGCTTCGGGCTCGCCGTGGTGATCGCGGTCCTGCTCGGCATGGCGATCGGGTCGAGCACCGTCCTGCACGCCGCCACCACCGCGGTCATCGAGTTCCTGCGCCCGATCCCCTCGGTCGCGCTGATCCCGCTGGTCGTCCTCGTCCTCGGCACCGGCCTCCAGGGCAAGGTCTTCCTCGCCGCGTTCGCCGCGAGCTGGCCCGTCCTCATCGCCACCATCTACGGCATGCGCGACATCGAGCCGGTCGCACTCGACACCGCGCGCTCGTTCCGGGCGCGCCCGCGCGACCGGCTGCTGTCGGTCGTGCTGCCCAGCGCGGTGCCCTACATCGCCACCGGGCTGCGCGTGGCGTCGACCACCGCGCTGATCCTCTGCGTCACCGCCGAGCTGGTGATCGGGGCGCCCGGCCTCGGCCAGTCGATCGCCGTGGCGCAGGCCGGCGGGCAGTACGAGCTCATGTACGCGCTCATCATCGCGACCGGGCTGCTCGGCGTCCTGCTCAACCTGGTGTTCGTCGCGATCGAGAGACGCCTGCTGCGGTGGCATCCGTCGCAGCGGGCCCGGGAGGCGGTCCAGTGAACCGGCGCGCGGTGCTCCTCGTCATCCAGATCGCGGCGCCCCTCCTCGTCCTGCTCGGCTGGGGGCTGTGGTCGGCCGGCAGCACCAACATCTTCTACCCGCCGCTGACGCGGATCCTCTCGGTCTTCCAGGACACGTGGCTCTTCGAGCGGGTCGGCTCGGACGTCGTCCCCAGCCTGGTCAACATGTTCGCCGGATTCGCGCTGGCGATCGTCGTCGGCGTGCCGCTCGGCGTCCTCGTCGGGCTCGTCCGGCCGCTGCGGACGGCGCTGGCGCCGGTCATCGAGTTCCTCCGCGCGATCCCGCCGCCGGCGCTGATCCCGTTCGGCATCGTCGTGCTGGGAGTCGGCACGGGCATGAAGGTGTTCATCATCCTGATGGTCGGCCTGTTCCCCATCCTGATGCACACGGTCGACGGCGTGCGCGGCGTGGACCCCGGGCTGCTCGACAGCGCGCGGGCCTACCGCGTCCCCTGGCATGACCGGCTGCTGCGCGTCGTCCTCCCGGCCGCCGCACCGCAGATCTTCGCCGGGACGCGCGTCGCGCTGTCGCTCTCGCTGATCCTCATGGTGATCAGCGAGATGGTGGCCAGCACCCGCGGTATCGGCTACTTCATTCTTGAGGCCCAGCGCACGTTCGCGATCCCTGAAATGTGGTCGGGGATGGTCCTGCTCGGGATCCTCGGCTACCTGCTCAACCTCGCCTTCGGCGCCATCGAGCGCCGCGCGCTGCGCTGGCACCGCGGAGCACGAAAGGGAGCGTCCTGATGGCGCGCCTTCTGAGGGCGAGCGTTCTGATGACCGATCGAGTACCGGTGCTCCAGGCCGACGGCCTCGGCGGGGTACACGGCGAAGGAGCGTCCTGATGACCAGCGTCCCCACGTCCGGTGAAGCGCCGATGCTCGAAGTCGACGGCATCGGCAAGGTGTACGGCGGCGGCGGCCAGGCGGTGCACGCGATCGACGAGATCAGCTTCACCGTCGCGCGCAGCGAGTTCCTGTGCGTGGTCGGCCCCTCCGGCTGCGGCAAGACCACGCTGCTGCGCTGCCTCTCCGGGCTGATGCCCGCCACGCGCGGCCGCGTGCGCGTGGACGGCCGGCAGGTCGACCGCACCCCGGAGGACATGGCGATCGTCTTCCAGGACTACAGCAGGTCGCTCTTCCCCTGGATGTCCGTGGAGCAGAACGTCGCCTTCCCCCTGCGCCGCAAGAAGCTGGACAAGAAGAAGCACCGGAGCCTGATCGACGACTCGCTGAAGGCGGTCGGCCTCGCCGACGCCAGCAAGCGGTACCCGTGGCAGCTCTCGGGCGGCATGCAGCAGCGGGTGGCGATCGCCCGCGCCCTCGCGTACGAACCCCAGATCCTGCTCATGGACGAGCCCTTCGCCTCCCTGGACGCGCAGACCCGCGCGGACCTGGAGGACCTGACCCTCAGGCTCCGCCACGACTACGGCGTGACCGTCGTCTTCGTGACCCACGACATCGACGAGGCGGTCTACCTGGCCGACCGCGTGATCGCGCTGACGCCGCGTCCCACCCGCGTGCGGGGGCTCATCGAGATCGACCTGCCGCGCCCCCGCGACCAGCTCACCACGAAGGAGCTCCCCGAGTTCGCCCACCTGCGCGGCCACGTCTACCGGGAGGTGCGCCAACTGGACGATCACCCCGTCGACACTCCCGCACCGTAGGAGTCCGGCTTGCCGGGCGGCCGGATGGGCGCGCCGGGTGCTGGTAATTCCGGTTGAGGGTCTGTTCTACAGAAATCTTCTCTGCCAACATTGGCCGGACGGGAGAGGGGAGCACCGGTGCAGAGCTGGATCCATGTGATCGACTGGCGGGCGACCGTCAGGCCCGACGCGCCCGCCCTCATCGACGACCGGGGCTCCCGGTACACCTACCGGGAGCTGTGGGACGCGCTGGAGCTGCGGGCGGGCGGCTGGTCCGAGCTGGGCGTCGGCGCGGGCGACGTCGTCGCCGTGATGGCCAAGAACAGCGCCGACTTCCTCGTCCACGCGCTGGCGCTGATGCGGGTGGGGGCCGTCCCGGCGTTCATCAACTGGCGCATGTCGCCGTCCGAGCTCACCGGGCTGTTCGAGCTGCTGGAGCCGGTGGCGGTGGCGGCCGACGCCGAGTTCGTCCCGTCCGTCGAGAAGGCCGGGGGAGTGCCGGGCGCCACGGTGGTCATCGGTGGCGGGGACGTGCCGGACGGCTGGACCGGCGGGGGCGCGCTGTCGGCTCCTCCTCCGCCGAGGCCGCCGCTCACCGGCGAGGAGGTGATGGCCCTCCTGCACACCAGCGGGACCACCGGCCGCCCCAAGGGCATCCCGCTGCGCCACAACGCGCTGGTGCAGGCGCTGTCGGCGTTCGCGCTGGAAATCGGCGACCAGGTCGCCGGGTCCCGGCATCTGCAGATCATGCCGCTGTTCCATCTGGCCGGCTTCGGGCAGGCTTTGCAGACGTTCCTGACCGCGGGCACCCTGTACGTCCACACGGTCTTCGAGCCGCCCGCCGTGGTCGACGCGATCGAACGCGACCGGATCGAGTTCTTCACCGCCGGGCCGTCGCTCATCGACATGCTCGTGGCGGAGGTCCGGCGCCGGGAGACCGCCCCCGAGCTCGGCTCGATCCGCGAGATCGCCTACGGGTCGGCGCCGATCACCCCGTCCTCGCTGGAGGCGGCGCTGGAGGTGCTCGGCTGCCGGTTCCGGCAGATCTACGGCAACAGCGAGTGCCAGAGCATGGTCAGCCTGCTCGCGCCGGAGGACCACCGGCCCGACCACCCGCATCTGGGCAGCGCCGGCCGGATCGTCTACGGCTGGGAGGTGCGCGTCGTCGACGCGGCGGGCGCGGAGGTGCCCGCCGGGACTCCCGGGGAGCTGCTGATCCGGGGCGAGACGCTCCTGCGCGGCTACTGGCGCGACCCCGAGGCGACACGGGAGGCCTTCACCGCCGACGGGTACTACCGCACCGGCGACGTCGTCAGGCTGACCCCGGATCGCTATCTCTACGTGCTGGATCGCGCCAAAGACATGATCATCAGCGGCGGGGAGAACGTCTACCCGGCCGAGGTCGAGGCCGCTCTGTCGGGCCATCCGGGCGTCCGCGAGGCCGCCGTCATCGGCGTCCCGCACCCGCGCTGGGGCGAGGCCGTGCACGCGCTGATCGTCCCCGAGCCCGGGGCGGCGGTCGGCCCGGACGAGATCGTCGCTTGGTGCCGGGACCGGCTGGCGGGCTTCAAGTGCCCCAAGACGGTGCGGTTCACCGACGATCTTCCCCGGACGACGACCGGCAAGGTCCTCAAACGCGAACTGCGCCGCAGGCACGCGGACGCGGCAGGACGAAAGACCCTTGAGGAGCCCGCGCGATGACCCGGATCGGACTCTCCATCGCCTCGCACAGCGGCCTGCCTCCCGAGCGGATCGCGGCGGTCGCCGCCGACGCCGAGCGGGCGGGCTTCGGCGGCGTCTTCATCGCCGAGGGGCACGGCGACGCCCTGGGCCTGTGCCACCCCGTCGTCGCGGCGACGTCCCGGGCCGGTGTCGGCACGGCGATCACCAACGCCGCGCTGCGGCCGCCGGTGCTCACCGCGAAGACGGCCGTTGACCTCGACGAGGCGTCCGGCGGGCGGTTCCGGCTCGGCCTCGGCACCGCCAACGCGGTGATGAACGGGCGGGCCGGCCTGCCGCCCCACCCGCCCCTCACGATGATCGAGGAGTACGTGTCGGTGGTCCGGGCCGTCCTGGCGGGCGACCCCGCGGGGTTCACCGGCACGATCTTCCAGGTCGGCCAGGTGCCCCTGGACAGGCCGCCGCTGCGCCCCGACCTGCCCGTCCACCTCGGCGCGCTGGGCCCGCGGATGCAGGCCCTGGCCGGGCGGATCGCCGACGGCGTCATCCTCAACCTGATGTCCCCCGGGCAGGCCGCCGAGGCGGTGACGACGGTGCGCGCCGCGGCGAGGGACGCCGGCCGCGACCCCGCGGCGATCGAGATCACCTGCGTGGTCCACTACTGCCCGTCCGATGACCCGGGGACGGGCGCCGAGGCCGCCCGCCAGGTCGTGCCGCGTTACGTCCTGCATCCCGCCGTCGGACGCCTGTTCGGCGCGGAGCACGAGGAGGGCCTGGCCGCGGCCCGGGAACGGGCGATGACCGGGGACCGCGCCGGCGCCGCCGCACACGTCCCGCAGCCGGTGGCGGACGCGTTCGTCGCCCACGGCACCGCCGCCGACTGCGCGGCGCGCGTCCAGGAGTACCGGGACGCCGGTGTCGACCTCCCCGTGGTGTTCCCGATGCCCGTCCAGGGCCGCTGGGACTACGACACCGTCATCCGGACACTGGGCCCCGCCGCTTCCGGCCGAGCCTCCGCGTGAGGAATCCGAGGTTGAGCGCGGACAGGCCGCGCAGGTCCGTGTCCAGCGTCCGGCCCCTCAGTCCTCCTCCGGCCCGTACGGCGTGGAGAGCAGCCGGCTGAACAGCTCCGGGGTCTGCCAGGTCAGGCACTCCAGCTCCACCGGGCACAGCAGGATCTCCCGCCCGGACCTGGCGTCCCTGATCCGCAGCCGGCTGCCGTTCCCGGTGCGCACCAGGGCGACGTGGACCTCGGCGAACTCGTTGCCGATCACGAACGCCGGGTCCTCGCCGTCCGTGCCCGCCCCCGTCACAGGAATATCCCGAGGTTCTGCATGCGCAGGACCGACTCGTCGACCTCGATGACCCGGTGGGCGAGCTTCAGCCCGCCGTCCTCCCGGCGCAGCGTGTCGGTCCGGCCGGCCGGCAGGAACCGGCCCTCGCGCACGTCGCCGCGGCTGCGGAACACCAGCACGTAGGACTCCACGCGCAGCTCGCCGGACGCGTCGCCGGCGAAGGTCCGCACGTTGGTCACGAAGTGCCGCAGCCGCGACGGCGGGTCCTCGGTCCAGGCGTGCTCGGTCTCGAACCGGGCGACGCGCTTGCGGAGCGAGAACAGGTCCTCGTCGAAATGGCTCATTCCGGCGAGGGTGTCGAACCCGGCGCTCCGGGCCGTCGTCACGCGCACCGGCATGATGTAGCGGACGTCGTCGGTCATCCGCTCCAGCCACTGCGCGTACCGCCGCCGGTCGAGCAGGGACGCCTCCTCCGTGAGCCACTGCGCCGCGTGCTGATGCGCCTCGTCGGTGTACGGGAGCGGGTCGGTGTACGGGAGCGGGTCTGTGTAGGGGAGCGGGTCGTTGTGGGGGAGCGGCACGCCGGTCATCGCATCTCGCCCCCTCCGGCCGCGGCCGGTTCGCGTTCGAGGTGATCGGCCCAGATCGACAGCCATTGCCGCTGGTTGTGCTCGCCGAAGCCGACATAGGCCGTTCCCGGTCCGGAGAAGGACGCCGGTCTCCGCGAGACGACCTCCCCGTCCAGGGCCAGGCCCATCCTGCTGTTCAGCCGCAGCCGGCGGGCCATGGCGCCCGCGGCGGTGGAAGTGATCGACACCCAGTTCTCCACGTCGTCCTGCTCGAACATGCCCGACGAGCCGAAGCACATCAGGTACGCCTTGTAGGACTCCTCCTTGAAGTGCGCGGGGGCGTTCGCGTCCACCGCGAACCACGACAGCACCTCGGTCTCGGACTCGCTGACCGGCTGCCACTGGCGCAGCGAGATGAACGGGCGGACCAGGCCGTCCTCGTTCACCCGCGGCCAGTTGTGCACGAAGCTCAGGTTGGGGAAGACCGAGGCCGCGGAGAACATGAACCCGTCGGTCCCGATCAGCTCCCGGTGCCGGCCGGTCCAGCGGGACGCCGCCGCCGCGATCATCTCGTCCGGGTAGCCGACGTACCGCATCCCGCCCTCGAAGCCGAGGCCCGGGGCCAGCTTGTAGGTGGTGCCGCCGCCCGCCCCGGCGAAGTACAGCGCGCCCTCCTTGCGCTTGTTCGCCTTCGGCTCGCCGAACAGGCCGACCTCGACGACGCTGGAGTGGGTGTGCGGGGTGTGGTAGCTGTCGCCCGCGAAGTTCTCCGCGCCGATCTTCCAGTTGGCCTTCACCCGCCACCGCTGCGGCCCGCGCAGCTCGATCCCCGCCGGGCTCTGGTCGGCGTAGAGGTCCAGGTAGAAGGCGAACTCGCCCAGGTGCTCGCGCAGCGGCGGCGCGGCGGGGTCCAGGCTGGCGAACACCAGCCCGCGGTAGGTGTCCACCGAGGGGGCGGGCAGCAGGGTCTTCCCCTTCTTCGGGAAGCCCCTCTCCCCGCCGTAGGCGTGCTCGTGGAACGGCAGGCCGATCAGGCTCCCGTCGTTCCTGTAGGACCAGCCGTGGTACGGGCACCGGAAGTGGGAGGTGTTTCCGACCTCCGCGCGGCACACCTGCATCCCGCGGTGCAGGCACATGTTGAACAGCACGCGCACCGTGCCCGCCTCGTCCCGCGCGACGATGAACGAGTCGTCGACGATCCGGCGGACCACGTAGTCGCCGGGGTCGGGGATCTCGGACTCGTGCGCCAGGAAGACCCACGACCGGGTGAAGATCCGGTCCCGCTCCAGCGCGAAGACGCCGGCGTCGTTGTACACGTACGCGGGGATCATGCCGTCGCGCACCTCGGCCGCCAGCGCCGGGACGTCGACCATGGCCGCCACCTGCCTTCCGTCGTGTCATCCGGGGTCAGGGCTTCTCACGCGTGGTCGAGCCCCTCGTGGCGGAGCAGGGCCACGTGGTGCTCCCACAGCAGCGCGTCGTTGAACGCCGAGCCGAGGTCCGGCAGTTCGGCGAGGTCCTCCGGAGGGATCGGGCCGGGCCGCCCGCCGGACCGCGCGACCTCCAGCGACAGCCGGGCGAGCTCGTCCACGCCGAGGGCGCGGGCGACCGCCTGCGGGACGTTCTCCCCGATCGCCGTGAGCCCGTGGCCGCGCAGCACGCAGACGGGACGGGACCCCATCGCCGCCAGCATCTCCGCGGCGAGGTCCCTCCGGCGGATCAGCACCGACCGGGGATAGACGGGGACGCCGTCCGCGGCCATCCGCGCCGCCGGGATGTTGAACGCCCCGACGACCGGCCGGAGTCCGACACCCGCCAGGTCGGCCGCGACGACCGCCGGCGGATGCGCGTGCACCACGGCGCCGGCATCGGGCCGCGCCCGCAGCGTCTCGGCGTGCAGCGGGAGCTCGTTGGGCGGCGCGTACTTGTCCGGGACGCCCTCGCCGGGCTCGGCTTCGCCGTCGAACCTGAGCAGCCGGACGTCCCGCGGCGTGGTGAACAGCAGCCCCTGCTCCTGCGGTCCGCGGCAGCGCACCAGGAAGCGGTCCGCGTCGACCCTGACGCTGACATGCCCGAGGATCCCGCTGACCAGCCCCTGACGGGCCAGGATCCGGCAGGCGGTCGCCACCTGAGCGCGCATCCCGGCGATCTGATCGGCTGCCATCACTCGTCTTCCCTGGAGGCCGGTATTCGGTGGAGCCAGCATTCTGTAAGCCAGAATAGCTATCTGCATGCTAGCGACGGCGATCGGACTTGGGAAGGTCCGGGATCTCCGGGGAGCAGCCCGGCGGCCCGGCCTGGGCCGCCCGGAAACCCGTCGCCGTCCCGCCGATAAAGTGGACGGTCCGACAAGTCTCCGCGAGGGGCCGCATGGCGAGGTCGATCGAGGATCCACAGAACGCGCGGAGCCGCCGGACGCGGGAGGCGGTGCTGGCCGCCACCCGGGACATCCTGGAGAGCGACGGGTTCGAGGCGCTGACCATGGCCGCGGTCGCCTCCCGGGCCGGGATCTCACGCCAGGCCGTCTACCTGCACTTCCGGACCCGTACCGAGCTGGTGACCGCCCTGTTCGGCTACATGGCCGAGAGGGAGGGCCTGTCCGAGTCGCTCGGCTCCGTGCGGGACGCCCCCGACGCCGTCACCGCGCTGCGGGAGTGGGCCCGGCACCTGGCCGGATACCATCCGCGGCTGATGGCGGTCGACCGCGCGATCGACCGCGTCCGCCACGCCGACGCCGACGCCGCCCGCTACCGGGAGACCATCGACGCCCGGCAGATGGCGAACTGCCGGATGCTGGCGGAGCGCCTGGCCGGCGAGGCACGGCTGGCCGACCCGTGGACCGTCGACACGGCCGCCGACATGCTGTGGTCCCTGGTCGCCACGGACCTGTTCGAACGGCTGCGGGCCCGCGACTGGACGACCGCCGCCGCCACCGAGCACCTCCGGGTGATGTTCGAAAGGACCTTCGTGCGGCCGGAGAACCCCGGCCGCACGCGGTAGGTCCCGCCGGTCAGGCGGCGGCGCGTTCCGCGTCGATCGCGCGCATCATCAGGGGCCAGGCCGCCTTCATCTCGGGGATCCATTCGGGCCAGGCGTGCCAGCCGTTGCCGTAGATGTGCGACGTGACCGGGATGTTCAGCTCGTTCAGCCGGTTCACGAACGAGTGGTTCATCTGCCCGATGAGGATCTCGCTGAGCTGCGTGAGCCGCCACTGCGCGCCCTCGGGGGTGTACGGGCCGTTCAGGCCGGTGGTCCCGCTGGAGACGTACAGGCCGACGCCGCGCAGCTTCTCGGCCAGGACGTACGGGTCGTGGGCCCGCCAGTTCGCGTCGTCGCGGCCGGGCACGCCGAAGATGCGGAAGGCGTCCATGCCCGTGCCGATCAGGTTCACCATGAACAGGAACGCCTGCATCCCGTCCTTGGTCAGGTGGGTGGAGCCGCTGAAGGACGCCGCGTACCGGAACATCCCGGGGTGCCTCGCGGCGTAGGAGATCGCGCCCTGCCCGCCCGAGGAGGCGCCCATCACCGCCCTTCGGGTTCCCGCGCGGTACCGGGACATCAGCTTCATCAGCTCATCGGTGTGGAAGGTCTCCCAGCGTGGGACGCCGCCCTTCCCGTCGTTCCACCAGTCGGTGTAGCTGCCGTAGTCCCCGCCGGAGGGCATGACGACCATGACGTCCCAGCGCGCGGCGATCTCCTCGATGGGGGTCTCGCGGGTGAAGGAGGTGTAGTCGTCGCGTCCGCCCTGGAACGCGTAGACGACCGGCCAGGTCCGCTTCGCGTCGCGGCTCCAGCCCTCGGGCAGCAGCAGGCGGGCGCTCACCTCCTCGGCGACGTTCGGCGACGTCCAGGTCAGGTCGAGGGTGTGCTCGTCGAGCCACGTCTCGGTGACCTCCGACGCGGAGGCGGGCGCGGGTACGGAGACGAGCGCGAACAGCAGCGCGAGGGTCGGCAGGAAATGTCTCATCCCAGGTTCTTTCTGGCCAGGACCCGGTAGGCGTTGCTGCTCCGCCGGGCGATGGGGGTGGTCAGCAGGTCCAGCAGCACGGCCGTTCCCATGAGGGGCCCGGCCAGGATGATCGTCGCGATCGTGCCGATGTACTCCCGGCGTCCGGGAGGACGCGGCCACCAGGGCCGGTCGACGTCGAGGCCGAGCCGGTTGACGACGGCCGCGACGGACGCCACGAAGTCCGGTCCCTGGTCGGCCTCCCTGCGCTCTTCGGCGAGGATCTCCAGGCCGCGCTGCTCCAGCGCCTCGCGGAGGTTGCCGATGGGGATCATGTGCAGGTGCTGCGGCGCGAGCCAGGGCACCCAGAAGCCGCGCAGGACCCGGCCGAACCAGGACTCGGGGTCGGGCAGTTCGATCAGGAGGTGGCCCCCGGACGGCAGCACCTTGACCACGGTGTCGAGTTCGCCGAGCGGGTCGGCGGTGTGCTCCAGGTAGTGGTGCATGCTGATCACGTCGTACCGTCCGGCGAGGTCGGCGGCCAGAGCCGTGAACTCGCCGCGGTAGGCGCGGTCGATCCAGCCGCGCTGCGCGCCCTCCTCGACCGCCGCGCCGATGTCGAGGCCGTCGAAGCGCGTGCCGGGCAGGACGCCGCGCGCGACACGGCAGAAGTGCCCCTTGCCCGTGCCGATGTCGAGCCAGGTCTCCGGCGAGGTCGCGCGGGCCGCCATGGCGGCGCGGGCCAGGTACCAGGACGTGTTGGACGACAGGATCCGCTCGGCCAGGACGTCGCCGAGGCCGTCGTAGACGTCCTTGTAGTAGAAGGCCAGAGCGGGAAGCGCGCAGTACAGCAGCGCGAGCGCGAGGCCCGCCGCCGGCGCGAGCGCGACGGCCCCGGCCACGAGGAGGTACCCGCCGGCCGCGGCGAACAGGGTCTGCGGCATGGCGAGGGTCTGCGGGATCACCAGCGCCAGTGAGCGCATCCGCGAGCGCCGGAAGGCAGCCTGGTCGCGGGCGCCGAAGGGGGCGACCACGATGTCGGCCGTGCCGGTGTGGAGCCGCAGCCGCGCGGTGGCCGCGCCGAGTTCGTCGGGGCCGAGGCCGGTGACGGCGGTGATGCCGGCGCGGGCGGCGGCGGTGCGCGAGGCGAGCACCGCGTGGCAGGCTCCCCGGCCCATGCCGTAGATGTCCTCGCGGTAGGCGTCGAAGTCCAGGTGGCGGGCCAGATCGAGGGCCGCGTCGACGTGCAGGTCCCGGGGCATCAGGTCGAGCATGCCGAGGCCGTTGCCGCGGGCGTGGCGCTCGGCGGCGAGCAGGACGCCGGGCGGGATCTCGACCCCGTCCGCGGTGAGCAGGACGTACTCGCCCTCGCCCGCCGGGGCGCCCCCGGACGCGGGCGGCAGCGGGTGGAGGCCGCGCAGGCGGGCCCTCAGGCGCAGCGCGTTGGCCGTCATGCACAGCGCGATGAAGGCGACCAGGCAGACGACCATTTCGCGACCTCCCTTTGGCGTTTCCGCGGCACGACTGAAGTCGAGTCCAAAAGAGCGTAGAAAAGTAAGTGATCAGCGAACGCGAATCTCCGTCCGCTCAGTGTCGCGGCCGTTCGCGGTGGTCATAGGTTCCATTCATGGCGATCAAAGTCCTCGACGAGGAGAAGCCGGGCGACCGGCTCAGAAGACTGGTGGTGCAGGCCGATTCCCTCGGCCCGGAGGAATGGTCGATCCAGGTGCTTCTTCCGCACGGCTGGTCCGAGCACGGCGGCGGGACATGGCCGCTGCTGACGCTCCATCACGGCGGTCTCGACGACTCCGCGTCGTGGACGCGCCACACCGACGTCGAGCACCTCAGCCGGGACGACGGCGTCCTCGTCGCCATGCCGGACGGCGGCCGTTTCGGCGGGTACGCCGACTGGCGCAGCGGCCCGCGGTGGCAGACCTTCCACGTCCACGACCTCCACGCGCTCATGCGGGAGCGCTACCGCGCCTCGGCGGTGCGCGCGGTCGCCGGGGTCTCCGGCGGCGGGTACGGGGCGCTGCTGAGCGCGGCGGCCCATCCCGGCATGTTCCGTTTCGCGGCCTCGCTGAGCGGGCCGTGCACGATCCGTTCGCCGCTGGCCGCGACCACCCTGCTGGCGGCCACCGGCATCGCCGGACGCGTCAACCCGTTCCGGATGTGGGGCGTGCCCGTGGTCGGCGACCGGCACTGGCGGGCCGCCGACCCGCTGTACCTGGCGGCCGGCCTGCGCGGTACGGGCGTGTTCGTGTCGTGCGGGCTGACCGGACGTCCCGGCGCGCTCGACCCGCCGGGGCCCTGGAGCGCGGCGAACCTCGCCGAGCCCGTCGTCCGGTCCACCGTCCGGCCGTTCCTGCGGAGGCTGCGCGCCCTGGGAATCCCGGCGACGGCCCACCTGTACCGGAACGGCACGCACAGCTGGCCCTATTGGGAGCGGGAACTTCATCGGATCTGGCCCCGGCTCATCGCGTCGGTCGGCGCTCGGTCACGGCGGAGCATTCGGTGACGGAGGACAAGTACGGCGGCAAGGGTTCCTCCCGCGAAGTAATGGTGCACCAGAGTGTGTGTTATGCGGTGATGCGCACATAGTGGCGCGACCACGAAGTGGGGACCCGGTTTTCGCAGCCGGTTGAGTGCTCCGCCCCCTCAAGGCGAGACGCCGCCCGAATGTAAGGTGACCCGGAGCGGGAGGTCCGCGGCGGCGGTGTCAGGGTGGGAACGCGCATGACCAGGGAGACTCGGAGGCTGCCCGCTCTCGCGGCGGGGCCGGTCGAGATGCCGTTCGCGATCATGGGCTGGAGCGAGGTCTTCGCCCGCGACATCGACTGGAACGAGCATTCCCACCCCTTCCACGAACTGCTGTGGAACGAGCGGGGCGCGTCCACGGCTGTTGTGGGCAGGCGCGTCTGGACGGTCACCCCGACCACCGGCCTGTGGATGCCCGCGGGGACGCTGCATTCCGGCTCGGCCTCCGCCGGCACCTGGTGCCGCGCCGGCTTCTTCGGCTTCGGCGCCGTCTCCCCGATATCCCCTGACCCCGTCGGCGTCGAGATCACCCCGCTGCTCCGGCTGCTGCTGGAGCGGCTCGCCGAGCCGGAGCTGCCGCCGGACTCGCGGACGGTGACCGAGGCGATGGTGCTCGACGTGCTCGCCCCGTCCTCGCGCGAACTGCTCCTGCACATGCCCGCCTCCGAGCTGCTGCGCCCGATCGCCGACGCGGTACGCGCCGATCCGGGGGACCAGCGGACGCTGGCGGACTGGGCGTCCCACCTCGGTGTGAGCGCCCGCACGATCACCCGCGCCTTCAACGCGGAGACGGGCACCAGCTTCGCGCGGTGGGTCGCGGCGGTGCGGGCCCAGCACGCGGTGGCGCTGCTGGGCCGCGGCTGGGAGATCGACGCCGTGGCCGAGCAGGTCGGTTACCGGTCGGCCAGCGCGTTCGGTGCGGCCTTCCGGCGGACGACCGGGCTGACCCCGGGGGCGTTCCGGGCGCGCTGAGCCGGCCCCCCGCCCGTGGCTTCCGTGTCCCGATCTCGATAACGGATGTCCCAAAAGGTTGATTGCGACAATCCGCCCATTCGATCTACAGTGCCCAACCAAGGCAAGCCTTACCTAACCGGCTTGCGGTGTCTGGGGAGTACGGATTGAAACGTCCACACAGCCTTCGCATCCTCGCCGTGGTGGCGGTCCTGCTGGGCGGCATCGTGGCCTGCGGCGACTCGTCGGAGACCGAAGCGGCGGGCGCGGGCGGCGGCGGTGCCGCCTTCCCCGTCACGATCAAGCACGCGCTGGGGACGACCACCATCCCGGAGAAGCCGAAGCGGGTGGCCACGGTCAACTGGGCCAACCACGAGGTGCCGCTGGCCCTCGGCGTCGTCCCGGTCGGCATGGCGGCGGCGGACTTCGGTGACGACAACGGCGACGGCGTCCTGCCCTGGGTCGAGGAGCGCCTGAAGGAGCTCGGCGCCGAGACGCCCGTCCTGTTCGACGAGAACGACGGCATCGACTTCGAGGCCGTCGCCGACACCAGGCCGGACGTGATCCTGGCCGCCTACTCGGGCCTGACGAAGCAGGACTACGACACCCTCAGCGAGATCGCTCCCGTGGTGGCGTTCCCGAAGGCCGCGTGGGCGACCCCGTGGCGCGAGAGCATCCGGATGAACAGCAAGGCCATCGGCCTCGCCGCCGAGGGCGACCGGCTCATCGCCCGGATCGAGAACGACGTCAAGGCCGTCGTCGCGAAGTATCCGCAGCTCAAGGGCAGGTCGACGATGTTCATGACGCACGTCGACCCCAACGACGTGAGCCAGATCGGCTTCTACACCACGCACGACACCCGCACGCTGTTCTTCGAGGACCTCGGGCTGACGATCCCGGGCAGCGTCGCAGAGGCGTCCAAGGGCACGGACAAGTTCGTGCTGACCCGCAGCGCCGAGCAGATCGACCTGTTCGACGACGTCGACATCATCACCGGCTACGGCAGCGACGAACTGCTCGGCAAGATCCGCAAGGATCCGCTGCTGTCGAAGATCCCCGCCGTCGAGAACGGCGCGATCTGGCTGCTGCCCGAGACCGAGCCGCTCGGCACGGCCGCCAACCCGACGCCCCTGTCGATCTCGTGGGTGCTGGAGGACTACGTCAAGGCACTGGCCGAGGCCGCGGACAAGGCCAAGTGACGGCTGCCGTCAGCGAACGCGCGCCGGACGCCGCCCTCGTGCGGCGTCCGGCGCGCGTCCGGGTCCTGTGGCTGCTCGCCACCGCCGCCGTGCTCGCCGCGGCCATGGTGGCCTCCGTCGTCCTGGGCTCCCGCGACGTCGCCTGGTCCGACGTCTGGGCCGCCCTCGGCGGCGCCGACGGCACCCTCGAACAGGCGGCGGTCGCCAAGCGGATACCGCGCACCCTGCTCGCGGTGGTCATCGGCGCCGCCCTCGGCGTCTCCGGCTGCGCCATGCAGGGCGTGACCCGCAACCCCCTGGCCGACCCGGGCATCCTCGGCATCAACATGGGCGCATCGCTGGCCGTCGTCACCGCCGTCGCGTTCTTCGGGCTCGTGTCGCCGACCGGGTACGTCTGGGTCGCGATGGCGGGCGCCGCCGTGTCGGCCGTGTTCGTGTACGCCGTCGGGTCCCTCGGACGCGGCGGCGCCACCCCGCTCAAGCTCGCCCTCGCCGGAGCCGCCACGTCGGCCGCCTTCACGTCCCTGGTCAGCGGTGTCGTCCTGCCGCGCAACGACATCGCCGGGGGCTTCCGGCTCTGGCAGATCGGCGGGGTCGGCGGCGCGTCCTACGAGCGCATCGGGCACGTCCTGCCGTTCCTCGCCGTCGGCTTCGCCCTGTGCCTGCTGTCCGCGCGGGCGCTGAACTCGCTCGCCCTCGGCGACGAGATCGCGGCCGGGCTCGGCGAGCGCGTCGCCGTCATCCGCACCGTCGCCGCGCTCGGCTCGGTGGTGCTGTGCGGCGCGGCGACGGCCGTCACCGGGCCGATCGGCTTCGTCGGGCTCGTCGTCCCGCACGCCTGCCGGATGCTCGCCGGCGTGGACCACCGCTGGCTCCTGCCGTTCTGCGCCCTGGCCGGCGGCGCGCTGCTCACCGGCGCCGACGTCGTCGGCCGCGTGGTGGCGAGTCCGTCGGACGTCGAGGTCGGCATCGTGACGGCGCTGATCGGCGCCCCGTTCTTCATCCACATCGTCCGCCGGTACAAGGTGCGTGAGCTGTGAGCGCCCC
>NZ_SMKH01000015.1 GCF_004348515.1 Actinomadura sp. KC345 | reverse complement strand
CCACAGACCGGCCCCTTCCGCGGATCCCGGTCCGCCCGGAACACGTGGCCGGGACCGCATGACGAACGCCCCCGGTTCGGGCCGGGGGCGTTTCGACGGCGTGTGTCAGGGGGCCTCGGTGGGGTCCTCTTCGAGGAGGTCGTCGAATTCGCCGTCCTTGACGCCCGCGATGAAGGCGTCCCACTCGGCCTCGGTGAAGTAGAGGATGGGGCCCTCGGGCTTCTTGGCGTCGCGCATGACGACGGCCCTCTCACCGAAATCCTTGTGCTGGACGGGGACGTCCTTGCCATCGATGAACTCGATGATGACCCCGTCGCTGAGGATCGGTTCCTGCTCGGTCACTGGCACACCTTCTTCGTCCTGGCGCTGTCAGCCCCCAAGGTTAGTGCGTGAGGGGCCGGTGACACAGCGGAAAGCGGCCGGTCAGGTGTCGATGAGAAGGCGGGCGGCGGAGATCTCCAGCCGGGCCTGAATCTCCTCGGCGGTGGCGTTGCCGCGGAGCATCTCGATCATCTCCATGGTCCAGATGCCCGACAGCGCGCGGGCGACCAGGCGGCGCGGGTCGTCGGCGGCGATGGCGTCCGGGCGGCCGGACGCGGCGAGCAGCAGCAGCCCGGTCATCCGCTCGCCGAAGTCGGTCTTGACGTCCGAGAGCAGCAGCGAGCGGATCAGCGCCTCGGCGAGCTCCGGCTCGCGCATCAGCCCGCGGGTGGCGCGCATCAGCACCTCGACCGCGCGCTGCGGCGGGTCGCCCGCCCGGGGCGGGCGGCGCTCGATGCTGCGCTCCAGGAGGTCGAGCTCCTCGCCGACGACGGCGACGACCAGGTCCATCTTGGACGGGAAGTAGCGGTACAGCGTGCCGAGGGCGACCCCCGCGCGTTCGGAGACGGTGCGCATCTGCATCGCCTCGATGCCGCCGCGCGACGCCAGCGCCGCGGCGGCCTGCACGATACGCTTGCGCCGCTGGTGCTGGCTGCGGGAGCGCACGCTCTGCCCCGGCTGCTCGGCCGCCTGTCCCGGGGTCCCGTTCCCGTCCCCGGTCACCGTCGGCTCTGCGGTCACGGTGATCCCTCCTGAGCGGGCGCGGTCGCCCGACGTGTCCTGCCAAGGATACAGCCCGCGTGAGAACGTGTTATCTGATCGGTGCGGGCGGCGGTCCGGGCCGGATCTCTCTCTCCGGTCGATTGACCCTGACATGCTAGGCGAATCTGCCCGGGAACGAGCCCGATCATGCCTCTGGACACAGACTAGAATCTGTTCTACTTTTTCGCCGTGGGGTCGGCCCGGGAGGTGGCAGGGTGAGCGTCGCGGCACTGCTGGAGGCAAGGGCGGACGACGACCGCCCCGGGCTGCGTTCGGCCGACGACGGCCGGTCCTGGACCTGGCGCGAGGTCGTCGCCGAATGCGCGTCCCGCGCCGCCTGGATGGCGGACCGGCGGGTCCAGGGACGTCCCGTTCACGTGGGCGTGCTCCTCGACAACACGCCTGAGCTGGTGTTCCTCCTCGGCGGGGCGGCGCTGTCGGGGTCGGTCGCGGTCGCGCTGAACCCGACCCGGAGCGCCGCCGAACTCGCGGGCGACGCCGAGCGCGCCGACTGCGACCTCGTCCTCACCCAGCCCCGGTACGCGAGGACCGCCGCCGAGCTGGGGCTCCCCGTCCGGGACGTCGAGGGCGACGAGTACCGGACGTCGCTCGCCCCCTTCGCGGGCTCCCCGCTCCCGGACACCTCGGATTTGGGCGACGCCACCCTGCTCATGCTGATCTTCACGTCCGGTACGTCGGGACGCCCGCGCGCCGTCCGCGTCACCCACCGCAAGGTGCGCGTGCCGGGCGTGATGCTCGCCGAGCGCATGCTGTCCGCGGAGTCGGTCG
Source organism: Actinomadura sp. KC345 (assembly GCF_004348515.1). Classification (GTDB taxonomy): domain Bacteria; phylum Actinomycetota; class Actinomycetes; order Streptosporangiales; family Streptosporangiaceae; genus Spirillospora. The sequence goes on along the minus strand of NZ_SMKH01000015.1, from coordinate 48,875 downwards.
TCTACTGCCCGATGCCGCTGTTCCACTCGGGCGCGGTCATGGCGGCGTACGCGCCCGCGCTGGCCGCCGGCGCCGAGCTGGTGCTGCGCGGACGGTTCTCGGCGTCCGCCTTCCTGCCGGACGTGCGCGCACACGGCTGCACCTACCTGCACTACGTCGGCAAGGCGCTGTCGTACGTGCTGGCGACGCCCCGGAGGGAGGACGACGCCGACAACCCCGTCCAGTTCGCGTTCGGGAACGAGGCCGCGCCGCTGGAGCAGAAGACGTTCGGGGAGCGGTTCGGCTGCTTCGTCATCGACGGCTACGGCTCGACCGAGACGGCGATCTCGCTGGTGCCCGACCCGTTCGGCCCGGACGGCGCCATCGGCAGGCTGGCCGACGGGGTCGCGATCCTCGATCCGGCGACCGGCCGCCCGTGCCCGCCCGCGGTGCTCGACGAGGCCGGACGGCTCGTGAACGGGGACGAGGCCATCGGCGAGCTGGTCGGCACCGGAGACCTCGGCCTGTTCGACGGCTACTACAAGGAGGACGCCCCCGACCGGCTCCGCGACGGCATGTACTGGAGCGGGGACTTCGCCTACGCCGACGCGGACGGCTACGTGTTCTTCGCCGGGCGCGACGCCGACCGGCTCCGCGTGGACGGCGAGAACTTCGGCGCCGCCCAGGTCGAGCGCGTCCTGGCGGAGCTGCCCGGCGTCCGCCAGCTCGCCGTGTACGGGGTGCCGGACGCGGCGTCCGGAGACCAGGTGATGCTGGCGATCGCCGCCGACGGGTTCGACCCCGAGGCGTTCGCGGGCTACCTGCGCGGGCGCGCCGACCTGAGCCCGAAGTGGCCCCCGCGGTACGTGCGGGTGGCGCGGGAGCTGCCCGCGACCGCCTCCAACAAGATCCTCAAGCGCCGGCTGGTGAAGGACGGCTGGCGCACCGACGACCCGGTGTGGTGGCGGCCCGGACGCGACCTCGACTACCGCCCGATGACCGCGGAGGACGCGGCCCGCATCCGGTCGGAGTTCGAGCGCAGCGGACGGCTTCACCTCCTGGAAGGGAGCGGATGAGTGGACTTCAACCTCGACGAGACCCAGCAGGAGATCAAGGGTCTCGCCGCCGGAGTGCTCGGGCGTGAGGCCGCGCAGGAGCGCCTGGAGGCGTTCGAGAAGAGCGGGGCCCCCTACGACGACGTGACGTGGAAGGCGCTGGCCCAAGCGGGGCTGCTCGGGATCGTCCTGCCCGAGGAGTCCGGTGGCGCCGGGCTAGGCCCGGTGGAGCTGGCGGTCATCCTGCGCGAGGTCGGCCTCCATGTCGCGCCCGTCCCGGTGTACGCGTCACTCGCGCTGGCGGCCGTCCCGATCGGCGCGCACGGGACGGCGGAGCAGCGCGCACTGCTGGCGCCGCTGACCGAGGGCGCCGCGGTCCTGACCGGCGCGTACCGCGAGGCCGGCCCGGCGGGCGAGGTCGCGACGACGGCGCGGCGGGACGGCGGCGGGTACGTCCTCGACGGCGTGAAGACCTTCGTCCCGTACGCGCGGGAGGCGTCGCGGATCCTCGTGCCCGCCCGGGTCGAGGGCGAGGGCGTCGGGGTCTTCCTGATCGAGCCCGGCGCCGCGGCGGTCACCGCCCAGCCGTCCGCGACGAGCGAGCCCCTGTCACGGGTCGAGCTGGACGGCACGAGGGCCGGCCCCGAAGCCCTGCTGGGCGGGACGGCGGACGGCGCCGCCTGGGACACCCTCCGCCGCTCGGCCGTCGCGGGCGCGGTGGCCATCGCGTCCGGCGTCATCGAGGGCGCGCTGGAGCTGACCAAGGAGTACACCCGGACCCGCGAGCAGTTCGACCGGGCGCTCGCGCAGTTCCAGGCGGTCACGATGCAGATCAGCGACGTCTACATCGCGAAGCGCGCGCTGGACGTCGCCGTCTGGGCGGGCGTCTGGCGGCTGGCCGAGGGGGCCGGCGACGCCGAGGAACTGCTGACGATCGCCTCCTACAACGCGTGCGATCCCGTCGTCAGGGCCCTTTACACCTGCCAGCACCTGCACGGCGGCATCGGCCTGGACGTCACCTATCCGCTGCACCGCTACTTCGCCTGGGGCAAGCACTGCGGACACCTGCTCGGCGGCGCGGAAGACCGCCTCGACGCACTCGGCTCGCTCGTCGCCCAGGAGGCCTGAATGTTCATCGACCTGACCGCCGAGCAGAAGAGGCTCCGCGACGAGCTGCGCGAGTACTTCGAGAACTGCCTGACCGCCGAGCAGCGCGCCGCGATCGGGGCCGACCCGTTCGGCGCCGCCTACATGGAGCACTGCAAGCGGCTCGGCCGCGACGGGATGCTCGGCGTCGCGCTGCCGAAGGAGTACGGCGGCCGCGGGTTCGGCCCGGTCGAGCAGACGATCTTCGCCAACGAGATCGCCCGCGCCGACGTCACCTACCCGCTCATCACGCTGAACTCGGTCGCGCCGACGATCCTGCAGTACGGGTCGGACGCCCACAAGGAGTACTTCATCCCGCGCATCCTCGCGGGGGAGTGCCACTTCGCGATCGGCTACAGCGAGCCGGGCGCCGGCACGGACCTCGCGGCCCTGCGCACCACCGCGGTCAGGGACGGCGACCACTACGTCGTGAACGGCCAGAAGATCTTCACCTCCGGCGCGCACCACGCCGACTACGTGTGGCTCGCCGCGCGCACCGACCCGTCCGCGAAGAAGCACAAGGGCATCTCGATGCTCATCGTCGACTGCGAGGACCCGGGCTTCTCCTGGACGCCGATCATCACGATGGACGGCGCGCACCACACCAACTCGACGTACTTCCAGGACATCCGCGTCCCGGCGGACATGCTGATCGGCGAGGAGAACAAGGGCTGGGACCTCATCGTCAACCAGCTCAACCACGAGCGGGTGACGCTGGGCCCGGCCGGGCACATCGGGCACACCCTCATCCGGTTCGAGCGCTGGGCCCGCACCACGACCGGACGGGACGGGCGCCCGCTCATCGAGGAGCCCGCCGTCCGCCGCGCGCTCGCCCGGGTGCACGCCTACACGCGCGTCAACGAGATCCTCAACTGGCAGGTCGCCGCGAACCAGGACCTCGGCTGGCTCGGCGCCGCCGACGCGTCCGCCACGAAGATCTACTCGTCGGAGCGGATGCAGGACGTCGGCCGCGTCTTCGGCGACGTCCTGGCCCGCTACGGCGACCCGGGCGACCCGGAGACGGCGGACTTCACGGCGGCGCTCGACCGCCTGGCCAAGGGCGCGCTGGTGCTGACGTTCGGCGGCGGCGTCAACGAGATCCAGCGCGAGCTGATCGCGATGATCGGGCTCGGGCTGCCCCGCGCGCCCCGCTGAGGGTCACGCGCCCGCCTGCGGCGGGTTGAGGCCGTCCTCCAGGATGGCGAAGGTCCTGTCGACCGTTTCGGAGAGCGAGCCGAACGCGCCGTCATGGCTGCGCATCGCGTCGGCCGCGGACTGGAACCCGCAGGTGGCGGCGGCGGCGATGACGTGCGGGCGCAGGTCGGCGGCAGGGTCGGCCCCGAGCCGCTCGGCGACGAACTCGATCAGGATCGCCTGCTTGCGCTGCGCGTGCTCCAGGCTGCTCGCCATGAGCGCCGGGCTCGCGTTCATCATCGACATCAGGCACTGGAAGCGCCCGGGGTCGAAGCCGAGCTCACCGGCCTCGCAGGCGCGGGCGATGCCGACGACGGCGCGCCGCAGCGCCGTCATGATCGGCTCGTCGGCGGGGCGCTCGTTCAGCGCCGCCATGACGGCGCGGGTCTGCTCCTCCTGGAAGGTGAGCGCGACGTCCTCCTTCGAGGCGAAGTAGCGGAAGAACGTCCGGGACGAGACGTCCACGGCGTCGGCGATCTCCTCGACGGTCGTGGCGTCGAACCCCTTCTCGGCGAAGAGGGCGAACGCCGCGTCGACGAGTGCCTCCCGCGTGCGCTGCTTCTTGCGTTCGCGCCGGCCCGGGGGCTGGGGCCCGGGACCGGCGGCGCCGGTCTCGGGGGCGGTCGCGGTCATGTGCGCAGTGTAGCCGCCACGCCATCGCCTGCCAAGAGACAGAGCATGAACAATGTCTTTGAGTGACTCATGTCGCTTCGCAACGCACGGCAGTTGACGACAAGTGTCGTGCTATGCCACTTTGAGGGCTGGCCTGCCAACCGGAGGTTTCCTCGATGAGCCACTCTCCAGGCGCCGGAACACTGGATCCCGGCGCCGTCTCCGTACAGCCGGACGACGCGTCCTCGGACCACAGGCCGCCGCGCACCCGGTCCCGAGAGCGAACCGCCAGGCGGGGGCGCGGCCATCCGTGGCTGACGCTCGTGGCCGTCGCGCTCGGCGTGATGATGGTCGGGCTGGACGCGACCGTCGTGACCATCGCCAACCCCGCGATCGCCGCGGACCTCGGCGCGAGCCTGTCCGGCCTCCAGTGGGTGACCAACGCCTACCTGCTGGCGCTCGCCGTCACGCTGATCCCGGCCGGCAAGATCGCCGACCGGTTCGGGCGCAGGCGGACCTTCCTCGCCGGGGTGGTCGGGTTCGCCATCTCCTCGGTGCTGATCGGCCTGTCCGGCGGCCTCGGGGCGGTCATCTTCTGGCGGGTCGTGCAGGGCTTCGCGGGGGCGCTCCTGCAGCCCGCGAGCCTCGCCATCCTGCGCAACACGTTTCCGGCCGAGCGGCTCAACACCGCGATCGGCGTCTGGGGCTCCACGCTCGGCGTCTCCATCGCGGGCGGGCCGATCGTCGCCGGGCTGCTGGTCGAGCACGTCAACTGGGAGTCGGTCTTCTTCCTCAACGCCCCGCTCGGCCTGGTCGCCCTCCTCGCCGGCCTGTGGGTGATCCGCGAGTCGCGGGACGAGGAGGCCGCCGGGTCGTTCGACCTGCCCGGCGTCGCGCTGCTCAGCGGTGCGCTGTTCGCCCTCGTCTGGGGCCTGATCAAGGCCGGTGAGGACGGGTTCGGGGCGACGGTCCCGCTGGTGTCGTTCGCCGCCGCCGTCGTGCTGTTCGCCGTGTTCGTCTGGAACGAGCTGCGCGTCGAGCGTCCGCTGCTCCCGCTCGGGCTGTTCCGCTCGGTGTCGCTGTCGGCGGCGACCGGGCTCATCGTCCTCGGCTTCTTCGCGATGTTCGGGACGATCTTCTTCATCACCCTCTACCTGCAGCAGGTCCACGGCATGAGCCCGGTGGACGCGGGCGTGCGGATGCTGCCGATGACCGCCGTGTTCATCGTCGCCTCACCGGTCGCGGGCGCGCTGACCAGCCGGTTCGGGCCGCGGGTGCCGCTCGTGGTCGGAATGGCCTTCACCGCGACGGCGCTGTTCGGGCTGTCGCGCATCGGGGTGGAGGCCCCCTACGTCCAGCTCTGGCCCTGGTTCGTGCTGCTCGGCACGGCGTTCGGGATGGTCATCGTCGCCGGCACCGAGGCCATCGTCGGCAACGCCCCCGCCCACCTCGCCGGTGTCGCGGGAGGGCTCCAGCAGACCGCCGCGCAGGTGGGCGGCGTCCTCGGCACGTCCGTCCTCGGGGTGCTGCTGTCCACCAGGGTCGGCGACGTGCTCGCCGGACGGCTGGCGGACGCGGGCGTCCCCGGCGGCGCGGCGCAGCGGCTCGCGGGTCAGGAGGGGCTCGTCTCCCAGGGCGTGGCGCCCGTCCCGCCGGGCACACCGGCTCCGGCCGCCGAGTCGATCACCACCGGGAGCCACCTCGCGTTCATGGACGGCTTCCAGACCTCGCTGACCGTCGCCGGGGCGGTGGCCCTCGCCGCGGTCCTCGCGGCCCTGCTCGTCCGGCGCGGCACCTCCCCGGTCGAAGGTGCCCCCGTGGTTTGAGGGCCCGTGGTTTGAGGGCCCGTGGTTCGAGGGCCCGCGGTTCGAGGGCCGGCGGTTCGAGGGCCGGGCCGCTCAGTTCCCGCTCGGCGACGGCGTGGGGTTGGCCGTCGGGCTGGGGCCGGGCGTGCCCGGCTCCTCCGGCGGGTCCGTCGGGGTGTCCGGCGGCGGCGTGGTCGGGGTGCCGGAGCCGTCGCCGGGCGGGGTCGTCGGGTCGTCCGGCGTGGTCGGGGGAGTGGTCGGGGACCCGCTGGTCGGCGGGGCCGACGGGCGGTCCGGCCGCGACGGCGTGCCCGGCGACCACGAGCCGGTCTCCCGCGAGGGACCGCCGGGCGGGGACGTCGCCGGCGGCGCGGCGCCGTCCGGGGTCCCACCGGCCGGCGGGGCCGGGTCGCCGCTCGTGGCCGGGTCGCGCGGGGTTCCGGGCGGCCCGCCCGTCGCCTTCTCGGTGCCGGACAGGCCGGGCATCGGGTGCCGCGGGACGCCGGTGCTCGTGGTGGACGCCGGGTTCGTCTGGCCGTTGCTCGCCGTCGGGACCATCGACGCGGCGCCCGCGCCGCCCTTCGCCGAGGGCCAGGTGGCGAGCAGGCCGACGACCGCCGCGACCGAGGCGGCGACGCCCGCCGCGGCGCCGATGCCCTTCTGGAGGCCGCCGGACAGTCCGCGCTTCGGGTTCGCGCCGGTCCCGCCCCGGCGCCCCGGGTGCGGCCGGTCCGGGCCGATCACCACGAGCGGGCTCGGCACGGTGACGCTCGGCAGCGGCCGGACGGCCTCGTCCTCGCAGGCGGCCAGGACCCGGTCGCGCAGCCAGCCGGGCGCGCGGGCCGGCGCCCGGTCGGCGAGCAGCCGCGGGAGCCGCTTCTTCTCGAACGCGGTGATGAGGTCGTGCCGCGCCTCGGTCGTGCCGCGCATCAGGATCTCGAGGACGGACCGCTCCAGCCGGATCCGGGCCGCGTCGAGCAGCTGCACGACCGTGTCCGGCGCGATGCCGAGGACGCGGGCGATGTCGTGGGGTTCGAGCCATTCGCTCGCCCACAGCAGCAGTACCTCGCGGTGGTCGGGGCGCAGGGCGCCCGCGGCGCGCAGCAGCGGGTCGGAGCCGGCGAACAGCATGCCGCCCCGCCCGTCGAGGTGGCCGGCGAAGGCGCCGCGCTCGGTGCAGGCCGAACGGGCGAGGGAGTACAGCCACAGGACGCTGTCGCCGCGCGGCGGCTGGCGGACGGCCGCGGTGAAGGCGTCCCCGACGGCGGCCGCGGCGAGCTGGTCGCCAACGAGTGACCAGCAGTAGGCGTACAGGCGGTCGGCGTGCGCGTCGTAGAGCGAACCCATGTCCCCGCGCATGTGACCTCCCGATCTTCGGCCCGGTAATCGGCAAATGGTGCATACCGCTGGTTGACGGACTCTAGCGTCTCCGGTCAATGCCTGAGAAGTCGGGGATTAGGCGAAACGTCGAATAGTACGGAAAGTAACCGTTGCACATGCGGACGGTGATGTTCACGGAGATTTAAGGAAGTTCACGTATTTCGTCGGATTCCTGATCCGGTTCAGCGGGGAAGGTTCGCCTCCGCTATCACCGAGGTGAGGAGACCGCCGTGACGCGGCTGACCGTGGACGACGTCTACCAGCACATTCGAGGTGTCTGCTTCAAGACCGGCCCGCCCGGGACGGTCGGCGCGGAGACCGAGTGGTTCGTGATCGACTCCGCCGACCAGAGCGCCCACGTGCCCGCCGGCCGGGTGCGCGCCCTCGTCGGCGAGGCCGGCCCGCCCCCCGGCGGAAGCAAGATCACCTACGAGCCCGGAGGGCAGCTGGAGCTCAGCTCCGCTCCGTTCGGCGGGCTCGCCGAACTCCACACCGCGCTCGACGGGGACACCGCGCACGTGCGCGGCGCCCTCGCCTCGGACGGGCTGTCGCTCGTCGGCCAGGGCGTCGACCCCGTCCGGCGGCCGCGGTTCCAGGCCGACCATCCCCGCTACGCCTGCATGCGCGACTACTTCTGCGCGGGCGGCTTCCCCGACGCCGGTCTGGCGATGATGTGCTCGACCGCGTCCGTCCAGGTCAACCTGGACATCGGCGCCGACCACACCGACGCGTTCCGGCGCTGGCGGCTCGCGCACGCGCTCGGCCCGGTGTTCGTCGCCGCGTTCGCCAACTCGCCGCTCCGCGCCGGCCGGCCCACCGGGATGCGCTCCTCCCGGCAGGGCATCTGGACCGAGCTCGACCCGTGCCGCACCCTCCCCGTCCTGCGCGACGGCGCGGACGGCGACCCCGCCGAGGCGTGGACGCGGTACGCGCTCGACGCCCAGGTCATGCTCGTCCACACCGCGGAGGGCGAGTGGACCTCCGCCCCCGGGATGTCGTTCCTGGAGTGGCTGAACAAGGGCGAGCCGGGCGAGGACGACCTGTCCTACCACCTGTCCACGCTGTTCCCGCCGGTCCGGCCGCGGGGCTGGCTGGAGCTGCGCATGATCGACGCGCTGCCCGGCCCGTACTGGCCCGTCCCCGTCGCCGTCGCCACCGCTCTGCTGGACGACCCCGCGGCGTCCCGGGCCGCCGAGGCCGCGGCCGAGCCCGTCGCGCACCTGTGGGCGGAGGCGGCCCGCCGCGGGCTGTCCGACCCGGCCCTGGCCGCCGCGTCGCGGGCCTGCTTCGCCGCCGCGCTGGAGGCGCTGCCCCGGCTCGGCGCACCCGGCCTCGTCGCGCTGGTGGACGACTACGCCCGCCGGTACGTCGAGCGGGGACGCACCCCCGCCGACGACCCCGCTTCCGATTCGCCGGACGCGCACCCGCCCCTGGAATCCGCCCAGACCGAGGAGGCCCCGGCATGGCCCCGATGAACCCCCCGGCCGCCCGCGACGAGGACGCCCTGAAGGAACTGATCGCCGGCGAACTCGGCGCGGTGCGGGACCGCAGCTTCGGCCTCACCACCGACGTCCTGGGCGGCGACGGCCTCACGTCCCAGGTGTCGCCGCTCATGTCGCCGCTCGTGTGGGACCTCGCGCACGTCGGCAACTACGAGGAGCTGTGGCTGCTGCGCGCGGCGGCGGGCGAGGACGCGATGCGCCCGGAGATCGACGGCCTGTACGACGCGTTCGAGCATCCGCGCGCCGAACGGCCGTCCCTGCCGCTCCTGTCACCGGACGAGGCCCGCGCCTACATCGGCACGGTGCGCGCCAAGGTGCTCGACTCGCTGCCCGCGGCGCGGTTCGACACGGCGGATCCGCTCATGTCGGGCGGATTCGTGTACGGGATGGTCGTCCAGCACGAGCACATGCACGACGAGACCATGCTGGCCACCCATCAGCTGCGCAAAGGCGCTCCCGCGCTGCTCGATCCTGTGGCCGGGACAATCCCGCACGTGTCCTCCGTCCGTTCTCCTGTGGACGAGATCCTGATCGACGCGGGGCCATTCCGAATGGGCACGTCGGACGATCCGTGGGCTTACGACAATGAGCGTCCCGTGCACGTTGTCGACCTCCCCGCGTACTACATCGACGCCGAGCCGGTGACCAACGCCGCCTACATCGCCTTCATGGAAGCCGGTGGCTACGACGACCCGCGCTGGTGGGACCCCGCCGGGTGGGAGTGGCGCACAAGCAGCGGCAAGCGCGCCCCCGCCTTCTGGACGCGGGAGGGCGGTCGGTGGACGCGGCGCCGGTTCGGGCGGACGGAATCCGTCCCGCCCGGCGAGCCCGTCCAGCACGTGTGCTGGTACGAAGCGGACGCCTACGCGCGCTGGGCCGGGAAGCGGCTCCCGACCGAGGCCGAGTGGGAGAAGGCCGCCCGCTGGGACCCGGCCACCGGACGGTCGCGCCGCTACCCTTGGGGCGAGGTCTACGAAGAGGGACGTGCCAACCTGGGCCAGCGAGCACTCCGTCCGTCGGACACGGGCTCCTATCCGTCTGGTGCGTCGGCCTACGGGGTCAGGCGCCTCCTAGGGGACGTATGGGAGTGGACATCGTCCGACTTCAGCGGCTACCCGGGTTTTCGCTCCTTTCCTTACAAGGAGTATTCGGAAGTCTTCTTCGGCCCCGAGTACAAAGTGCTCCGGGGCGGTTCATGGGCGACGCACCCACTCGCGATACGCGGGTCGTTCCGCAACTGGGACTACCCCATCAGGCGGCAGATCTTCTCCGGTTTCCGCTGCGCCCGATCCGTCCCAGGGGAGGCCCGCTGATGTGCCGCCATCTCGGCTACCTGGGCCCCGAACGGACGTTGCACTCGCTCATCTACGACGGTGAGCACTCGCTGGAGAGCCAGTCGTACGCGCCGCGCATGACGCAGGGATGCCTCCTCAACGCCGACGGGTACGGAGCCGGCTGGTACCAGCACGGCGAGGCCGTCCGGTTCCGGCGCGCCCAGCCCATCTGGACCGACCAGTCGTTCCGCGAGATCGCCGGGGCGGTCCGGGCGTCCTGTGCGATCGCGGCGATCCGCTCGGCGACGGCCGGGTTCCCGGTGGACGAGGCGTGCGCCCAGCCGTTCCGCGCCGGGACCCGGCTGTTCAGCCACAACGGGAGGATCGACGACTTCGGCGGCGCCGAGGGCCGGCTCCGGGAGCTGGCCGGAGACCTCGCCGGGGTCCCGGACGCCCGTGCCCCGGTCGACTCCGCGCCGCTGTTCGCCCTCGCCGCCCGGTACTGGCGGGACGGGCTGCCGCTCGGCGAGGGCCTCGCCGCCGTGATCGGCGCGGTCACCGCGTTCGCCCCCGGCCGCTACAACCTCCTAGCCTCGGACGGCACGTCGCTGGCGGCCACGACCTGGGGCGACTCCCTGTTCGTCCGCGAGGACGCGGACGAGATCCGGATCGCGTCCGAGCCGCTCGACGACGACGCGGGCTGGAAGTCCGTCCCCGACCGCTCGCTCGTCACCGCCGACCTCGCCTCCGGCGTTTCCGTCATCCCCCTCTGAAAGCACGTCCCTCTGAAGCACAGCCCTCTGAAGGAGAGAACCACGTGGACCGGTTCCTGACCGCCGACGACCTCGCCAAGACGCTCCGCCAGGACGTCAGGGAGGGGCTCACCGGCACGCCCAAGACCCTGCCGCCCAAGTGGTTCTACGACGAGCGCGGCAGCGCGCTCTTCGAGGAGATCACGAAGCTGGAGGAGTACTACCCGACCCGCCGCGAGCGCGAGATCCTCGTCGCGCGGGCGCCCGACATCGCCGCCGCCACCGGCGCCCGCACGCTGCTGGAGCTCGGCGCGGGGTCGGGGGAGAAGACCCGGCTGCTGCTCGACGCGCTCGCCGGCACGCTGCGCTCGTACGTGCCCGTGGACGTGAGCGGCGACTTCCTGGAGGAGGCCGCGGCCGGGATCGCCTCCGACCATCCCGGTCTCGACGTCCGGACCGTCGTCGCCGACTACGAGCAGCACCTCCACCTGCTGCCGGGCGGCGAGCGCCGCCTCGTCGCCTTCCTCGGCGGGACGATCGGCAACATGCCGCCCGCCTCGCGGATCGGGTTCCTCGGCGGCGTCCGCGCGGCCATGACCGGCGGCGACTTCCTGCTGCTCGGCGCCGACCTGGTCAAGGCCCCGGAACGGCTCGTCCGCGCCTACGACGACGCCGCCGGGGTCACCGCCCAGTTCAACCGCAACGTCCTGTACGTGATCAACCAGGAGCTGGACGCGGACTTCGACCCGGAGGCGTTCGAGCACCTCGCGGTCTGGAACGAGACCGAGGAGTGGATCGAGATGCGGCTGCGGTCGACCCGCGACCAGGACGTCCGGATCGGCGGCCTGGACCTGGAGGTGTCGTTCGCCGCCGGCGAGGAGATGCGCACCGAGGTCTCCGCCAAGTTCCGGCGGGAGCGCCTGGAGGCCGAACTCGGCGCGGCGGGGATGGAACTCGCCGAGTTCTGGACGGACCCCGAGGGCGACTTCTCCCTCACGCTCGCCCGTCCCGCCGCCGGCTGAGCCGGGCCCGCCGGCCGGTCCGGAGGCTCAGTCCTTCCGGGCCGGCCGGGCGAGGCCCATCCGCTTCAGGTCCCCCGCCAGGCGCGTCGCGACGTACCGGTGGCCGGCCGGGTTCGGGTGGGTGCGGTCCTTCTTGATGTACTGCGGCGCGTTGCCCACGCCGGTCAGCGGGTTGCCGGTGACCCACCGCTCGCCGATCGGGTCGACGAACGGGACGCCGAGCTGCCCGCTCAGGTTCTTCAGCGCGTCCCGGACGGCGGTCGCGCCCTGCGGCGGCGTCCCCGTCCCCCAGATCGGCCCCATCAGGACGATGTGCGTGCCGGGCCAGCGCTGCCGGACGCGTTCGAGCAGCACGTGCGCGGCGGCGGCGACCTGCTGCGGCGCGACGCGCCAGTCGTTGTGGCCGCCGGACACGATGAGCATGTCGGGCGCGGGCCGCCAGCCGAGCTGGCTCTCGAACAGGGCGAGGAACGCCTGCTGCCCCCGGCCCTTCACGACGAAACCGGACCCGGCCCGCCCGCCGACGACGACCTGCCAGCCGAGCAGCCGCGCCGTGGCGGACGCGTACGTCGACTCCGGCTGGACGCGCCCGTCGCCGACCGTGTAGCTGTCGCCGAGGAACATCACCACGGACGGGGTGTCGCGGGGCTCGCCCTCACCGCCCCGCCCCGGGCTGTCCGCCGCCGCGGACCGGTGCACCGGGCCCCCGACCGGGGAGCATCCGGTCGCGGCCAGGGCCGCCGCAAGGCTCAGGCACAGCACGAGCGTCGCCGCGCCGCGGCGGGCGCGGCGAGATGTCATCGATGACCACCTATCGTCCAGAGCCCCTCCGGGCTCGGATCTGCCCCCCGCATCTTACTGATCCGCCGCCCCCGCCGGGGCCGCGTCCACGACGCCGAAGCGGCGGCGGACGCGCAATCGCGGTCTCGCCTCCACCCGCCGTTCACTTCGCGGCTCAGGGCGGGCAACCTGCCGCCGAGAGGGTGCGGCGGTGACTCGACGGGAACGGCTGCGTGAACTCGATCTGCTGCGCTTTCTGGCCGCGCTGGCGGTGGTGCTGTACCACTTCACCGGATTCGGCGGGGCGGGCGCCTGGCCCGAACCGGCGTACGACGTCTTCCCCGAGATCGCCCCGCTCACCCGGTTCGGGTACCTCGGCGTCGACCTGTTCTTCGTCATCAGCGGGTTCGTGATCCTGATGAGCGCCTGGGGACGCGGGCCGGGAGAGTTCGGGATCTCCCGGCTCGTCAGGCTGATGCCCGCGTACTGGGTCAGCGTTCTGCTCGGTGCCTTCGTGTACGCGGTGTTCCGGCAGGGGCACGGCGTTCCCGGCGTGGTCATCCCGAACCTCACCATGCTGCAGGGCGGGCTCGGCGTACGGAACCTGGACGCCGTCTACTGGACGCTCTGGGTCGAGCTCCACTTCTACGTGCTCATCGCCGTTCTCGCGGCGATCGGAATCACCTACCGCTCCTGCCTCGTCTTCATGGCGGTCTGGATGTTCGGCGGCCTCTTCGCCGAGCAGGCCGACCACAAGCTGCTCCAGGTGATGCTGGTGCCGACGTGGAGCCCGTACTTCATCGCGGGCATGGCGCTCTACATGATCTACCGGTTCGGCCCGACGCTGCTGCTGTGGGGATACGTGGCCGTGACGTACCTGATGGCGCTGCGCTACGGCGCGTGGCGCGCGGAGGACGTCTTCCGCGGCGCCGACGAGATCGTGGTCAGCGCCATCATCACCGCGATCTACGCGGTGATGATCCTCGTCGCGACGGGGCGGCTGAGCCGGCTCCGGTGGAGCGGGCTGACGCTCCTCGGGGCGCTGACCTATCCGCTGTACCTCGTCCATTCGCAGCTCGCGCTCCCGCTGCTCGACGCGATGTACCCCGGAATCGACAAGTGGGCCGCGCTCGCGGTGGCCGTCGCGGCGTCCCTGCTGGCCGCCTACGCCGTGCACCGCTTGGTCGAGCGTCCGGGCGCGGCATGGATGCGGACCCGGCTGCGCGCGTCACTGGAGCCGATGCGGCCGCCGCCCGTGGAAGCGTCTACGTTGGTCGACCATGGCGATGGGGGTGGACGCGGCCGTGCTCGCGTCGACGGCGGTGAGCCTCGGGACCGCACCCCGGCTGATGCGGCGCAGAGGTGACCTCGGAGCGGCCGCCGGACGGCGGTCCTGGGCGCGCCCAGAAGCGTTCCTGGCCTTGGTGGTCGCACTCGTCTATGTGAACCAGGTGCTGTTCAGCGTCTACGTCCTGCGTGTGCACGGCGGTGACGCGTCGTTCATCGCGAGGTATCTGCCCGAGGGATGGTTCGCGCTCGCCGACGGCCCGGCCATGCGCGGTGTCGCGGAACGCTTCCCGATGCCTGAGTCGCTGGAGCCGTCCGTCCTGCGGGTGCAGGCGTTCCTGGAACTGCCGCTGGTGCTCCTGGCCTACGTCACGGTGCTGCGGTGGCTGGATCGCGGCCTGTATCGGCGCCTTGCGCGTTCATGGCTGGTGTGGGCGGCATCGTTCTCGTACACGTTCGTCTTCTGCGCGGTCGAATGGGATCTGCACAACCCCTACACGGTGGACGACATCGTGATCCGAGCCTGCTCGGCTGTGGTGACACCCCCGCTGCTCTGGTGGCTCGCAGGTCAGGAAGAGGACGAGACCACGGCGCCATCGGCCGTGCGGATGCTCCTCTTCGCCGTCTCGGTCTGGGCGCTGGGGCATCTCGTGTTGACCGTCTACGACACCGCCCTGCTCTACAACCTCGGTCATCTGGGTGGACGGCTCCCAGGCGCGGTGATCGCGATGTGCGTTCTCGTGGGGGCGCGCTGGGCGACGTCCCGGCTGCGACCGGGCGGAGAAGCCGGTGTCGCGCTGTCGTCCGTCGCCGGCGGGTTGCGGTGGGCGTTCGTCGTGTTCTTCGTCCCGGCCCTGGCCGTCCGGTACGGGCCCAACGTGGGTGCGCCGCTCGTCGCGGCCGTCGCGGCGCTGGCCGTGTGCCTCGTCGCCGCCGTGTGCGCGCTGCGGGACGCGCTCGCGGGAGCCGGGACGAGACGCATCGCGCTCTGGGCGGTGCAGGCGGTCGCGGCGCTGGCCGCCGGGGGTGCGGCCGGTTCCGCGGCCGTCCTGCTGGTGACCGACGCCTACTACGAGGCCGGGCTCCTCAGAGGAGCGGGGGTCTGCCTCGCCGCCATGGTCGCGGTGTGCGCCCTCACGGACCGCTGGTGTGACACTCCGGTGGCGGTGGGCGCTGGAGGAGGTAAGGGCGTCCGGCCGATGTGAGCGGGCTTCGGCCGGACGCGCTGCCTCCGGCGGGTCCGCTGTCCCCCGGTCGGGCCCGCCGGAGGTTCCAGCCGTCCCGGAGGCCGCCGTCGATCAGGGCGCGGCCGGTCCGCCCTCCTCGTCCATCGGGCGCAGTTCCTCGGTGTAGGCGACCGACAGGCGGCGCATCACCCCCGACCCGTCGACGGAGTACTGGCCGAGGCGCAGCAGCGGCGGCGAGTACGCGTGGATCGAGACGCTGGCGTCGTCCACGCCGGTGAGCCGGTGGATGTGGTCGGGACCGAAGCAGAACGACCGGCCCTCCGTGACCACCGTCCGCAGGGGCTCGCCGCCGAGGCGCGGGTTGTTCTCCTCCACGGCCCCGGCCACGACGCGGACGGCGCCGGACGACACGTCGTGGTCATGCCAGCCGGTGTCGTTCTGCGGCGTCCAGCACAGCAGCCAGACGTCCACGTGCTCGTCCCTGTAGAGCGAGGCGTAGTGGCGCTGTCCGTCGGAGAACGCGACGTGCCGGCGCCACAGGTCCGGCCGCTCCGCCACCTCGTCGACCAGCTCGCGCAGTTCGCGCTTGTCGAGGGTGCGGCCGGGCAGGCTCTCGAAGCCGGCGGCACGGGGGATGACCTCGGATGACACGGGTTGGCTCCTCTCCGGTGTCTCGTGGTCGCGGTGCCGTTCACGCAGGGAGTATGCGTGATCTTCACCATGCGCGAACGGGCAGGACACGGCTACTGAACCGCATCACTGAACCGTATCAGTTAAGCGATTCAGTGAACCGGTTCAGAGGAGCGCCGTCAAGTCGGTTCGCCGCGCTCTCGGCGGCGGGCTCTAGGGTTGGAGAGGTGTCGGACAAGCGCAAGCGCGCGACCATCCGGGAAGTGGCGCAGGCGACGGGGCTGTCGCCCGCCGCCGTGTCGTACGCGCTGCGCGGCATCCAGACGTCGGAGGAGACGCAGGAGCGGGTCCGCGCGGCGGCGGACGAGCTCGGCTACGAGGCGCACCCGATCGCCCGCGCCCTCGCCAGCGGCCGCACCGCCCAGGTCGGCATGCTGTGCGGCTCCCTGGAGGACTACTGGCAGCAGTCCCTGGCCATCGGCATCGGCCGCGCGCTGCTGGCCCGTGACCGCTACGCCCTGATCGTCGACGCGGGCGGCGAACCCGAGCGGGAGCTGGCCCTCGCCCGCCGGCTCCGCGACCAGCGGGTGGACGGCCTGATCGTCCAGCCGCTCGACCCGTCCGCCGCGCTGTGGACGGAGCTGGCCGCGTCGATCCCGGTGGTGTCCATCGGCGACGCGCTGCACGGCGGGCAGGCGCAGGGCGAGGTCGTCTTCGACAACCGGCGGGGCGTCACGCTCGCGCTGGAGCACCTGCGCGACCTCGGGCACCAGCGCCTCACCGTGTTCACCCCGACGGGCGCCAGCACCCCCGACCGGCCCGCCGACGTGCACGTCAACGCCGAAGCCGAGCGTCTCGGCCTCCACGTCGACGTGGTCGTCGTGCCGCAGTCGCTCGCCGCCGCCACCGAGGTCGCCCTCCGGGTGCTCGACAGCCCCGACCGCCCCTCGGCGGTGTTCTGCTTCGCCGACTCCATCGCCTACGGCGTCTACGCCGCGACCCGCGAGCTGGGCCTCGCGGTCCCCGGCGACGTCGCCGTCTGCGGATACGACAACCATCCGATGTCGGCGCTGCTCACCCCGCCGCTCACCACCGTCGACTGGGACATCGACGGCATCGTGCACGCCGCCGTCCGGCTCGTCGTGGACGTCATCGACGGCAAGCCCCGCAAGCGCCGCGTGGTCCGCGAGCCGTCCCTGTTCGTCCGCGCCTCGACCGGCGAAGCGCCGCGGTAGGGGGTCAGGGGTGCAGCCGGGCCAGGCCGGGCAGCAGGTCTGCGGCGGCGGCGATGTCGGAGTCGAGCGGCCGGTCCTCCACGCGCGGGTCGAGCACGGCGTCGGCCATGTCGTACGCCGCCCGCAGCGGGCCGCCGGACGGCGCGCGTCCCTGCATCCGCAGCGCCCGGACGGCGGCGACCAGCTCGCAGCCGAGTCCGAGCCGGTAGGCGGCGACGGCGTCGGTCGTCGCGCGGGCCGACTGGGTGGAGAATCCCGCGTGCTCCTCGACGCCGCGCGACAGCACAGCGCTGCCGAGCGCCGCCGGCGTCGCGAGGCGCCGGACGTCGGCGAGGCACGAGTGCGCCACGTACTCCAGGATCATCATCCCCGAGGAGGCCTCCGTCGCGCCCTGGAACGGGTAGAGGCCGGTGAACGCCGGCTCGGCGAGCGTCCCGAGGCGGGCGGCGGCGAGCGCCATCGTCTGGAACAGGGCCGCGCGGGCGGAGTCCAGCGCGAGACCGGCGTAGGCGGTGTGGAAGTTGCCGTTGTGCCAGGCCGCACGGCCCTCGACGTCGATGAGCGGGTTCTCGGCCGCCGCGTTGATCTCCCGGGTGACGACCTCCTCGGCGTAGGCGGCCGCCTCCAGCGCCGGGCCGTGCACCTGCGGGAACGCCCGGTAGCCGTAGGGGTCCTGGATGCGCATCGGCGCGGGCTGGTCGAACGCGAGCAGCGCCCGCGCCGCCGCGGCGGCCTCCCGCTGGCCCGGATGGGGGCACGCGTCCTGCACCGCCTGCGCGTACGGCTCCGTCGAGCCCCGGACGGCGAAGTGCGACAGCGCGGCGGCCACCGTGGACGCGCGGAGCAGCTCCCGCAGGTCGGCCACCGCGAGCGCCGACTCCCCGAGCGTGGCCGCGTTGGAGCTGATGAACGCCAGCGCGTCCGGCGAGCGCAGCCGGTAGCCGGGGCCGGGCCGCAGCACTCCCTCCTCGTCGGTGAGCCACGCCCGCTCGCCGAGCAGGCACAGCGCGGTCGAGGCCAGCGCGGTCAGGTCGCCGGTGCCGATCGCCCCGTGCACCGGTACCGGGGGAAGGAGACCCAGGTTGAGCGCGTCCGCGAGGGCCCGCAGCACGCCCGGCTCGACGCCCGAGCCGCCCGCCGCGATCTGGTTCAGCCGGATCGTCAGCATCGCCCGGACGATCTCCGGCGCGACCAGCGGTCCCGCCCCGGCCGCGTGGCTGCGCAGGAGCCGCAGGCCGTGCGCGTCGGCGTCCTCCCACTCCACGTCCACCACGCGGTTCGCGCCGACGCCCGTGGTGCGCCCGTACACCGGCTGCGCCTCGGCGAGCTCGCCCGCCACCCGCCAGGCCCGCCGAGCCCGCGCGACGCCTTCCGGGGCTATGGCGATCGTCACATCCTCGCGGGCGGCGCGGACGACCTGCGCGCATGTGAGCGCGGTTCCATCGATAACGATTCGGCTGTTCTCCACAGCGCGAGGCTACTTTCCCCGGAATACAGGTAGGTATGCTCCAGATTCCATGTTCCGGACACGCTGCGACACGTCGCCGACCGTACCTGTCGCTACGGTTGGTGAGAAGGCCGTACCGATCACCCGGCGTCGCGGGCGCCCCGACGAGGACGTGAATCGTTGATCACCTTTGAGGGCGTCACCAAGCGCTACCCCGGCGGCACCGTCGCCCTGGACGACGTCAGCCTCGACTGCCCCACCGGCCGCATCACCGTGTTCGTCGGCACGTCCGGGGGCGGCAAGACCACCGCGCTGCGCACCATCAACCGCATGGTGGAGCCGACGTCCGGCCGCGTGCTCATCGACGGGCAGGACGTCCGCGAGCACAAGCCCGCCGAGCTGCGGCGCGGCATCGGCTACGTCATCCAGCACGCCGGGCTGTTCCCGCACCGCACCATCGAGGACAACATCGCGACGGTCCCGCACCTGCTGCGCTGGAACAAGAAGAAGGCGCGGGACCGGGCCCACGAGCTGATGGAGCGGGTCGGGCTGGAGCACTCCATGGCGCGGCGCTACCCGTTCCAGCTGTCCGGCGGCCAGCAGCAGCGCGTCGGCGTCGCCCGCGCCCTCGCCGCCGACCCGCCGATCATGCTGATGGACGAGCCGTTCAGCGCCGTCGACCCCGTCGTCCGCGCCGAGCTCCAGGACGAGTTCCTGCGCCTCCAGGACGAGCTCCACAAGACGATCGTGTTCGTCACCCACGACATCGACGAGGCCATCAAGCTCGGCGACCGGATCGGGGTGTTCCAGACCGGCGGGAAGCTCGTCCAGGTCGACAGCCCCGAGGCGCTGCTCGCCCGGCCCGCCGACGACTTCGTCGCCGGGTTCATCGGGCACGACCGCGGCTTCCGGCGGCTCTCGTTCGTCCCGGCCTCGGCCGCGCCGCTCAGCGACCGGGGCGTCCTGCCCGCCGACGCGCCGGTCGGCCGGGCCCGCGACGCGGAGGACGGCTGGGTACTGGTCGTCGACGCCGACCGCCGCCCGCTCGGCTGGGCCGCGGAGGGCGTGCTGCCCGAGTCGGGCGTGCTGGGCGACGTGCGGCTCGCGCCGATCGGGCACACGTTCGACGTCGAGGGCGACTCGATGCGGGCCGCGCTCGACGCCGCGATCCTGTCGCCGTCCGGCCGCGCGGTCGGGGTGGACGGGGCGGGGCGGCTCGCCGGGGTCGCCGACCAGCGGGACCTCAGCACCGCCATCGCCCGCTCCGGCACCGGCGTCGCCCCCGAGCCCGCCGCCCGCGACGAGCCCGCCGGTCACGGGCCCGCCGCCTCGAAGGACGGTGGCTGATGGAGATCGACTGGGGCTGGATCGCGGACCACACCGACTCGCTCGGCGAGCACGCCCTCATCCACCTGCGGCTCGCGCTGCTCCCGGTGCTGTTCGGCCTGCTGATCTCCATCCCGGTCGGGGTGCTGTGCCGCCGCTGGGGCTGGCTCTACCCGCCGACGCTGACGATCTCGAACGTGTTCTACGCAATCCCGTCGCTGGCCCTGTTCATGATCTTCATCCAGTACACCGGGCTCACGCCGTCCACGGTCATGATCCCGCTGACGCTCTACAGCCTGTCGGTGCTCATCCCGAACGTGGTGGACGGCCTGGCGTCGGTGTCCGAACCCGTCCGGCAGGCGGCCACCGCCATGGGATTCGGCCCGCTGCGCCGCCTCCTGCGCGTCGAGCTGCCGATCGCCGTCCCCATCGTCATCGCCGGGACGCGCGTCGCCGCCGTCTCGTCCATCAGCCTCGTCGCGGTCGGGCAGCTGATCGGCCAGGGCGGGCTCGGTTACGACATCATCCGGGGCTACCAGCTGTCGTTCCAGACCCAGATCATCGCGGCGACCGTCCTGATCGTGCTGCTGGCCCTCGTCACCGACGCGATCCTGGTCACCGTCCAGCGGCTGCTCACCCCGTGGGCCCGAGCCCGGGGGAAGGCCTCATGAACGACCTGTGGAACCAGATCGACCTGTTCTGGGGCTGGCTGACCGCGTCGTCCCAGTGGCAGGGCGACGACGGCATCCCGCACCGGCTGCTGGAGCACCTCTACTACACCGGGGTGGCGATGCTGTTCGCCGCGCTGATCGGCCTCGCGCTCGGCCTGCTCGTCGGGCACACCGGCCGCGGCGGCTTCCTCGCCGTCAGCCTCGCCAACGTCGCCCGCGCGATCCCCACGTTCGGCCTGGTGCTGTTCATCGTCGTCATCGACTACAGCATCACCCCCGTGCTGGTCGCGCTCGTCGCGCTGGCCGTCCCGCCCATCCTCGTCAACACCTTCGAGGGCGTCCGCGGCGTCGACGCCGACGCCAAGGACGCCGCCCGCGGCATGGGCATGACCGGCTGGGGGGTGCTGTGGCGGGCCGAGCTGCCGATGGCGCTGCCGCTGATCCTGCTCGGGCTGCGCACGTCCGCGATCCAGGTCGTCGCCACCGCCACCATCGCCGCCTACCCGGGCTTCGGTGGCCTCGGCCGCTACATCATCGACGGGCTGGCCCGCAACGACTACCAGCTCGTCGTCGGCGGCACCGTCCTGGTCGTGCTGCTCGCGCTGATCGTCCAGCTGGTCTTCGCGGCGCTCCGCCGCGCCGTCGTCTCCCCGGGCCTGCTCGGCTCCGCCCGTTCCTCCTGACCACCTAACAGAGGAAGACCCATGAAGAAACTCATCCGTGGCGCGGTCGTCGGCCTCGTTGCTGCCCTCACCCTGTCCGCCTGCGGCGGCGGGGACTCCGGCGACGACAACCCGCTCGCCGGCGGGGGCGCGGGCGGCACCGTCACCGTCGGCGGCGCGAACTTCCCCGAGAGCAACCTCCTCGCCGAGCTGTACGCCCAGGCACTCGAGGCCAAGGGCGTGAAGGTCACCCGCAAGTTCAACATCGGCGCCCGCGAGGTCTACTACGACCAGGTCGTCAAGGGCGGCATCAGCGTCATGCCCGAGTACAACGGCGCCCTGCTGGTCACCTCCGTGGACGAGAACAGCAAGGCCGCCACCACCGAGGAGATCAACGCGGAGCTGAAGTCGAAGCTGCCCGCGTCGGTCGAGATGCTCGCCTCGGCCGAGGCCGAGGACAAGGACTCCGTCACCGTCAACCCGCAGACGGCGGCCAAGCACGACCTGAAGTCCATCGCCGACCTCGAAGGCGTCGCCAAGGACCTGGTCATCGCCGGGCCGTCGGAGTTCGAGACCCGGCAGCAGGGCCTCAAGGGCCTCAAGGAGGCCTACGGGATCGAGTTCAAGGAGTTCAAGCCGTTCGACGCCGGAGCCCAGTCCACGCTGGTGAAGCTGCTCGTCGAGGACGAGATCCAGGCCGCCGACCTGTTCACCACCGACCCCACCATCGAGCAGAACAAGCTGGTCGTCCTCGAAGACCCGAAGAACGTCTTCAACGCCCAGAACGTCACCCCGCTCGTCCACAAGGAGTCGGTGGACCAGACGGCGCGGGCGGCCCTCGACGCCGTCTCCGCCAAGCTCACCACCCAGGACCTGCTCGACATGATGAAGCGCGTCGTCATCGACAAGGACGACCAGGAGAAGGTCGCCGAGGACTGGCTCAAGAAGTCCGGCCTCGTCTGATCATCCCGCTGCCGGAGCCCGCCGTCCCTCGTGACGGCGGGCTTCCGCGCGTCCGGTCACCCCGTCGACCTGACGTACTGGCGGCGCTTCCGGTCCTTCACGACGATGCCGAGACGGGACAGTTCCTCACGGAGCTCCCGCACGTCGCCGTGACCGGAGCCCTTCTCGTCCAGAACCTTCTGGCGGGCTTTGAGGAGGGCGTTGACCCCTTCCGGAAGCCCGGGAAGATCGGGTACCCAGAGGCGGAACTCGTCCTCGTACGGATCGGCGTCCGCCCACGGGTAGCCGTGCCGGACGACGGCGCCGGCCACGCGCCCGAAGGGGAGGCCGCATTCGTGCCGCGCGAGTTCCCCGCCTTCGGTGCCGAGGACGACCAGATGCCTGCCGTCACGGCAGACGGTGGCGATGTCCGCACGGGAGAGCCGCTCCTGACGACCCTTGCGGGTGAGCACGACCTCATCGCCGTCCAGGCGCATCACCGTTTGCTCGTACTGGGCGACGACTCCCAGCACCGCCCCGGCCAGGACGCCCACGGCGGGCAGGACCGCGGCGGGAATCGACGTGACCAGCTCGGCCGGACCCTGCATCGGCGCCCACGGCAGCGTCACGAGCCAGTCGGCCAGCAGGCCGAGAAGCCGGCCGAGGCCCGCGCCCCCCAGCATGGCGACGACATAGAGCCCCACCGTGCTCCAGACCGGCTCACGCAGCACGGTGACCTTGCCGCCCCGCTCGGACGTCTTGCCCACGCCGTCTCCCCTTGCTCTCGCGGTAGGTCGACCGGCCTCACCGGCTGACCTTCACCACGAAGGATCGTCCTCCACCCGCCACGCCCGCGAGAGCCCCTCGGCCAGACCCCACCGACCAAGGTCGACGCGCCGACCGCCTTCGGTTCAACGCGGCGACGCGGCTTCCTGACGATGAAGCGGCTCGTCATCGACAAGAGCTTCGCGGAGGAGCTGTGGGGACTCTGACGCGCGGGGACGTCATCTCTTCGTAAGAAGCGGCGGCGGCCTCGGCCGCTAGCGTTGCCGGCATGAACAAGGCGATCGTGCTGATGGTCGGTGCCGCGCTGCTCGCGACCGGATGCGGTGGTGGCGGCGACGCGACGAGCGCCGTCGAACCCCGGAGCGAGGCGCCCAGGAGCCCCGCCGCGCAGAGCCCCGACGCGATGGGCCGGGATGTCCCGGCGGCGCTGGAGTTCAAGGGCGAGACGCTGGACGGCGAGGCGTTCGACGGTGCGAGCCTGGCCGGCAGGCCGGTGGTGTTCTGGTTCTGGGCGCCCTGGTGCCCCAAGTGCCTCTCCGAAGGCCCCGACGTGGCGAAGGCCGCCGGGAAGCACGGAGACCGGGTCTCGTTCGTCGGCGTCGGGGGGCTGGAGAAGGACAAGAGCCGGTTGGGTGACTTCGTGTCCCGGACCGGCACCGGGAAGCTCACCCAACTGGACGACCGGACCGGCAAGCTGTACTCCCACTTCAAGGTGACCTCGCAGTCCTCGTTCGTCTTCATGGCGACCGACGGCAGGACGAGCAAGGAGTCCGGGCCGCTCGACGAGAACGAGCTGGACCGGCACGTCGACGACCTGCTCGGCTGATGGAGCAGATCTCGCTCGCCCTGGCCGCCGGGCTGGTCGCGGCGTTCAACCCGTGCGGTTTCGCGCTGCTGCCCTCCTACCTGACGCTGCTGGTCGCGACGCCGGGGGCGGGCGGCGTCTGGCGGGCGCTGCGGCTCTCGGCCGCGATGACCGCTGGGTTCGTCACCGTGTTCGGCGTGTTCGGCCTGCTCATCTCCGTTGTGGCGACCTCCGTCCAGCAGTACCTGCCCTGGTTCACCATCGTCGTCGGCCTTGCCCTGCTGGTGCTCGGCGCATGGCTGGTGACCGGACGGGAACTGCTGCTACGGCTGCCCCGCGTCCAGACGGGCGGGCTGACGGGTTCGCCGGTCGGGCTGTACGGCTACGGCGTCTCGTACGCCGTCGCCTCCCTCTCGTGCACGATCGCGCCGTTCCTGGCCGTCACCGGACTGGTGTCCGGCGGCACGGGCATCGCCGCCGGGCTCGCGGCGTTCGCCGCGTACGGCGTCGGCATGGGCGTGGTCGTAGGGCTCCTGTCGATGCTGGTGGCGCTGGCACGCGAGGCGGCCGTGGCGCGCACCCGCCGGGTCCTGCCGCACGTCTCCCGGGTCAGCGGCGCCCTTCTTCTCCCGGCCGGGCTCTACGTCACCTACTACGGCTGGTACGAGACACGCCTCAACGCGGGAGCCTCGGCCGACTCCGCGGTCGTGGACACCGCCACCGGCATCCAGGGCGCGCTCACCACCTGGCTGGACCAGATCGGCGTCTGGTGGATCGCCGCCGCCTTCACCGCCCTCGTGGCCGCGACCGTGGCGGCGCACCGCCTGCGGCGTCATCGGCAAGCATCCGAGAAGGACGTCGTCCAACGGTGACCCGGACCGGGGCTCGTACAGCACCGCTTGGCTTCAGGAGCCGAAGTGCTTGTCCAGGCGGGGGTAGCGCATGGTGTGGGCGCCGCCGTCGACCAGAAGGAGGTCGCCGGTCATCCACGCGGAGCCGTCGCCGGCGAGGAACAGGACCACCGAGGCGATGTCGGCGGGGGCGCCGGTCCGGCCGAGCGGAGTGTTCTCCAGGTACTCCTGCTCGGCCTCGGTGCCGGTGATGGCGGCGGTGAGCGGCGTGTCGACGAGCCCGGGGGCGATCGCGTTGACCCGGATGCCCCGCGGACCCAGCTCCATGGCCGCGACCTTGGTCAGCATCTCGACGCCGGACTTGCTCGCGCAGTAGGCGGCGAAGCCCGCCGCCGGCCGGCGCGCGTTCAGCGAGGCGATGTTGATGATCGACCCTCCGTCCGCCATCAGCCGCGCCTCGTGCTTCACCGACAGGAACACGCCGGTCAGGTTGAGGTCGATCACCCGGCGCCATTCGGACAGGGGCAGCTCGGTCACCACCCCGAACGTGCCCGAGCCCGCGGCGTTCACTGCCACGTGCAGCGGCCCGGAGGCGTCGGCCGCCGCACGTATCGCCTGTTCGAGGCGTTCTTCGTCGGTGACGTCCGCGACCAGTGCGTGCGCGCCGCCGCCGAGTTCACCGGCGTTCTTTTCGACGGCGTCCTCCGCGACGTCGACGAGGGTCACTGCCGCCCCAGCCCGCGACAGCGCCCGGGCGCATTCGAGCCCGATTCCCGAGCCCGCGCCGGTGATCAGGGCGTGCTTTCCGTCCATGCCGTTCATCGGAGCGGGATGTTCTCGTAGTAGGGGATGACGATCTCGTCCGTGGTGGTGACGTCACCCAGCATCGACGTGGTGACGGGGTGGACGACCTCGTTGGAGATGGCGACGTTGATCAGGGCGGGTCTGCCGGAGTCGAGGGCGCGGCGGATGGCCGGGCCGATCTCGCCCGGTTTCTCGACGTGCTCGCCGTAGGCGCCGAACGCTTCGGCGACCTTCTCGTACCGGGTCGGGGCCAGCCGGGTGACGATGTCGTTGCCCGCGCCGAACAGGACGTCCTGGCTGTGGATCGACATGCCCCACGTGTCGTTGGACAGGACCACGGTCACGATGGGCAGCTCGTGGCGGACCATGGTGTCGAGTTCCTGGATGTGGAAGCCGACCGCGCCGTCTCCGGTGATCTGGACGACCCGCCGGCCGGGTTCGGCGCGCTGGGCGCCGATGGCGAAGCCGTGCCCGACGCCGAGGTGCCCCTGGTGGCCGAGGCCGACGACGAGGTCGATGTCGGCCGAGAAGGCGGCCGACATGGTCCAGGCGAGCGACTCTCCGCCGTCGGCGACGACGATCGAGCCGGGGTCGAGGGCGGCGAGCGCCTCCCGCGTGGCGTGGTGCGGGTGGATCCGCCCGTTGACCACGTCGGGGGCGTCCGCGAACAGCAGGTCCGGGAGCCTGCTCGCGCCCATCAGAGTCTCCGCCCACTCCTTGCGCGCGGGCCACGGCCCGTCGTGGGCCGCGAGCATGGCGGCGAGGGTTTCGGCGGGGTCGGCCTGGACCGCGACGTGGACGGGCCCGAGGCGTCCGATCTCGGCCGCGTCCGGGTCCACCTGGACGATCTCGGCGTCGGCGGGGATGACCGCGCCGGGGCGTCCGCCGCTGTGCATGCCCGGGGTGAAGCCGAGCAGCATGACCACGTCAGGGGTGGCGCCGCCCGACATCGCCAGCGCGGCGAGGGTCGCGACGCCGCGTCCGTTGAGCGGATGGCCCGGCGGCAGGCCGCGCGAGGCGGGACCGCCGGACAGTACGGGGATGCCGCTGGCCTCGGCGAAGTCGATGAGGATCCGGCGGTCGCGCGACCACCGCAGCCCCTCGCCCGCCAGGACGACGGGGCGTTCGGCGCCGTCCAGCGCCCGTAGCGCGCCGGCGAGCGCCCGGCGGCCCGGACCGGTGCGGGCCCCGAGGTCCGGCCGTCCGGCCGGGCGGACCCGGGCCGGGTCGACCGGCGCGAACGCCACGTCGATCGGCAGTTCGAGCGCGACCGGCCCCGGACGGTCCGACAGGGCCCGCCGGACGGCCAGCCCGACCAGGTCGGGAATGCGCGCGGGGTCGGTGATGCGGTGCGCCCACTTGGTGACCGGTTTCAAAGCGGCGATCTGGTCGATGCCTCCCTGCAGTTCCCGGGTCTCGGCCTCGCGCAGCGGGGGAGCGGCGACGACGACCAGCAGGGGGACGCCGTCGGCGTAGGCGTTGGTGATCCCCGCGAAGCCGTTGGCGAAGCCCGGCCCGCTGGTCACCGCGGCGACGCCGAGCCCGCCGGTCACCCGCGCGTATCCGTCGGCGGCGTTGACGGCGGCGGCCTCGTGCCGGAAGTCCAGCAGCTCGATGCCCTCGTCCGCGCAGCCTCGGTAGAAGGAGTCCAGGTGGCCGCCGTGCAGGGTGAACACGATGGGAGCGATCTCCGCCAGAGTCCTGGCCAGGAGAATGCCGCCGTTGGGATCCACGAGCCCTCCTCGACCGGAGACTTCGATCTCCACAGATACTTGAGTTCCCCTCGGGTGACAAGGGTCCGCGGACGGCTGCGGCCGCCTACCCGGGCCGTACGACGATCTTCACGTGGTCGCCCGGGGAGTGCAGATCGGCGAAGGCCCCGGCGACGCCGTCGAGCCCCACGGCACCGGTGACGAAGGCGTCCGCGTCGATGCGCCCGGCGGAGAGCAGTCCCAGCGCGTGCGCGAACTCCTCCTGCCGGTAGCCGTAGACGAAGCTGATCGACACCTCCTTCAGGACGGCCGTCACCGGTGCGATCGTCTCCGGCTCGGTGGCGACGCCCACGCCGACGATCCGGGTGTGCCGCGGAACCCCGTCGATGACCTGCTGGATCAGCCCCGCGGCGCCGACGCACTCGAACGCGATGACGTTCCCGGGCGGCACGCCGTCCGCCAGCAGCGGCGAGGGCGGCCTCTCGACGACGCCCAGATCGTCCCACCGCCCGTAGGGGGAGGACTCGGCGGGATCCAGCACGATGTCCGCCCCCAGGTGCCCGGCCAGCGCCCGCCGCGCCGCCGAGAAGTCGCAGGCGATCACCGGCCCGTGCCCGCCGGCCCTGAGCGCCGCGATCACCGCCAGGCCGATCGGCCCGCATCCCACGACGAGCGCCGCGTCGCCGGAGCGCGGGCGGGCGGCGGCCACCGCGTGCACGCCCACCGCGAGCGGCTCGGTCAGCGCCGCGTGGTGACTGGGCAGGTCGTCCGGTACGGGCAGGAGCAGCGACTCCTGCATCACCGCCCGCTCGGCGAACGCGCCCGGGAGGACGGTCGACAGCCCGAGCGGCTCGGGGCCGGACGGACCGTCGGCATAGGGCACCGACACGACACGCGTCCCCGGCGGGAACCGGCCCGAGGCCCCCGGCCCGGCCTCCAGGACCTCCGTGCAGAACTCGTGCCCCATGACGATGCGCGGGGCGTCCTCGCCGAACGCCGCGAGTGCGTCGGCCATGTGCAGGTCGGACCCGCAGATCCCCGCCGCCAGGGGCGCGACCAGCACCTGCCCCTCGCCGGCGACCGGCTCCGGAACGTCCCCGACCCGGACCCCGGTTCCCGAGGTGTACGCAGCGATCATCCGGCACTCCTCATCCGCTACGGCCTGTGACCTTCAGGTGGGCGATCACGGGATAGTGGTCGGACGCGTAGAGCCCCCCGACGCGGTAAGGGTCGATCTCGGTCCACACGGTCTCGACCTCCCCACGCGCCAGGATCCAGTCGACCCGCTTGCCGCCCCGCTTCGGGGGGCGCCACCGCCCGATGGTGCGGTATTGCGGGCCGCGCCGCTGAGCCGTCGTCCAGGTGTCCTGGAACGCGCCTGGCCCGGTGAGGATCGTGTAGACGGGCGACGCCCCGGCGGTGGAGTTGAAGTCCCCGGTCAGCACCACCGGAACGCCGCTCTGGAACCCGCGCACCCGGTCGAGGATCAGCCCGGCGCTCTTGACCCGGGAGCCCGCCGACGCGTTGTCCAGATGTGTGTTGGCCTGGTAGAGGACCGTTCCGGTGCGACGATCGCGGAACTTGGCCCACGTCACCATCCGGACGTACTTGTTGCCCCACGTCGACGAGCCGATGACGTCGGGGGTGTCCGACAGCCAGAAATGGCCGAAGTCCAGAACCTCGAACCGCCGCTCGGCGTAGAAGATCGCGAGGAACTGGTCCTTGGTGCCGCCCTGGGTGCCCAGCCCGATCCAGCCGTGGTCCGGCAGCGCCTCGGCCAGGTCGCGGACCTGGTGCCACCGCGCCTCCTGGACCCCCAGCAGGTCCGGATCATGACGTCCGAGCAGATGCCCGACGAGCTTGCGCCGGGTGCGCCAGTCCCGCGGCGGCTGATCGTCCACGCCCCGCACGTTGTAGCTCATCACCCGCACCGTCCCGTCCCCCTGCGCCGGCTCGACCAGCACGAACCCGGAGACGAGCACCAGCGCCCCGCCCGCCGCCGCCGCCCAGAACCACCGATGCCGCAGGAGGCGTCCGCGCATCTCGCCCCCCTCGCCGAAGTCGGGACCGGCCGCTCCCTTCACCTTCGCCGCACGACACCCATCGATCAAGAGCGCCGGTGCCGACCGTCCCGGCGGGCACCCGTCGATCCGATCGGGCACCGCCCCGCCGGCGGGACGGCGGGGCGGTGCCCGTCACCGCGGTGTCACCAGTTCTTGTACCGGACGTCGCCGAGGTCGCAGAAGGTGCAGGTGGAGCTCAGGAAGTCGTCCGCGCGGCGGAACTCCTCGTCGGCGAGCAGCCACCTCAGCCAGGCGGTGATGATGTGCTGCCCGTTCCGGGTGGCGAGGATGTGGTCGGTGTCGTCGAGGATGTTGAACCACACCGGCACGTCGGTGTTGGTGTAGTCGCGCTCCATGTTCCCGGTGGCGAAGTCGTCGTCGCCGCCGATGTAGAGGGCCGGTCTCCGGAGGTTGTCCGGGCCGCCGCCGTCGAAGGAGCCGCCGGCCACGTGGACGGTGGTCGCCAGCCGCGGCTCGTCGGCCACGTCGAACGTTCCGAGCGACCCGCGGGAATGGCCGCCGAAGGCCACCTCGGAGGTGTCGAGGTCCTGGTACAGGGGACTGGCCGGACTGGCGTTCCGGGTCTCGAGCCAGTCGAGGGCGTCGACCATGTAGCCGCCGTCGCTGGAGGACACCTCGCTGTAGACGACGAACCCGTGCGAGGCCCACTGGCGCAGCATGTCCTCGTAGTCGGCCGGGTCGGATCCCGCGCCCGGACCCCACACGAGGATCGGGTGGTCCACACCGTCCCGGCCGGCGTCCGCCGGGTACACCAGCCATCCGTCGTCGCCGGGCCCGGCGGACTCGTCGACGGCCACCGCGTACGGTCCGGGTTCGGTGACGTCGTCCACGGGCGGCAGCGACCCGCCCGGGGGCGCATCGCCGTCCCCGGCCTCGACGAGCACGTCGTCGACGGTCAGGGTCTCCAGGAGCCCGTCCGCGTCCAGGGAGAACCGCAGCCGCAGGTCACCGCCCTCGACCGACGCCGGCAGCCGGAACGACGCCGCGCCGGTGGCGGCGCGCGACGATTCCAGCGCGGTGAACGCGCCGCCGTCGACCGAGTAGGCCGCGGTGAAGGTCTCACCGAGGTCGAGTCCGGACGCCGCCCGTGTGTAGGAGACCGTCACGTCGCCGTGCCCGGTCAGGTCGATGGCCGCGGACGTCATGGACGATCCGGAGAAACGCGACCCGCGCAGCCGGGCGCCGTAGGCGCCGGTGCTCACCGAACCGGTGGCGGTGAAGGTGCCGAGCCCGTCGGAGAAGTCCTCGGCGTAGACCGGCTGCGCGGCGGAGGCGGGGGCCGTGACGGCGCCCGCGGCGCCCATGGCCAGCACACCGATGGCCACCGCGCCGGTTCTCCGCAGGCGTCCGCTGATGCGAGACATGTCTGAGTTCCCTTCTGGCCGCGCCGGTCGACCGCGCCGGCGCACCGTTGTACCGAGTGCGTCCCTCGGCCCTGCTCCCGGACCGGAAGCAGACCGTCCCGAGTCAAGCCGCGATCTCGGAAACGGGAATCAGCGAAATCGCCGGTGCGGCGCCGGTGGCGCCGAGTGCGCGATCCGCGGACGGGGGGCCGGGCGCACCGCGTGGCCGGGAACGGCGCCCTCGATCGCGCGGCTAGCCGTGGCCGGGGTAGGCGGCCAGGTCGCCGTGGCGGATCCTGCGCGGGTCGGCGTCGAGCGCGATGCGCCGGCGCGGGTCGCGGTCCCACTCGGGGACCAGGCCGTGGTCGCGGAGCACGCCGACGACCTCGTCGCCCAGCGCGACGCGGGTCTCCTCCGAGCCGTCAGGGGTGTCGAAGGCGAGGTACAGGGGGCGCCGGACGGTGTCCTGCTGGTGGTAGAAGACGTAGCCGCGGGCCTGCTCGGCGCCGCCGTCGTGGGGCTCGTCGCGGATCTCCAGCAGGCCGCACCTCTGGCAGCAGGCGAAGTTCTCGCGCGCGACGATCGACCGGGCGTTGAGCTCGTCGAAGGCGTCGCTCAGCCGGTCGCCGTCGGCCGGACGCCCGCCCAGGCTCTCCTGCCAGGCGAGGTGCCGGGCGAACTCGTGCCTGAGCAGGTCCACGAGCCAGGCGCGCAGGTCGTCCTCGCCCACCCCTTCGAGGTCCTCGTACTCGCCCGCCTCGATCTCCAGGGGCAGGTCGATCATCAGGTGGCCGTCGACGACCTCCTCGACGATCTCGTCGAACGTGCCGTCGGCCAGCGCCACCGGTACGGCCAGCTCGTCGTACATGACGTCGAGGACTTCGCGGGCGTTCAGCTCGGAAAGAGGGGTGGGCATCGTGCTCTCTCACGGTCCGGGGGGCAGGGCGGACGGGCCGCCGTGGTCCCGGACGGCCCGCTCCGATACTGACGCCGGTCGCGCCCGTCGCGTTCCATGCCCGGGAGGTCCGCGGCGCGCTAGCGGTAGCCCCGCTTGATGAGGTGCTCGGCTCCCGCCTCGAAACCCTCGGGGGAGGGCAGCTCGAATCCGAAGGCGTCGGCGAGCCGGTTGGTGACGTTGAAGGCGGCGCAGACCGCGAGCGCGTCCCTGACCTGCTCGGGTGAGGCGCCGGCGGCCAGCACTTCCCGCATGTCGCCGGCGCTCGCCGTGCCCTCCCGGGTCAGCTTGCCGAGCATCCGCAGCGTGGCCCGCAGCGGGTCCCCGACGGGGGCCGATTCCAGGTCGTCCAGCACCGCCGCGACCCGCGGCCCGTCCCGGTACGCCTGCCTTGCGGTCGCGGTGTGCGCGCCGACGCAGAACGCGCACTCGTTCACCTTGGACACGTAGGCCGCCATCAGCTCGCGGTCGCCGACCGACCAGGCGGACGGCCCGCGCATCGCCTCCTGGGTGAAGTCCCTGGCTCGTGCACCGTAGAAATCCGGTCGGTAGAAGACCAGCCTGGCGGCGTCCGGCAGCGGATGCCCGGAGAAGACCCGGATGAGCGCGAACATCAGCTTGGTCCCGGGACGGTAGCCGCGGTTGAGGATGTCAAGTCGCATGGCCCGGCCTCTCCGTGTCCGTCGCTTCGGCCAGTGCCGCCAGACCGGCGTCGTACTGTCTGGCGGACTGCCCGACCGCGGCGCAGATGACCAGCTCGAACACCTGGTCCTCGGTGCAGCCGGATGCCTTCGCCGCCTCCAGGTCCGCGGCGGTGACCCGCGCCGGGCTGTCGGCGACCTTGCCGATCAGCGCGTCCAGCGGCGGGGAGACCGCCTCTTTGTCGTAGGCACGTGCCCGCTGCTCCGCGGATGTCGTGCCTTTCCCGGTCAGCACACGTTCCACCAGGGCCTGGTGCGCTGCTCGCTTGCTGTCCTCCGGCACTGTGTCCTCCGTGTTCTCGGGTTGCCCGCTCTCAGGTATAAGACGATCGGCGCGCCGCCGGTTACGACACGCGGCCGAAGAAGACCGGCCTGCTGCGGTCATTCCTCCTGTGGTTCCGGTGGCGGGAGGTAGGGGCGGAAGTGGTCGGCGACCGCGACGGCGACGGCGCCGAGGGTTCCGTCGATCTCCATCACGCGGATGCCGAGGCGCCGGGCGGTGCGGACGGCGTCGGCGGCGACGAGGCGGTCCCGTTCGACCCGGTTGCGCTGGGCCCGCTCGGGGTCGCCGACGTCCAGTCCGAGGGCGCCGGCGCGGTCGAGTTCGCGCAGTTGCCTGGCGCGGAACGCCTCGGTGGGCACCATCACGAGCATGCGCCGGGGCGAGTCGATGATCGGTGCGACCAGCTCGGGGCGGAGCCCCCAGCCTTCGGCGACGACGGGACGTCCGGAGAACAGAGCGCGCAGGTCGTCCAGCGCCCATTCGAAGCGGTCCGGGAACCCTTCCAGCGTCTCGGCGGCCATGTCCTGCGGGGTGGTGTCCACCCAGGCGGCATCGGGGTCCGGGTCGGCGGGAGGCAGGCCGAGCCTGACGCGGCGGGCGATCCGGCGATCGTCGTGGCCGCGGGCGTCGTGGAGGTCGTAGTGGTAGGCGGTCATCCCGTGGCGGACGGCCAGCAGCCGGGC
This sequence comes from Actinomadura sp. KC345, assembly GCF_004348515.1. Lineage (GTDB taxonomy): Bacteria > Actinomycetota > Actinomycetes > Streptosporangiales > Streptosporangiaceae > Spirillospora. The sequence continues at coordinate 15,980 of NZ_SMKH01000015.1, read as the reverse complement.
CACGGTGGACTTGCCCGCCCACTGGCCGCCGCCGATCCACAGGACCCGCCGGAGCGTGCCGAACGGATCCCAGATCTCGGTGCCCGTGTCGTCCCCGGCCACAGGTCTCCTTCTCGCGGCGAAGCGGACCGGTCGTCGATCACTCAGCGTAGTGGCCGGTGTGCCTCCTCCGTGGCCGGACCGCGGTCACGAGGGGCTGATGATCGTGCGGTCTCCGTCCAGCTCGTAGGCGATGACCTGGACGACCGGGAGCCGGTCGGTTTCGCGGGGCCCGCCGCCGGTGCTCGGCCCGGTCACCGTCAGCAGGCGTGTCCCGCCCGGCCGGTTCGCCTTCTTCTCGTGGGTGCCCAGTTCGCCGACCGTCTTCAGCCGTGTGACGTCCGGGCCCGCGGCCGCCACCAGATGCCAGTTCCGGGACGAGCGCCACCACAGGACCGTGGCCAGGGTCCGGGGGGAGGATACGGCGTCGCTGTTCGTCCTGCCCCGCTCGGACAGGGCCCGCCCGTCGCCGGAGATCAGGATCGAGGTGCCCGGGGTGCTCTCCGGGGAGGACGTGTCCACCGTCAGCAGCGTCGCCCGGCCTCCGCCGTCGGGGAGGTCGCCGCTCCACAGATGGCCCAGCAGCAGGTCCCCCGACTCGGTCAGCGTCTTCCCGCCGTCGCAGGCGACGGCGTGCAGCGCCGCCCACCGGAACCGCTCCGGCTGCTCCGGAGGGTCGCGGAACGACACCCGCGGCGCGGCGGAGGCCGGGTCGTGCGAGGCGAGCTGGGTGATGGTCCGTCCCTCGCCGATGGCCGGCCGGAACGCCATCCGGAACGCCACGAAGTTCTGGCAGCGCCGCGTGAACCAGGGCCAGGGCAGCGGATCGCTCAGCCCGTCCCGGACCGCCAGCGGTGCCCAGGCCGGAGCGTTCCGGGACGGCACCGCCGCGCGCACGTCCCGCAACCACGGCGGGACGAGGTACCGCCACGTCATGCCCAGCGTGATGAGCTGCCCGGCGCCCGTCCCGAGCTTGCGGACCGACTCCACGCCGCGCGACAGGCGCCGCTCGAAGTACTGCGCCACGCTGGGCGTGTCGTGCGGGCCCGGGGAGTCGCGCAGCACGACCAGGGACGCGTCGTCCACCGTCCCGGCGTACAGCAGGACGACGCGGCCGAGCGGCGGGTGGCGATCGTGGGCCCGCCAGGCGCCGGCGGCCCGGCGCAGCAGCCCGGTGTCGTGGCGCAGCGCGCCTTGGGCGGGCCATTCGTCGATCGTCGGCTCGCCGGTCGCCCGCCACGCGCGCGGGTCGATCGCGACCGGCTCGCCGGGTCTCTCGTCCCGCTGGGCGAGGACGAATCCGGTGACGGCCAGTAGTACGGCGGCGAGCACGGCCGCCAGGGCGGGGCGCCGGCCGGGCGTGGGACGGAGGCGGACGAGGTCGGGCTCGAACGCGTCGATCTCGGCACGCTGCGCGGCCTCGTCCAGCCCGGTTCGGTCGTCCACCGCGGCGGTGGCCTCGTCCACGTCACGGAAGTCGGTCCGCAGGTGGATGCTCATCTCGGCGGCGACCTCGGGTGCGGTGAGGCCGTCGCGGCGCAGCAGGTAGGCGACGCGGTCCTGCGGCGGCAGTTCCCGCAGCGCCGCCCGGACGGGGCCCGGCGGGGTCCGCACGGGTTCGAAGAGCAGCCGCTCCGGCCGGAGCCTCCCGGGAGGCGGGCCGGTGAGCAGGATCGCGACGAGCCGCGCCCGCATGGCCGGGTAACCGCCGTGCCGTACCCGCGCGGCCCTGGCGGCGACGCCGCGGGCGCGCGTGAGCGGGGCGTCGCCGTCGTCCAGCACCAGGTACGCGAACCGCAGAAGGCCGGCGTAGTGCGCGCGATCCACCGTCCGCACGGGGCACCTCCAGCCCGCATTATGCGCCGCCCCAGATAACGACGAGATGGAGCCCTTCCTTGAAAGCGGCGGCGTGACGAACCGTCAAGATCGCGTTCGGCTCTGCCCGGGACGTCGGCGTGCCGTCGTGTTCTGCGGTGGGCGGAATGGCTGGGAGCCGGCGGGGTGTCCGGCTTACGATGCGGGCATGGCCGAGATCGTCCGACCGCTGATGCCCGCCGATGAGACACCGCCCGAGCCGAACGCGGCACGTCCGCCGGACGGGGCCGGCCACGAGCCGCTCTGGCGTGACGCGCTCGGCCGCTGCCTGCGGAGCCTGCGGCACGAACGCGGCGAGACGCTGATCGAGACCGCCCGCCGTGCCGGGGTCTCGCCGCAGTACCTCTCCGAGATCGAGCGCGGGGTCAAGGAGCCGTCGAGCGAGATGATCGCCGCGGTCGCCGGCGCTCTGGACGTGACCCTCGCCGATCTGACGCTGGCGGTCGGCACGAGCCTGAGCGGTGCGCCGGCGAGGGCCGCCGCCCCGGCCGGTCACACCGCTTACGCCCTGGCCGCATAGGCGGGACTCACCGCGCTACACGGGCATCGGCTGCCGTTCCTCGATGACGTGGTCGATGAGGCCGTAGTCCAGCGCCGCGTTCGCCGTGAACACGCGGTCGCGGTCGGTGTCCGTGCGCAGCGTCGCGGTGTCCTGCCCGGTGTGCCGGGAGAGGATCTGCTCGATGTCCGCGCGGACGCGGACGACCTCGTCCGCCTGGAGGATGAGGTCGGGGATCGCTCCGCGGCCCTGCCCCATCGGCTGGTGCAGGACCACCCGGGTGTGCGGCAGCGCGGCGCGCTTCCCGGCGGTGCCCGCCGCGAGCAGGACGGCGCCGACGGCGACCGCCTGCCCCACGCACGTCGTCGCGACCTGCGGGCGGATGTAGCGCAGGGTGTCGTAGACGGCGAGCATCGCGCTCGGGTCTCCGCCTTCGCAGTTGATGTACAGCTGGATGTCGCGGTCGGGGCCGTCGGCCTCCAGGTGCAGCAGCTGCGCGACGAGGGCGTTGGCGACCCCCGCGTCGATCGCGGTGCCGAGATAGATGATCCGCTCGGTCAGCAGGTGCGAGTAGACGTCCATGATCCGCTCGCCGCGGGGGTTCTGCGAGATCACGTTCGGGATCGTGTAGGTGCTCATCGAGTCGCTCCTTCGCGGGGGACGCCGAGCCCGATGGGGCGGTGGTCGGCGGGGACGACATCGTCGAGCGTGCTGACGATCGAGTCGATGAAGCCGTACTCGAGCGCCTCCTGCGCGGTGTACCAGCGGTCGTGCAGCGAGTCCTCGAAGACCCGTTCAAGGGGCTGCCCGGTGTCCTCGGCGATGAGCCCGAGCACGGTGTCGCGGGTGTGGCGCAGGTCGTTGGCCTGCAGTTCGATGTCGACGGCGGCGCCGGCGATCCCGGCGGAGCCCTGGTGCATGAGGACGCGGGCGTGCGGCATGGCGCGGCGCTTGCCGCGGGTGCCCGACGACAGCAGGAACTGGCCGGCGCTGTAGGCGATGCCGAGCACCGTCGTGGCGACGTCGCACGGGACGAGCCGCATGACGTCGCGGATCGCGAGCATCGACGGCACCGATCCGCCGGGGGAGTGGATCCACAGCGCGATGTCGGTCGACGCGTCCTCCCTCGCCAGCGTGATCAGCTGCGTCGCCAGCAGGGTGCCGTTGTCGTCGTCGAGTGCACCGTCGAGCACGAGAACGCGCTGCCGGTACAGCTCGCGCCGCACACGTTCGTTGAACAACGGGAGTTTCTGTTCCTCGCTCATGCCTCAACCCTGCGTCGGCGCGCCGGCCGGCGACAGCCGGATCTGCCCACGGCGGATCCGCTCAGAGCAGCGTCCGCCGGCCGTGGCCGGTCCGCGTGCGGGAAGTGCCGCCGGGCGGGCGGCCGGTCAGGCGGGTGGTCAGGGAGTCGGCCGTGCGCCGGACCGGGGCCGCCAGCGCGGGCCAGGTCCGCTCCGGATGCGCCTCGCGGCGGAAGGTGGCGGTGATCGCGGCGGTGGGGCGGGCGGTGTGGTCGAAGGCGCAGGCGGCGATGCTGGCGAAGCCCTCGGTGATGTGGCCGTCCTCCACCGACCATCCCCGGCGGGCGTCCTCGGAGAGGGTGCGGCGGAGCTCGCGGAGGGATGCCGGGCCCTGGCCCGTGCGGTCGACGAAGCGGCCGGGGAACAGGGCGCGGACCTGGGCCGCGGGCAGGTGGGCGAGCATCGAGCGGCCGCTGGCGGTGAGGTGGGCGGGCATCCGGACGCCCACGTCGGTGAGCAGGGTGGCGTGCCCGGGGGGCTGCTCCTTGAGCAGGTAGAGCGTCTCGGCGCCGTGCAGGACGCCCAGCTGGACGATCTCGCCCACCTGGTCCACCAGGCGGCGGAGGAGGGGTCGGGCCAGCCGTTCCAGGGGCTCGTGGCGCAGGTAGGCGGAGCCGACCTCGAAGGCGGCGACGCCCAGGCCCCAGCGGCGCTCTTCCGGGATGTAGGTGACGAAGCCGTCCTCGGCCATGGCGGTCAGGAGGTGGTACGTGCTGGAGCGGGGGAGATCCAGCGAGCGGGCGATCGCCGGGGCGGGCAGGGGCCCGGGCGCGGCGGCCAGCAGGCGCAGGACCGCGAGGGCGCGCCGGGCGGCGGGGACCTGGCTCATGGCCGCATTGTCTCGTATCCGAGACGGATAGCGCCTCGCGGGGCTGGGGGACGGGACGGCCGGGCGGTCCAATGGTGGGTATGAGTTTCGGCATGGCGGATGCAGAGGTCGAGGTCCGACCGGAAGCGCTGACGTTCGGGCAGGTCGTGGCGGTGGCGCGGGGCGGCGCGCGGGTCTCGCTCTCGGACGAGGCGCTGAAGCTGGTCGGCGAGGCGCGGGCGCATGTCGAGGAGCTGTCGGCCCGCCCGACCCCCGTCTACGGGGTCTCCACCGGGTTCGGGGCCCTCGCCACCCGGCACATCGCCCCGGACCTGCGGGCGCAGTTGCAGCTCAACATCGTCCGGTCGCACGCGGCGGGATCCGGGCCCGAGGTCGAGCGGGAGGTCGTCCGGGCGCTGATGCTGCTCAGGCTGCGCACGCTCGCCACGGGACGGACCGGGGTGCAGCCCACCACGGCGCGGACGCTGGCCGGGCTGCTGAACGCGGGGATCACGCCCCAGGTCTTCGAGCACGGCAGCCTCGGATGCTCCGGAGATCTCGCGCCGCTCGCGCACGTGGCGCTGGCGCTGATCGGCGAGGGCTCGGTCAGGGACGCCGGCGGCGAGCTGAAACCGGCGGCGGAGGCGCTGGGCGAGGCCGGGATCACGCCGGTCAAGCTCGGCGCCAAGGAAGGGCTCGCCCTCCTGAACGGGACGGACGGGATGCTCGGCATGCTCGTCCTGGCCATCCACGACCTGCGGAGACTTCTCGTCGCGGCGGACGTCGCCGCCGCGATGACCGTGGAGGCGCTGCTCGGCACCGACCGGGTCTTCGCCGCCGACCTGCAGAGCCTGCGGCCGCATCCGGGGCAGGCCGCCTCGGCCGCCAACCTGCGGGCGCTGCTCGGCGACTCGGAGATCATGGACTCGCATCGCGGGCCCGACTGCACCCGGGTCCAGGACGCGTACTCGCTGCGCTGCGCCCCGCAGGTGAACGGCGCGGCGCGGGACACGGTCGAGCACGCCGAACTCGTCGCGCGCAGGGAGCTGGCGTCCGCCATCGACAACCCGGTCGTCCTGCCCGACGGACGGGTCGAGTCCAACGGCAACTTCCACGGCGCGCCCATCGCGTACGTGCTGGACTTCCTCGCGGTGCCGACGGCCGACGTCGCGTCGATGTCGGAGCGCCGCACCGACCGGATGCTCGACAAGGCCCGCTCGGCCGGGCTGCCCGCCTTCCTCGCCGACGACCCCGGCGTCGACTCCGGTCACATGATCGCCCAGTACACGCAGGCCGCGATCGTCTCGGACCTGAAGCGGCGGGCCGCGCCGGCCAGCGCCGACTCGATCCCGAGCTCGGCCATGCAGGAGGACCACGTGTCGATGGGCTGGAACGCGGCCCGCAAGCTGCGCCGGTCGGTCGACGGGCTGGCGCAGGTGGTCGCCATCGAGATCCTCACCGCCGCGCGGGCCCTGGACCTGCGCACCCCGCTGCGTCCGGGCCCGGCGACCGCGGCCGTCGTCGCGAAGCTGCGGGAGGCGGTCCCGCCGCCCGGCCCGGACCGCTACCTCGCGCCCGAGATGGCCGCCGCGACCGGGATGGTCGTGGACGGCTCGCTGGTCGCCGCCGCCGAGGCCGTCACCGGTCCCCTGTCCTGAAGGAGTTCGCATGTCAGGTCCACGTCCCGTCCGCGCGCCGCGCGGCACCGGCCTCACCGCCAAGGGCTGGCCACAGGAGGCCGCCCTGCGCATGATCCAGAACAACCTCGACCCGGAGGTCGCCGAGCACCCCGACGAGCTGGTCGTCTACGGCGGCTCGGGCAAGGCGGCCCGGAACTGGGACGCCTTCGACGGCATCGTCCGGTCGCTGGCCGACCTCGCGGGGGACGAGACGCTGCTCGTCCAGAGCGGCAAGCCGGTCGGGATCTTCCGGACGCACGAGTGGGCCCCGCGCGTGCTCATCGCGAACTCCAACCTGGTGCCGCAGTGGGGGACGTGGGAGGAGTTCCGCCGGCTGGAGTCGCTCGGCCTGACGATGTTCGGCCAGATGACCGCCGGGTCGTGGATCTACATCGGCACCCAGGGCATCCTCCAGGGCACCTACGAGACCTTCGCCGCCGTCGCCGAGAAGCGCTTCGGCGGCACGCTGGCGGGGACGGTCACGCTGACCGCCGGGCTCGGCGGGATGGGCGGCGCGCAGCCCCTCGCCGTCACGATGAACGGCGGCGTCGCGATCTGCGTCGAGTGCGACCCGTCCCGGATCGCGCGGCGCGTCGAGCACCGGTACTGCGACGTCCAGGCCGCGTCGCTGGACGAGGCGCTGCGGCTCGCCGAGGAGGCCAGGGCCGAGCGGCGGCCCCTGTCGATCGCGGTGCTCGGGAACGCGGCCGACGCCGTCCCCGCCCTGCTGGCCCGCGGCGCGCCGATCGACATCGTCACCGACCAGACCAGCGCGCACGACCCGCTCGCCTACCTGCCGCGGGGCGTCGCGTTCGGCGACATGGCCGCCGAGCGCGACAAGGACCCGGCCGCGTTCATCGACCGGGCCCGTGCCTCGATGGCCGCGCACGTCGAGGCGATGGTCGGGTTCCGCGACGCGGGGGCCGAGGTCTTCGACTACGGCAACTCGATCCGGGGCGAGGCGCAGCTCGCCGGGTACGCGCGGGCGTTCGACTTCCCCGGCTTCGTGCCCGCCTACATCAGGCCGCTCTTCTGCGAGGGCAAGGGCCCGTTCCGGTGGGCCGCGCTCTCCGGCGACCCGAGGGACATCGCCCGCACCGACCGGGCGATCCTCGACCTGTTCCCCGACAACGAGCCGCTGACCAGGTGGATCAGGATGGCGGGGGAGAAGGTCCGGTTCCAGGGCCTTCCGTCCCGGATCTGCTGGCTCGGCTACGGCGAGCGCGACCGGGCCGGCGAGGCGTTCAACGACCTGGTGGCGCGCGGCGAGATCAGCGCGCCGATCGTGCTGGGCCGCGACCACCTCGACTGCGGGTCCGTCGCCAGCCCGTACCGGGAGACCGAGGGCATGGCGGACGGGTCGGACGCGATCGCCGACTGGCCGCTGCTGAACGCGATGCTCAACGCCTCGTCGGGTGCCACATGGGTGTCCATCCACCACGGCGGAGGCGTCGGCATCGGCCGCTCCCTCCACGCCGGCCAGGTCTGCGTGGCCGACGGGACGGCCCTGGCGGCCGAGAAACTCCAGCGCGTCCTGACCAACGACCCCGGCACCGGCGTGATGCGCCACGTCGACGCGGGCTACCCACGAGCCGAAGAGGTGGCGCAGGAGCGAGGAGTCAGAATCCCGATGCGTTGACTTGCGGCGTGTTGTTGTTATGGCGCGCTCCAAAACAACAACACGCCGCAAGTCGACGTTGGGGAGGAGGAGGGGTATGAGCTTCGAGGAGATGTGGGCGGCGCTGCTGCCCGTCGGGCGGGACGAGGCGACCGGCGGGTACCACCGGTTCGCCTGGACGCCGCCGGAACTGGAGTGCCGCGCCTGGTTCGTGGACGAGGCGCGCCGCCGTGACCTGCACGTCGAGCACGACCCCAACGGGAACATGGTCGCCTGGTGGTGGCCTGGGGACGGGTCGCGCGGCGACGCCGTCCTGACCGGGAGCCACCTGGACTCGGTGCCCGGCGGCGGGGCGTTCGACGGGCCGCTCGGCGTCGTGTCGGCGTTCGCGGCCGTCGACCGGCTCCGGGAGCGGGGCGCCGTGCTCACCCGGCCGATCGGCATCGGGGCGTTCGCCGAGGAGGAGGGCGCGCGGTTCGGGGTGGCGTGCCTCGGGTCGCGGCTGCTGTCCGGGGCGATCGACCCGGCGCGGGCCCGCGCGCTCACCGACGGCGACGGCCACACGTTCGCCGAGGTCATGCACGGCGCCGGGCTCGACCCCGCCGCGATCGGCCCGGACGACGACCTCCTCGGGCGCATCGGCTGCTTCGTCGAACTCCACGTCGAGCAGGGCCGGGCGCTCCGGGAACCGGTCGGCGTGGCGAGCGCGATCGTCCCGCACGGCCGGTGGCGGTTCGATTTCGGCGGCGAGGGCAACCACGCGGGCACGACCGGGTTGCCCGACCGGCGCGACCCGATGCTGCCGTTCGCGGGCATGGTGATCGCCGCGCGGGAGGCGGCGGAGCGGAACGGGACCGTCGCGACCGTGGGCAAGGTCCGGGTGGTGCCGGGCGGGGTGAACGCGATCGCGTCCTCGGTCACGGCGTGGCTGGACGCCCGCGGCCCGGCCGACGAGGCGGTCCGGCGGACGGTGAAGCAGATCGACGAGGCGGCGCGGGTCGCCGCGCGCCCGCACCGGGTGAGCGTCGACCTCGCCGAGGAGTCCTACACCGAGATCGTCGACTTCAACGCGGCCCTCCGCGACCGGATCGCCGGGACGCTCGGCGGGGCGCCCGTCCTGCCGACCGGCGCGGGGCACGACGCGGGCATCCTCTCGGCGCGGCTGCCCACGGCGATGCTGTTCGTCCGCAACCCGACCGGGGTCTCGCACGACCCCGCGGAGTTCGCCGAACCGGCGGACCGCCTGGTCGGAGTCGAGGCCCTCACGGCGGTACTGGACGACCTGGCGTGCGGGTAGGAGTCCCGTTATGCAGTGGCATGCCCAGTTCGCCTGGCTCGGCGACGGAGTGGCGTCCGACGTGCTCATCGAGGCCGACGGCGAGCGGATCACCCGCGTCGCCGCCGGCGTCCCCGCCCCGCGGAACGCGGGACGCCTGCCCGGCCTGACCCTGCCGGGCCTCGCCGACGCGCACTCCCACGCCTTCCACCGGGCCCTCCGCTCCCGCGCGCAAGCGCACACCGGGGGGTGGCGGGGCGAAGCCATGGGGGCGAAACACGGCACCTTCTGGACGTGGCGCGAGCAGATGTACGGCATCGCCGACCGTCTCGACCCCGCCTCCTACCGCTCCCTCGCCACCGCCGTGTTCGCCGAGATGGCCCTCGCCGGGATCAGCTGCGTCGGCGAGTTCCACTACCTGCACCACAGGCCCGGCGGCGCCCCCTACGGCGAGCCGAACGCGATGGGCGAGGCGCTGATCGCCGCCGCGTCCGACGCGGGCATCCGTATCACGCTCCTGGACGCCTGCTACCTCGCCGGCGGCATCGGCGAGCCGCTCACGGGCCCGCAGCTCCGCTTCGGCGACGGGACCGCCGGCAACTGGGCGCGCCGCGTCGACAGCCTCTACGAGGCGACGGACAAGGGGGGACGGCTGCACGCCCGGGTCGGGGCCGCGATCCACTCCGTCCGCGCCGTGCCCCGCGAGCAGCTCCGGGCGGTCGCGTCCTGGGCGAAGGAGCACCGCGCGCCCCTGCACGTCCACCTGTCGGAGCAGCCCGCCGAGAACGAGGCGTGCCTGGACGCCTACGGCATGACGCCCACCCGCGTCCTGGCCGAGGCCGGGGCGCTGGGTGCGCTGACCACGGCCGTCCACGCGACGCACCTCACCGGCGAGGACATCGGCCTCCTCGGCACGACCATGACCGGCGTGTGCATGTGCCCGACGACCGAACGGGACCTCGCCGACGGCATCGGCCGCGCCCGCGACCTGGCGGACGCCGGCGCGCCGATCTGCCTGGGCTCCGACCAGCACGCCGTCATCGACATGTTCGAGGAGGCCCGCGCGGTCGAGCTGGACGAGCGGCTCCGCACCCGCCTCCGCGGCCACTGGACGGCCGGGGAGCTGCTCGCCGCCGCCACGTCCAACGGCCACTACGCGCTCGGCTGGCCCGAGGCGGGACGGCTGGAGCCCGGCGCGTACGCCGACCTCGTCACCGTGGCCCTCGACTCGGTCCGCACGGTCGGCGCCGCCCCCGAGCACGCCGCCGAGGCCGCCGTGTTCGCCGCCACCGCCGCCGACGTCCGCGAGGTGGTCGTCTCCGGGCGCCAGATCGTCCACGACGGCCGCCACCTGCTGATCGAGGACGTTCCCGGCGCCCTCGCCGATGCGATCACCGCCGTCACCCGAGAGGAGCCCGGTTGAGCACCGCCATCGTGAACATCGGTGAGCTGGTCACCAACGACCCCGCCCTGGGGGGCCTGGGCGTCGTCCATGACGCCGCCCTGGTGATCGAGGACGGCCGGGTCGCGTGGACGGGCCCGTCCGCGAAGGCCCCCGCGGCCGACACCGCCGTCGACGCCGCCGGACGGGCCGTCCTGCCGGGCTTCGTCGACTCCCACGCCCACCTCGTCTTCGCCGGCGAGCGCGCCGAGGAGTTCGCCGCGCGGATGAGCGGCCGGAAGTACGCCGCGGGCGGCATCCGCACGACCGTGGCACGCACCCGCGCCGCGTCCGACGACGACCTCCGCGCCACCGTCCGCCGCCTGATCACCGAGATGGCGCGCCAGGGCACGACGACCGTCGAATGCAAGTCGGGCTACGGCCTCACGGTCGACCAGGAGGAGCGCGCCGTCCGCATCGCCGCCGAACTGGCGGACGAGGTCACCTACCTGGGCGCCCACATCGTCCCCGCCGAATACGAGGACGACACCGCCGCCTACACGCACTTGGCCGCCACCGACATGCTCGCGGCCTGCGCACCTCACGCCCGCTGGGTGGACGTCTTCTGCGAGGAGGGCGCCTTCGACGCCGACCAGGCCCGCGAAGTCCTCGAAGCTGGCGTCAAAGCGGGCCTGAGCCCCCGCATGCACGCGAACCAGCTCACCCAAGGCCCCGCCGTGCAACTCGCCGTCGAACTGGACGCCGCGTCCGCCGACCACTGCACGTTCCTCAGCGACTCGGACATCGACGCCTTGGCGTCGTCCGAGACCGTCGCGACCCTCCTGCCGGGCGTCGAGTTCTCCACCCGCCAGCCCTACCCCGACGCCCGCCGCCTCCTGGACGCGGGCGCGACCGTCGCGCTCGCCTCCGACTGCAACCCCGGCTCCTGCTACAGCTCGAGCATGGCCTTCTGTATCGCGGTCGCGGTCCGCGACATGCACATGACCCCCGCCGAGGCCGTCTGGTCCGCCACGGCGGGCGGCGCCCGAGCCCTGCGCCGCACCGACGTGGGCCACCTCACCCCAGGCGCCCGCGCGGACGTCCACGTCCTGGACGCCCCCTCCCACATCCACCTGGCCTACCGCCCCGGCGTCCCCCAGACCGCCACCGTCTGGAAGTCCGGCCGTCAGGTCAGGTAGCGGCGGTTGACCCTTATCAAGGAGTCCTGGTCGCGGGACACGTAGTCGGTGGAGAGGATGCCTGCGACGAAAAGGGTGTGGTCGCCCGCTTCCACCCTCCGGCGGGTTTCGCATTCCAGGGCGGATCGGCCCGATTCGGGGATCAGGGCGTCCGAGTGTTCGCCTCGGTGGTGGGGTTCGCTCGCGAGGAGGATGCGGGCGCCGGGGCGGCCCTCGGCGGCGAAGCGCCCGGCCAGGGCGCGCTGGCCGGAGGACAGGATGGTCGCCGCCCAGCGGTCCTGGCGGCCCAGGACCTCGGTCAGGTAGGAGGACGTCGTCACGCTCGCCAGCACCATCGGCGGGTCCAGGGACACCGACATGAACGACGTCACGGTCGTCCCGAGGTCGTCGCGGCCGTCGCGGACGGTCAGGACGACGACGCCCGTGGCGAAGCCCGCGACGGCCTCGGCGAACTCCGCGGTCAGCGGATCTCCCAGGTGCCGGGGAGCGTCAGCGGGCCGGCGGCGGGCAGGCCCAGGCGGGCGGCGAGGCCGCCGAGGGAGCCCCAGCCGTCGAAGCGGGCCGAGGCGGCGGTGCGGTCCTCGCTGGACTCCGGCGGGCGGAGGCGCTCCAGGGGAGAGGAGTGCGGGTAGACGCGGACCGGGGCGTCGGCGGCGAGACCCGCCTTCTTGCGGGCCACGTCGAGGGCCCTGTCGATCCCGCCCAGCTCGTCGACGAGGCCTTGCTCCTTGGCGTCGGCGCCCGTCCAGACACGGCCGCGGGCCAGTTCGTGGACGCGTTCGCGGGACAGGCCGCGGCCCTCCGCCACCCGCGAGGTGAAATCGTCGTAGATCTTGTCGAGGGAGGCGTTGACGCGTTCCCACTCGGAGTCGCTGAAGTCCTTCGTGGCGCTGGACATGCGGGCGTGGTCGCCCACGGCGACGCTGCCGAAGTTCACGCCGATCCGGTCGAGGAGGCCGTTCACCACGGCCTTGCCGGTGACGACGCCGATCGAGCCGGTGAGGGTGCCGGGCTGCGCGACGATCGTGTCGGCGCCCGCCGCGACGTAGTAGCCGCCGGACGCGGCGGCGTTGCCCATGGAGACGATCACGGGCTTGCCCGCCCGGCCGGCCAGGACCACCTCGCGCCAGATCGCGTCGGACGCGACGGCGGACCCGCCCGGACTGTTGATCCGGAAGACGATCGCCTTGACGTTGTCGTCCTTCACGGCGGCGCGGAACGCCGCGCCGATGGTGTCCGAGCCCATCGCGGGACCGGAGCCCGGGAGCGGGCCGCCGCGGCCGCTGCGGCCGAGCCGGATCGGGCCGTGCCCGTTGATCAGCGCGACGACGTCCTGCTTGCCGGGCTGGGGAAGCATGCTCGCGATGCCGTGCGCGCGGTTGTAGCGGCTGACGTAGCGGAGCTGGATGTCGTCGCCGAACTCCTCGCGCAGGTCGGCGTAGACCTCGTCGCGGTAGCCGAGGCGGTCGACCAGGTTCTCCTCCAGCGCCTCGCCGGCGAGGAAGGGGCCGCGGTCCATGAGTTCGCGGACCTTGTCCTCGGGGAGCCCGCGGGCGGCGGCGACGGCGGCGGTGACCTGCTCGCCGAGCGAGGTGACGAGGCGCCGCGAGGACTCCTCGTGCTCGGGGGTATAGGTCTTCTCCACGAACGTGTTCGCCATGGTCTTGTACTCGTGGCGCTTGGCGAAGCGGGGCTCGACGCCCGCCTTCTCCAGCGCGCCCGCGAAGAACGGCTCTTCGAGGGCCATGCCGACCAGGCCGACGTCCCCGGTGGGCTGCAGGTACACCTTGTCGAAGGCGGTGGCCAGGTAGTACGGGACGGTGCCGCGCCCGCCCTCGCCGTACGTCTCGGCCCACGCGACGGTGAGCTTGCCGGCGTCCCGCAGCGCCTGCACGGCCTCGCGCAGCTCCTGGACGAGCGCCAGCCCGATGCCGCCGCCGACCTTCACGACGAGCGCGCGGACCCGGCTGTCGGAGCGGGCGCGCCGCAGCCCGTCCAGGACGTCCCGCAGGTTCGTCCTGCGCATGGACAGGATCGCGGAGATGGGGTCGGCCGGCGAGGTCTCCACGATGCCTTCGGTGAGGTCCAGTTCGAGGATCAGCGGAGCCGTCCGCCGGTCGCGGGCCTGTTTGATGACGTTGAGGACTGTGCCGGGATCCACCATGGACCTAGCCTATGCGCTCGACTACGGGGGTCCCTGGACCGTTGGTACAAGCCGTCTCAGACCGGAGGACGAGAACACGGCCGAAGCGCGCGTCAGCGGGCGAACGCCTTGTTGGGGATGACGCTCGCCGACGCCTGCGCCAGCGGACGCCCGCGCGTGTCGGTGATCACCGCGTTGCTGACCATGCGGGTGCCGCCCGGATGCACGCAGGTCCCGGTCACCGTGTACGTCTCACCGGCCTGGACGCCGCGCAGGTAGTCGATGTTGAGGTTGAGCGTGAGCATCGGCATGAAGTGGTCGCACGTGCTGCTCGCCGCGAGGCAGACCGCGTTGTCGAGGATCATCGCGATGTAGCCGCCGTGGACGGTGCCGCCCGGGTTGCACAGCTTCTCGCCGGGCGTCCAGGCGATCTCCAGCCGGCCCGGCTCGGCGGACGTGACGGCCTGCCCGATGTGGTCGCTGATGTCGGAGAACTCGGGGACCCGCTTGTCGCGCATCGCCCGGATGAACTCCGCTCCGGACAGCGTGTTCCACAGGTCGGCGGCCTCCCGCAGGGCCTCCGCCCGCCGGCCCTCCGGGCTCGCCTCGACGCTCAACTCACCACTCCTTGATCACACCGACTTTAGAATGCTATTCGGTGATCGGCGGCGCGGTGCTGTGCCGTTCGTCACGGGTCGGGCCCGGCCGGGCGTCAGCCGGCGCGGCGCAGGGTGCCCGCGGTGGTGGTGCCGAGACCGCCCGGAGACGTGTACTCCAGGCCGTCCCCGGCCTTCTTGAGCGTCAGGGTGCCGCCGATGCAGAAACCCTGGCTCCCCTGGCTGTTCTTCGGGGTCTCCTGGAACTGGAGGCTGGTGGCGGACGCGCTCGTGATGATCAGGGTGTCGTGGCAACCCCAGTCGTGGTAGTCGGACGTGCCGTCCGTGGCGCCCGCCTCCAGCTTGATCGTCACCTTGGTGCTGCTGTCGCCCGTGGTCAGCCCGCCGGTCTGGGTCAGGGTGCCCGTCCAGGTGCCGGCGAAGTCCGCCGGGATCTTCGCGGCGCCCGGTCCGCCGCCCGGAGACGGCCGCGCCGTCTGCGAGGAGCCCGTCGTTGCCGAAGGCGATGTCGGCTCGTCCGCGACGCTCGACGAGAGGCCGGGGCCCGGCGATCCGTCGTCCCCGGTGTTCGCGAGGACGAAGGCCGCGGCGGCGATCGCGGCGACGGCGAGCGCGGCGGCGCCCGCGATGATCCACCCGCGGCCCCTGCCGGGCGCGGGAGCGGGACCGGCGGGAGCCGTGGGCGCGGAACCGGCGGGCGGCTGCCCCTGGACGACGGGAGGCGGCTGCGTGACCGGGGCCGGGCCGCTCGCCGCGGACGGGTCGACCAGGCGCACCATCAGGTCGCGGGCGGACGGGCGGCGGGCCGGGTCCTTGGCCAGGCACTCGGTGATCAGGGGGAGCAGCGAGGGCGGCACCCCGCCGAGATCGGGCTCGCCGTTGGCGATGCGGTGCATGGTCGCCGGGATGCTGGTCGCCGGGCCGAACGGCGGGTGCCCGGTCGCCGCGTACACGATGGTGCCCGCCCACGCGAAGACGTCCGACCTGTCCGTCGGCGGGTGCCCGTGCAGCCATTCGGGGGCGAAGTAGGCGGGGGTGCCGACGACCTGGGTGTGGGTCTCGGCGTCGATGGCGCGGGCGATGCCGAAGTCGACGACGCGCGGGCCGTCCGGGCCCAGGAGGACGTTCGCGGGCTTCAGGTCGCGGTGGACGATCCCCGCGCCGTGGATCGCCGCCAGCGCGCTCGCGGTGTTGACGGCCAGCCGCTCCAGGTCGCCGCCGCGCAGCGGCCCGCTCTCCCGGACGCGCTGCTGGAGCGACGGCCCGTCGATGAACTCGCTGACCACGTACGGTGCCTCGCCGTCCGCGGACGCGTCGAGGACGGCGGCCGTGCAGAAGGGGGCGACCTGCTGCGCCGCCCGCATCTCGCGCGCGAAGCGGCCGCGGGCGGCGGCGTCGGTGGTCTTGAGCGTCTTGACGGCGACGCGTTCCCCGGACGGCCCTTCCCCGAGGTAGACGACGCCCTGGCCGCCCTCGCCGAGGCGCCCGGTCAGCCGGTAGCCGCCGATGGCGCGGGGATCGTCGTGGTCCAGGGGCTGGGCG
>NZ_SMKH01000159.1 GCF_004348515.1 Actinomadura sp. KC345 | reverse complement strand
GTTCAGGCCCTTGACGCGGGGACGGTCGATTCCGCAGTTGGTGGCGATGGCGCCGTAGAAGGGGACGCGGACCTGTCCGCCGTGGGTGTGGCCCGCCAGGAGGAGGTCGTAGCCGTCGGCGGTGAAGCGGTCGAGGTTGCGGGGCTCGGGGGTGTGCATGATGCCCAGGTGGACGTCCGCGCGCGGGTCGACGGGGCCGGCGATCTTGTCGTAGTGGTCGCGGTCGATGTGGGAGTCGTCGATGCCGCCGAACTCGATGTCGAGTTCGCCCACCTTGAGGCGGCCGATGCGGTTGTTGAGGTCGAGCCAGCCGGCGGCCTGGAGGGACGAGGCGAGTTCGCGGTAGGGGAGGTCGGGGTCGCGGCGGCTGCGGCCGTAGTCGGACTTGCTCGTCCGCCAGATGTAGCGCAGGGGGTTCTTGAAGACCGGAGAGTAAAGGTCGTTGGAGCCGTAGACGAACACGCCCGGACGGTCGAGGAGGGGGCCGAGGGCGTCCAGGAAGGGGCCGATCGCGTCGCGGTGGGAGAGGGAGTCGCCGGTGTTGACGACGAGGTCGGGTTCGAGGGAGTCCAGGGAGCGGACCCAGTGGATCATGCGGGTGCGGCCGGGCGTGAGGTGCGTGTCGGAGATGTGCAGGATCTTGACCGGTGGACGGCCGGGGGGCAGCACCGGCACGTCGGCGCGGCGCAGGCGGAACCAGTTCCGCTCGATCACCGAGGCGTACCCGAAGGTCGCGGCGCCCGCCCCCAGCAGCCCCAGGGGCATGGCGTAGATCTTTCGCACGGCTCTCCCTTCCCAGGACTCCATGTTTTCAGACATGGGCACCGCGCGGTAATCCCGATGAGGGTTCCGGTGCGGACGGGCATGATGTGAGCATGACCATGAAGGAGAAGCTGGAGACCGATCTTTCCACCGCGATCAAGGCGCGCGACGAGGTGCGCACCCGCACGCTGCGGATGGCGCTGACGGCGGTGAAGAACGAGGAGGTCGCTGGCAAGCGGTCGCGTGAGCTGTCCGACGACGACGTCGTCAAGGTGCTCACCCGGGAGGCGAAGAAGCGCAGGGAGGCGGCGGCCGCGTTCGATGACGCGGGACGTGTGGAGCAGGCGAAGGCGGAGCGGGACGAGGGCGAGGTGCTGGAGCAGTACCTGCCCGCGCAGCTCGGTGACGAGGAGCTGACCGCGCTGGTGGCCGACGCGATCGCCGGGACGGGTGCGGCGGGGCCGCGCGCGATGGGGCAGGTCATGAAGGCCGTGAACCCGAAGGTCGCCGGACGCGCCGAGGGCGGGCGTGTCGCGGCCGAGGTCAAGCGGCAGCTGGCGGAGTAGGGGGATGGTGCCGCCGGGGGTCGGCGGCACCATCGCCTCAGTCGCCTTCTTCTCTGCCGCTGCTCAGGTAGAGGATGACGGTCGTGCCGGGCGGGACCTCGCTGCCCGCGGCCGGTGAGGTGGAGACCACCGTCCCCTTCGGCTGGTCCGAGTCGACGGAACCGGACGCGACCCTGGACTTGAGGTCGGCGGCCTGGAGCCTGGCGTTGGCGGCGCCGACGGTCCTGCCCTGCACGTCCGGGACCTCGGTGGTGTCGCCGAAGTTCTGGGACGGGGTCCGGAAGCCGGGGGCGGGTTGGCCGGCGAGTGCGCGTTGCATGGACGACTGCCAGATCCCGCCGGGGATGTCCGCGCCGAAGACGCCGTAGACCTTGTACTGCCACGGGCCGCGGAAGTCCCAGTAGGCGGTGGCGGCGGCGAGGTTCGGGGTGAAGCCGGCGAACACGGCGCAGGTGAACTCTTCACAGGTGCCGGTCTTGCCCGCGGCCGGGCGGCCGATGCTGCGGCCCTGTGCCGTCCCCTTGGCGAGGACTCCCTGGAGGATGGAGTTCACCTTGTCGGCGACGTCCTCGTCCAGGACCTGCTTGCATTCCTGCTTGGGCATCTCCAGCCGCTTGCCCTGGGAGTCGATGACCTCCGTCACCGAGGTCGGCGGGCAGTACTTGCCGCGGGCGGCGAAGCCGGCGTAGGCGGCGGCGAGGCTCACCATGTCGACGTCGTTGACGCCGAGGACCTGGGAGGCGATCGGCAGCAGCGGGTTCCCGTTGCCCTGCCGCATGCCGAACTTCTCCGCCATCTTCACCGCGTTGCAGACGCCGACGCGCTTCTCCAGGGCGGCGTAGAACGTGTTGACCGAGTGCCAGGTGCCGGTCTTGAGGTTGAAGTTGCCGTCCTCGCTGTCGCTGGCGTTGGACAGCGTCCAGGTGCCGCCCCCGATCATCTCGTTCTCGACCTGCTTGCCCTGGTACATCCCGGTGTACCGGCACGGCTGGAAGCCGCTGATGGTCGTCGTGTGCGGCGAGTTGATGGACGTGCTGACCGGAATGCCCTGTTCGAGCGCCGCGGCGAGCGTGAACACCTTGAACGTCGAGCCCGCCGACACGCCGGTGCCGCCGCCGTGCGCCCTGTTCGCCGGGAGGTTGATGGTCGTCTTGCCCTTGCCGGGGCCGAACCGCTTGCTCAGCCCGATCGCCCGGACGTGGCCGGTGCCGGGCTCGACCATCGCCTCGGCGGCGACGCGGTTGCCCTCGGGGTCGACGGCGGAGCGCAGGGTCCTGTCGACGGCGCGCTGCTTCTTGCTGTCGAGCGTCGAGCGGATCGTGTAGCCGCCGCGGTTGAGCTCGTTGACGATGTTCTGCTGCTCCTTCGGCTCCATCTCCCAGTACTTGCCGTCGGACAGGATGTTGAGGACGTCGTACTTCACGTACTCGCAGAAGTACGGAACCTTGCTGGTCTGGCAGCCGCCGACGGGGTCGGTGGTGTTCAGCTCGATCGGCTTGGCGGCCTCGGCGTCCGCCCGCGCCTTGGTGATGTGCTTGAGCTGGGCCATCCGGTGGAGGACGACGTCGCGCCGGTGCCGCGCGTCCTTCGGATTGCGGATGGGGTCGTACGCCGTCGGGTTCTGGGTGATGCCGGCGAGCAGTGCCGCCTGGTTGAGGTTGAGCTCGGACGCAGGGATGCTGAAGTACCGCTTGGCCGCGGCCTGGACCCCGTACGCGCCCGCGCCGAAGTAGGCGATGTTCAGGTAGCCCTCAAGGATCTCGTTCTTCGACATCCGCTCTTCGAAGTCGAGCGCGTAGCGGAGCTCGCGCACCTTGCGGCCGAGGGTCGGCGCGGTGGCGCCGCGGTACTCCTCCTTCGTCCTGGCGGCGTCGACCAGCAGGTTCTTGACGTACTGCTGGGTGAGGGTGGAGCCGCCCTGCGTCTGCTCCGACTCGACGTTGGACGCCAGCGCGCGGAGCGTGCCCTTGATGTCGAGGGCGCCGTGCTCGTAGAACCGCGAGTCCTCGATGTCGATGATCGCCTTCCGCATGACGGGGGCGACCTGGTCGAGCCGGACGGACTCGCGGTACTTGTCGAAGAACGTGGCGATCGGCTTGCCGTCGGTGTCGTAGACGACCGTCTTCTCCGACGGCGGGGTCGTCTCCAGCTCACCGTCCATGTTCTCGAAGTTGTTCGCGGCGTCGCGCGCGGTCAGGCCCGCGCTGCCGACCCCCGGCAACGCGATGAAGGCCACGAGGACGCCCGCGACGACCCCCGCACCTAGCAACCTGAACAGCGTGGATGCCGCCTTGACCCGATCCGTATTCGCAACGCGCACGTGGTCTAGGGTACGCGGGACGAGGAGTGCATCCGGGACACCACTCCCGTACCCGAAGCTTTCCGGCGCGCTGACCGGGGCGATCGTCCGTTATGCCCTCGTCATGACAACCCGCTGTGTGTCTGGCGCGTCTACTACAGGTAACTAGTCCGTTCCGGCGGTATGGCCCCGGTGGGCTATATCGAGAATGGGCCCTCCGGGGGCTGTTGAAACGTCCCTCGCTTCCGTAAGTTCTTCCCCACGGCTTTCGTTTGGCGGCCTGACGTCCGCGCCCGTCCGGCCAAGGAGCGCAAATCGACACAGACCCTAGGGGAGTGGGGCCAAGATGTGGATCACGGATTGGACCGCCCGCGCCGCCTGCCGTAACGCGGATCCGGACGCCCTGTTCGTGCAGGGAGCGGCGCAGAACCGAGCCAAGCTCATCTGCCGCGGCTGCCCAGTGCGCACGGAGTGTCTCGCCGATGCCCTCGACAACCGGATCGAATTCGGTGTCTGGGGCGGGATGACCGAGCGAGAGCGCCGTGCTCTGCTGCGGCGTCGGCCGGATGTGCGATCGTGGCGCGCGCTGCTGGAAACCGCGAAGGAAGAGTACGAGCGGTCGGTCGATGTCGACGAGGAAGAACTCGTCGCCAGCTGACCCGCCCTCCGGCAGAGGTTCAAGGACCGGCACGGTCCGAATAAGAAGCGTGGCAGCAGGCCCGCACCGGATTGCCCGGTGCGGGCCTAACGCCACGCTCGCGCCGAACGTACCCGTGGGTCGTCCTCGCTCGCGGGCCGGCGGCGACATCAGCGACCGCTGCTTCGGGCGGCGAGGCCGAGCGCTTGTCCAGCAGCGTCTCGTGGGCCCGGTACGTCGGAACCGCCCTTCGGCATCCCGGTGATGTCGATGGTGTTCGCGATGGAGATGCCGAACAGGGCGAACCCGCGCAGTGCGACGATCTCGAAGATGCGCGGGACGCCTCAGACTGCACCCGCCTCCGTCAGGCGGCCAGGTCTTCGCCTACCTGGCGTAGGCCGTCCAGGTCGTGGACGTCCTCCGCCTGGGCGGGGACGGCCGTCACCGGGACGGTCGGGTGCGTCGAGGCGAAGTGGTCGCGGAGGCGGTCCTCGCGGGCGGCCAGCTGCATGCGGTCGGTGTGGAGGCGGAGCAGCGCGGCGGTCAGCGTGTGCTCGCCGCGTTCCTCCAGGGTCTCGGCGGCGGCCTGGCTACGGGCGGCCGAGAGGGCGCCGTCGGCGGACTCGTGGACGCGGTTGACCACGAGGCCCGCGAGCGGCATGCGCTCCTCGGCGAGGCGCTCGACGAAGTAGGACGCCTCACGCAGGGCGTCGGGCTCCGGTGCGGCGACGACGAGGAACGCGGTGCCGGGGGTCTGGAGAAGCCTGAACGTCTTCTCGGCGCGTTCGCGGAACCCGCCGAACACCGTGTCGAACGCGGCGACGAACGTCTGCACGTCCCGCAGGAGCTGGACGCCGAGGACCTTGTTGATGACGCCGGTGAACATGCCGAACCCGGCGCTGATGACCTTGACGCCCAGCCGGCCGCCGGTCTTGGCGGGGGCGGCGAGGAGCTTCATGAAGCGGCCGTCGAGGAAGCGGCCCATGCGTTCGGGGGCGTCCAGGAAGTCCAGGGCGTTGCGGGACGGCGGGGTGTCCACGATGATCAGGTCCCAGGCCCCGGACCGGTGCAGCTGCCCGAGCTTCTCCATCGCCATGTACTCCTGCGTCCCGGACAGGCTGGACGACAGCGACTGGTAGAAGGGGTTGGCGAGGATCTGCTTGGCCCGGTCCGGGTCGGCGTGCGCGTCGACGATCTCGTCGAAGGTGCGCTTCATGTCGAGCATCATGGCGTGCAGTTCGCCGTCGCCCTCGATGTCGATCTTGCGCGGGTTGTTGTCCAGCTCCGAGAGGCCCATCGACTGGGCGAGTCGGCGGGCCGGGTCGACGGTAAGGACGACCACGTCCCGGCCCCGCTCGGCGGCGCGGATGCCGAGGGCCGCCGCGGTGGTGGTCTTGCCGACGCCGCCGGAGCCGCAGCACACGATGATCTTGGTGCGGGGGTCGTCGAGCAGCGCGTCGACGTCGAGCGCGGGCGGGGTCTTACCGGTCGTCATCGCGTCCCCTCGATGGTCATTCGGGGGCCCCGGACTCGCAGGGCGGGGGTCATGCCGCGCCTTGGGCGCGCAGGGCGGCGGCGAGGTCGTACAGGCCGGCGAGGTCCATGCCGTCCGACAGCAGCGGCAGCGCGTAGCGGGGACGGTCGATCGACTCCAGGCGCTCCTTCTCGCGGCGCTGGAGGGCGGTGCGCCGGGCGTGGTCGGCGGCCTCCGCTGCGAGCACCTCGGCGATCGGCTCGGCGTCGTGCTCCAGCCCGGCGGCCTTCACGCCCCGGACGATCTCGTCGGTGTCGAGGGTGCCGGCGACGGCCGCGGCGAGATCGTCCTCGGTGAGGACGGGAGAGTGCTCCATGTTGACGACGACGCCCCCGATGGGGATGCCGGCCTCGGTGAGGTCGCGGATCCCGTCCATCGTCTCCTGGACGGGCATCTCCTCAAGGAGCGTGACGAAGTGGACGGCGGTCTCGGGGCTGCGCACGACCTTCATGACGGTGTCGGCGTGGTTCCGGACCGGTCCGACCTTCGCGAGCCCGGACACCTCGTGGTTGACGTTCAGGAACTTCGTGATGCGGCCGGTGGGCGGGGCGTCCATGACGACGGCGTCGTAGATGAACGAGCCGTCCTTCTTCTTGCGCCGCACCGACTCGCTGGTCTTCCCGGTGAGGATCACGTCGCGCAGGCCGGGCGCGATGGTCGTGACGAAGTCGACGACACCGAGCTTGGTCATCGCCTTCCCGGCGCGCTTGAGGCTGTAGAACATCTCGAGGTATTCGAGCAGCGCCTCTTCGGTGTCGATGGCGAGCGCGTACAGGTCCCCGCCGTCGGGGGCGACGGCGACGCGGCGTTCCTCGTACGGAAGCGGCGGGCAGTCGAAGATCTGGGCGATGCCCTGGCGGCCCTCGACCTCGACGAGCAGGACCCTCCGGCCGCCGGCGGCCAAGGCGAGGGCGAGTGCCGCGGCGACGGTCGTCTTGCCCGTGCCGCCCTTGCCGGTGACCACATGGAGGCGTACGCCGTCCCAGTCGGTGTCTCTCGCGCTCACCCGATCGACCATATCGTTCACTCGTCAAACACTTCAGAGTGCGCCCGTTCTCATGCAAGTGATCCCTGACACGGTGCCCCCCACGCTGCGAAGATCGCCCGCTGACGTTGTTTTTCGGCCTGCCCGCGGGGTTGACTGGGAAACGTGGACCGGCCACGGCCGGACTTCCGGGGTCGTCCCCCCGCCGCCCAAGCCGTCAACGCGAGAAAGGTGCCCGTCATGGAAGGGCTGATAATCACCATCCTTCTCATCGTCGTCTTCGGTGTGGGGCTCGTCCTGATGTCGTCGATACGGATCGTCCAGCAGTTCGAGCACGGTGTGGTGTTCCGGCTCGGCAAGGTGCAGCGGGGCAACCAGCTGCGGCCCGGCGCGGTCCGGGAGGCGGGACTGACGGCGATCGTGCCGATCATCGAGCGGATGCAGAAGGTCAGCCGGCAGACGATCACGCTGGACGTTCCCGGGCAGGATGGGATCACCCAGGACAATGTCAGCGTCCGCGTCGACGCGGTCGTGTACTTCCGCGTCATCGACCCGGTGAAGGCGGTCGTCAACGTCCAGCACTACGGCTACGCGACCTCGCAGGTGTCGCAGACCTCCCTGCGGTCGGTCATCGGGCAGTCCGACATGCAGGAACTGCTCGGTGAGCGCGCGAAGATCAACGCGCAGCTCCGGGGCATCATCGACGAGATCACCCAGGACCCGTGGGGCGTCATGATCGAGCGGGTCGAGATCAAGGACGTCTCGCTGCCCGAGGGCATGAAGCGGTCGATGGCGCGGCAGGCCGAGGCGGAGCGCGAGCGGCGCGCCCGGATCATCACCGCGGACGGCGAGTTCCAGGCGTCCAAGCGGCTCGCCGCCGCCGGTGAGATCATGTCGCAGGACCCGGCCGCCCTCCAGCTTCGCCTGCTCCAGACGGTGGTGGAGGTGTCCGCAGAGAAGAACAGCACGCTGATCATGCCGCTCCCGGTCGAGATCCTGCGGTTCTTCGACCGTGCCGCCGGGCCGCGCGGCGAGACCGAGGACGAGAAGGAGGAGAGGCTCGGCCTCGGGGAGCGGCTCGCGAAGGCCGAGCAGGAACTGGCCAAGGCGGCCGAGACGTCGCCGCTGGAATCCCCCGAGGACGTCCCCCCGGTCGTCGGCCTGGACGAGCCGAACCGTGGCCCCGCGTCGCGTGAGGTCGCCTCCGAGCAGACCGACGAGCAGCGCGGCATCACCGGTGGCGGCGCCCAGCCGGGCGACTGGTACCAGGGCGGTGGGCAACCCGGCGGCGGGACCCCCGGCGGCTGGCCCCAGAGCGGGCAGCAGCCCCCGCCCCAGTACTGAGGCGGCGCGAGGTTTCCGATCCCCTCCGAACGGTGGGTTCGAGGGGGGATCGGACAGGCCGATCGCTAGGGTGACGGCATGAAGAAGTGGGAGTACGCGACCGTTCCGCTGCTGGTACACGCGACCAAGCAGATCCTCGACAACTGGGGCCAGGACGGGTGGGAGCTCGTCACCGTCCTGCCGGGGCCGAACCCGGAGAACCTCGTGGCCTACTTCAAGCGCGAAGTGCAGTCCTAGAGAACCAGAGTCGGTTGCTAGAGACCCAGAGTCGGTTGATGACCCCGTAGCGTCGCGCCGACCTCAGCCACCAGAGCAACCCCGCAACAACCGGAACCACTGCGATCGCGTCCGAAGGCAGGTTGCGAGCGAAGCGAGAAACCTGATCGCGCAGCGAGCCGCCAAGGCGAGTTCGGAGCGATGCAGCGATCGCACGCAGTTCCCGCCGAAGGAGGGCCCCCAGGGCCCGACGCCAAGGGAACTGCAATAAGTAAGGAGGGCTATGAGCACGCCTGAAGAGCGGATTCGCGAGCTGGGGATCGAGCTGCCGGAGCTCGTGCCGCCGGTCGCGTCGTATGTCCCCACGGCCCGGACGGGGGCGCTCGTCTACACGGCCGGGCAGATTCCGCTGGTCAAGGGCGAGCTGGGCGCGACCGGGAAGGTGGGCGCCGAGGTCGGCGCCGAGGAGGCCGCTCGGCAGGCGCGGATCTGCGCGCTGAACTGCATCGCGGCGCTCAAGGCCGAGGTCGGCGAACTGTCCCGGATCGCGCGCATCGTCAAGGTCGTGGGGTTCGTCGCCAGCGCGCCGGACTTCCACGGCCAGCCCCAGGTGATCAACGGGGCGAGCGACCTGCTGGCCGAGGTGTTCGGGGACGCGGGCAAGCACGCCCGCAGCGCCGTCGGCGTCGCCGTCCTCCCCCGCGACGTCCCCGTCGAAGTGGAACTGATCGCCGAGATCGCCTGAGCCTCCGGTCCGTGATGGATACTTGACGGAATGACGTTCGGTATGTCCGAATAGGCCGCCATGGGGGATCTGGAGGACGGTACGGCGATGGTGAACGGGCTCAAGCTGCCGGCGGAGTTCCGGGACATGATCGAGGACATCCTCGCAGGCAGAGTCGAGCCCGTTCCCGCACGTCACGCGGCCACGGTCGTCGTCCTCCGCGATCACGAGCGGCACGGGCTCCAGGCGTTCATGCTGCGGCGCGTGCGTTCCATGGCGTTCGCGCCCGGTGCCTACGTGTTCCCGGGCGGGTCGGTGGACCCGCGCGACGGGGACGCGACGCCGGCGTGGTCCGGTCCGCCGCCCGCCGCGTGGGGGTCGGCCTTCAAGGCCGGCGAGACGCTCGCCCGCGAGCTGGTGTGCGCGGCCGTCCGGGAGACGTTCGAGGAGACCCTCGTCCTGCTGGCGGGCCCGACCGGGGAGACGGTCGTGGACGACACCCGCGGCGACGAGTGGGAGGCCGACCGGCAGGCGCTGCTCGACCGTTCGCAGTCGTTCGGCGAGTTCCTCGACCGGCGCGGGCTCGTGCTGCGCTCGGACCTCCTGCGGCCCTGGGCGCACTGGATCACCCCGTTGATCGAGCCGAAGCGCTACGACACCCGGTTCTTCGTCGCCGCGATGCCGGAGGGCCAGCGGGCACGGGACGTCAGCACCGAGGCGGACCGGGTGGCGTGGGTGCGCCCGGCGGAGGCCGCCGAGCGCGCGGCCGAGGGCGAGTGGATGATGCTCCCGCCGACCATCGTGACGCTGGCGGAGCTGGCCGAGTACGAGACGGTCGCGGACGTGCTGGCCGCGCCCCGCGAGATCGTCGTCCACGAGCCCACCG
This sequence comes from Actinomadura sp. KC345, assembly GCF_004348515.1. Lineage (GTDB taxonomy): Bacteria > Actinomycetota > Actinomycetes > Streptosporangiales > Streptosporangiaceae > Spirillospora. The sequence continues at coordinate 7,081 of NZ_SMKH01000159.1, read as the reverse complement.
CGGAGATCATCAACGGTGAGGCGTACCTGATCATGCCGGAGTCCGAGGCGCGGCACTACGACCTGGACGGGTGAGTCCGTGCGCGGTGGCAGGGCGGTCGTGTGGCGGCTGGCGGGCACGTCGGCGCTGCGGCATCTCGATCGCCTCGGGTGGAACCCGGTCCGTCACCCGGATCTGGGCTCAGGAAGGATGGGGCACATGACGGAGATCGACGGGATGGGCACCGAACGGGCGAGATGCGTGCTGGCCCCGAATCCGTCCGTCATGACCCTGGACGGCACCAACACCTGGATCATCGCGGAGCCCGGCTCCGACGAGGCCGTCGTCGTCGACCCCGGCCCCAAGGACGGCAAGCACCTGCGGCGCGTCCTGGACACCGTCGAGGCCCAGGGGCGCCGCGTCGGTCTCGTCCTGCTCACCCACGGCCATCCCGACCACTCGGCCGGAGCCGGGAAGTTCGCGAAGCTGGCCGGTGGATCCGTCAAGGTGCGGGCGCTCGACCCGCGGCACAGGCTCGGCGACGAGGGGCTCTCGGAGGGCGACGTCGTGACGACCGGCGGCCTTGAGTTGCGGATCATGGAGACGCCCGGCCACAGCGACGACTCGCTCACGTTCTGGCTGCCGGCGGACGGCGCGGTCCTCACCGGCGACACGGTCCTCGGGTACGGGACGACCGTCCTGGAGGGCGGGCTCGGCGACTACCTCAGCTCGCTCGACCGGCTCCGCGCGTTCTCCGCCGATGTCGAGGCCGCCACGATCCTTCCTGGTCACGGGCCCAAGCTGGACGACCCGATCGCCGTCCTCGACCACTACATCGATCACCGCCGCGAGCGCCTCGCCCAGGTGGAGGCCGCCGTCGCCGCGGGCGCGCGGACCGCCCGCGAGGTCGTCGAACGCGTCTACGCCGACGTCGACAAGTCCCTCTGGCCCGCGGCGGAGTGGTCCGTCCAGTCACAACTCGACTACCTCGACGACCGCTGACCCCCGCCGCGGATGCGGCGCTACTTCGAGCGCTTGCGGAGGCGCTCGATGTCGAGGATGACGACGGCGCGGGCCTCTATACGCAGCCAGTTCCGCTGCGCGAAGTCGGCGAGCGCCTTGTTGACCGTCTCGCGGGACGCGCCGACGAGCTGGGCCAGTTCCTCCTGGGTGAGGTCGTGGTGCACGTGCAGGCCGGACTCGGACGGCTGGCCGAACCGCTCGGCGAGGTCGAGCAGCGCCTTGGCGACACGCCCGGGGACGTCGGTGAACACCAGGTCGGCCATGACGTCGTTGGTCTTGCGCAGCCGCTGCGCGAGGGCGCGCAGTAGCTGGACGGCCACTTCAGGGTGTCCCGTCAGCCAGGGCCGCAGGTCGTCGTGGCCCAGGCCCGCCAGGCGGACCTCGGTCACCGCTATGGCGCTGGCGGTCCGGGGGCGCGGGTCGAACAGGGACAGCTCACCGAACATCTCGCTGGGGCCGAGCACGCTCAGCAGGTTCTCCCGGCCGTCGGGCGCGGTCCGGGTCAGCTTGATCTTGCCCTCGAGAACGACGTAGAGCCGGTCTCCGGTCTCGCCCTCGTTGAACAGTGTCTGACCGCGGGCCAGCCGCGTCTCGGTCACGTTGGCGCGCAGCGCCTTGGCACCCTGCTCGTCGAGGGCCTCGAAGAGCGGGGCTCTGCTCAGAACGTCCACGTCACGATCGGTCACGCTTCTCCTCCTCGAACACCTACATGCATAGTGTGACGTACGTCCCACCGCGTACGTGAAGGCAGGGTCACGGCGCGCCGAAACGCGGGACCGGGCTCGTCCGGCCGCGCCGGGGCGCCGCGGTCCCGTTCGCCCAGTGTACGGACCTTTGGGTGAATGCCATCACAGCGGTCTCTTCCCCCCTTACCGGACGGCCGTGAAGTCGTTCGGCGGTGCCTTAACCTGATCTGATGTCCCAGTCCTCGCCGCGCAGGCTCCCACGGGGGCGGCACGCGCTCTCCCGCACGGAGGTCGAGCGGGTCCATCGTGACCGCCTCTGCGCGGCCATGGCGGCGGCGATGACCGAGAAAGGGTACGTGGGGACGTCGGTCGAGGACGTCCTGAAACTGGCCAGGGTGTCCCGGCAGAGCTTCTACGGCCTGTTCTCGTCCAAGCTCGACTGCTTCATGGCGGCGTTCGACATCGCGAGCGAGCTGCTCCGCCGCCGGCTGGTCGCCTCCGCGGAGGGCGGAGGCGACCCGCTGGCCCGGTTCGAGCGCGCCTTCACCGCCTATCTGGACGCGCTGGCGTCCGAGCCGGGCTACGCGCGGCTCTTCCTGGTGGAGGTCTACGCGGCCGGCACGGAGGCGATCCAGCGGCGGTCCGAGATCCAGCACGACCTCGCCGAGGCGCTCGTGGACATGATGGGCCTGAGCGGCGAGGCCGCCGCGTTCGCCTGCCAGATCGTCGTGTCGGCGGTGGGCGCCATGGTGACGCCGGCGGTCGCGGCCGGTGACATGGAGGCGCTGCGCGCGGTCGGGCCCCCGGTCACCGAGCATGTGCGTCTCCTGCTGCGGTCGGGTGTCCTGGACGGCTGACGCTCCGGCCGCGGAAGTGTGGTGATCCCCACGCGCGCAACGCCGGTCAGCGGCTCCGGTTCTCGTCCCGGTTCGCTTTCCTGCTCTCGCGCCGGTGCCGGTCGGGCTGCACGCGCAGCGCGGTGATCGCGGTGGCGAGCATCTCGTAGTGGCCGACGAGCATGGTCAGCTCGACGCACTCGCTCTCGGTGAGATGGGTGCGCAGCCGGGTCCAGGTCTCGTCGTCGAGGTCGCGCTCCTCGTGGAGCTGGTCGGCCGCGGCGAGGACGGCTTGCTCCCGCGGGGTCCAGCCGTCCGCGCCCGGTCCTTCGAGGAGGCGCTGGACGTCCCGCTCGCGGACCCCGGCGCGGCGGCCGAGGCGGACGTGGTGGTCGAACTCGTAGCGGCAGTCGCGCAGGTGGGCGACGCGGAGGATCACCAGTTCGGTCTCCCGGCGCGGGAGGGAGCCCCCGGGCATGAGCCGTCCGGCGAACCACAGCCAGCCGCGGAAGAGGCCGCGGCTGCGCGCCATCGTCATGAACAGGTTCGGTGGCCCCGTCCCGGCGGCCCTGCCCGCGACCTGGCAGACGAGCCAGTTCACCACCCCGACGTCGCCGAGCCGACCGGGAGTGGCGCGGGGCGCCGTCACCGGTCGGCCTCCGGCTGCGGTGTGGTCAGCTCGACCTGTTCGGTCCGCGCGATCTCCAGGGTCTTGCGCAGATCGCGCTGGACGGCGTAGTCGGCGATCGGCTGCGCGAGCATCCTGACCGGCAGGATGGGGCCGACCCACCGGGGGGCGACGACCCGCTTGGAGCGGCGGGAGATGCCGCGTTCGAGCGCGTCGATCCCCAGGCGCAGCGGCGAGACGGCCGAGAACAGCGTGGCGCCGAAGCCCGCACCCATCAGGGTGGACGCCGCCTTGGTGTCGAACCCGCGGCTCGTCATGTCGGTGTCGAGTTCGGCGAAGTAGGCCACACCGGCCTTCGCGCCCCACGGACGCAGCTCGGCCCTCATCGTGTTGCCCAGCGCCTCCACCGCGGCCTTGGACGCGCTGTAGGCGCCGAGCAATGGCGCGTGCACGGCAGCCGCGAGGGATGCCACGGCCAGCGCGTAGCCGCGTTCATGGCTGATGTGGGGGCCGGCCGCACGGAGGGTGTTGTGGACGCCCAGAACGTTCACGCGGAGGCTCTGCTCCAGGACGGTCGGGTCGCCGCCGATGATGGGCATCTGCGCGGCCACACCGGCGTTGGCCACGACCACGTCCAGGCCGCCCAGCTCCTGCGCCGCGCTGTTCACGACCTCCTCGACCCTGCCGCGGTCGGTCACGTCGCACGTCCACCAGGGCGCCTGGCCGCATTCGGCGGCGACGGCGGCGAGCAGGTCGGGCTCCAGGCCGGTGAGCGCGACCCGCGCGCCCCGTTCGTGCAGCCTGGCGGCCAGTGCCGCGCCGATGCCGCGGGCGGCGCCTGTGATCAGCACGCGCCGCCCGGCGAGGGTCGCCGTCCACCGGGAGGAGTCGAAAATCATGGCGGTGACCCTAACATAAAAGAACATGCATGTCTTTTTAAGGGAGGCTCTACCCTGGCGGCATGGCGACCAACTCGGCTCCTGAGGCCGGACGCCCGGAAGGGCGAGGCGGCGGGCGTAGCGCGGGCCCCGGTGCGGGTTCCGGTTCGGGGCGTGGTGCGGGGCGCAAGCCCGAGAGCAGGCTCGCGCTCGTGCGGCGGGCGCGCCGGATGAACCGAATCCTGGCCGAGACCTACCCCGACGCGCACTGCGAGCTGGACTTCGGCACCCCCTTCCAGCTCCTCGTCGCGACCGTCCTGTCGGCGCAGACCACCGACATGCGGGTGAACATGACCACGCCGGGGCTGTTCGCCAAGTACCCCACCCCCGAGGACCTCGCCGCCGCCGACCCCGAGGACGTCGAGGCGATACTGAAACCCACCGGGTTCTTCCGCGCCAAGACCAAGTCGGTGATGGGCCTGTCCGCCGCACTGCGGGACCGGTTCGATGGTGAGGTCCCAGGCCGCCTCGAAGACCTCGTCACCCTGCCCGGCGTTGGTCGCAAGACGGCCAACGTCGTCCTGGGCAACGCGTTCGACGTCCCCGGAATCACCGTCGACACCCACTTCGGCCGTCTCGCCCGCCGATTCGGCTGGACGACCGAGGACGACCCCGTGAAGGTCGAACAAGAGATCGGCGAACTGATCCCGCGCAAGGACTGGACGATGCTGTCCCACAGGCTGATCTGGCACGGCCGCCGCATCTGCCATGCGCGACGTCCAGCCTGTGGGGCGTGCCCCCTGACGCGGCTGTGCCCGTCGTTCGGTGAAGGCCCGACCGACGAGATGACCGCCCGCAAGCTCGTCAAACCGGGTCCGTTCTCGTGACGCAGCCGCCCAGCTCGGAGGGCGTGACGTCCAGGCGGGGAAGGAAAGCGGGATCTTCGGAGTTGGGACGGACGTGAGCGAGAAAGCCCCCGACTGCCCCGAGTGGCTCGACCGTTTCCGCGTCGAGGGTCCGCGGATGTCGGTGCCTCCGACGTTCCGGCCCGCCCCCGACGCGCGCGCGGCGGCCGTCCTGATCCTGTTCGGTGAGGGACCGGACGGCCCCGACATCCTGCTCACCCAGCGCGCGGCCACGCTGAACAACCACGCCGGGCAGCCCGCGTTCCCCGGCGGACGCGTCGACCCCGAGGACGACGGTCCGGTCTCGGCGGCACTGCGCGAGGCGTGGGAGGAGACCGGCGTCGAGCCGTCCGGCGTGGACGTCCTCTGCTCGCTGCCCGAGTTGTACCTGTCGAGAAGCGAGCACCGGGTCACTCCCGTCGCCGGCTGGTGGCGGGAACCGTCGGAGGTCGCACCCGGCCACCCGGGGGAGGTCGCGGCGGTCGCGCGCGTCCCCATCGACCACCTGGTCGACCCGGCGAACCGGACGATGGTCCGGCACCCGTCCGGGATCAGGCTCGGTCCGGCGTTCCACGTCGGCGGCATGCTGGTGTGGGGCTTCACCGCGGCGCTGCTCACCCAGGTCCTGGACGCCGGCGGCTGGAACCGCCCGTGGGACACCGGCCGCGTCGAGGACCTGCCGCAGGATGTCCTCAACCTCTCATCCCGAAGCTGAGCGTTCCGCACGCCGGCCGTGAAGAACGGCCCGTGCGGGTGCCGTGAAAGGGAGCCGCAGGTCAGGCGCCACTTCTCGGTCGGGACGGTGGCGGCGGCGACACCGCATCACACCTGGCGGCTACCCAACGCACCCGAATCTGGTACATCCAGGGGACGTGTACCGGGTGCGCGGCACTATACGGTGAAGCGGTGCTGCACGACCACGTTCTCGATGTCATCCTGCTCGTGCTCGTCGTGCTGTTCGGAGTCTCGGGCTACCGGCAGGGCTTCATCGTGAGCCTGCTGAGCTTCGCCGGCTTCGTCGGCGGCGGCGTCGTCGGGGTGCTGATCGCACCGCCGATCGCCGAGTCCGCGGTCGAGGGCGCCGCGCAGCAGGCCCTTCTCGCCATCGTGATCGCGTTCCTGGCCGCCACGTTCGGGCAGCTGATGGCGTCCTCCCTCGGCGCCGTCCTGCGCAACCGGGTGACCGGCCTGAACGCCCGCACGGCGGACGCGGTCGGCGGCACCTTCGTCAGCGCCATGTCGCTGCTGATCGTCGCCTGGTTCTTCGGGAGCCTGGTCGCCAACTCCGAGTTCAGGCCCGTCCGGACGCAGGTCAAGGGCTCCTCGATCATCGGCGGCATCAACGACGTGATGCCGCCGCAGGCGCAGTCGTGGTTCACCTCGTTCCAGGGCTTCGTGAAGAGCAGCGAGTTCCCGCAGGTCTTCAACGGGCTCGGCGGCGAGTCGGTGGTGCAGGTGCCGCCGCCGGACGAGTCCGTGCTGAACGCCCGCGGGGTGAAGGCCGCCCGCGCCAGCATCGTGAAGGTCGTCAGCACGGCGCCGCAGTGCCAGCGCCGGATCGAGGGCACCGGGTTCGTGTTCGCGCCGCAGCACATCATGACCAACGCGCACGTCGTCGCCGGAGCGCGCGGCCCGTCCGCGGTGGCCACGGTGAACGGCGAGACCGCCCGCGGACGGGTCGTCCTGTACGACCCCAGGCGCGACATCGCCGTCCTGTACGTGCCGGGGCTGCAGGCGCCCGCCCTGGAGTTCGCCGACGAGGCGCGCGTCCGCGACAACGCGATCATCGCCGGTTTCCCGAAGAACCAGCCGTTCAGCGCGGGCGCCGCCCGCATCCGCGCCAGGCAGACGGCGCGCGGCCCGGACATCTACCACTCCGGCCAGGTCAGCCGTGAGATCTACGCCGTCCGCGGCAAGGTCGAGCCGGGCAACTCCGGTGGCCCGCTCCTGACCACGGACGGGCGCGTCTACGGCGTCATCTTCGCGGCGGCGCTGGACAGCCCCTCGACGGGCTACGCCCTCACCGCGGAGGAGGTCGCCCCTGACGTGCGTGCGGGACGCAACGCCACCGAGCCGGTGTCGACCCAGACCTGCTCCGACTGATTACGGCTTGGTGAGGTGGAGGGGGATCGGGCCGTTCTCGGGG